>JAGBAJ010000046.1 GCA_017939755.1 Clostridia bacterium | reverse complement strand
TCTAAATGGTCCTAACACTAAAAGGAGTTCTTATGTCAATACCAGTAGACTATCACGCACTAGGTAATATGATATATAATCTAGAGGGGCGTAAGGGGTTAAAAGAAGTAATCTTCACACAGTCAGCAGTCAAAGAGGTATTAACCTATTTAAAATTATTAGAAGAAGAAGTGAATAAAGAGCGTCTAGAAGAAAAGAAGTATTATGATAATCTATATAATAGTAAAGGCGCTCTAGAAGGTAAAGCAAACATTTGTTCTATATGTGGTAAACAATATGAAGGAATGGGAAATGATATAAGACCATTAGTGACGTCAAGAGGTAATAGATGTTGTGACAAATGTAATATGGATATAGTTATACCAAATAGAATGAAGTTCTGGGAAGCAGAATATTGGTATGTAATTAAAGATACTCGTGATAATTATTACGTGGACCATACAGGTTTATCAAATAGTGCTGTTAGCCTGCTAAGTGATTATATACCTAAGTTCTTAACTTATGAAGATGCAGAGAAACATATAAGGCTTAATAAGTTAAAATATTGTACTCCAGTAAGAATATTAATAAGAGAAGATAACTAAATAAAGTATAAAGAGTCTTATCAATAATTGATAGGGCTTTTTTAATGAAAAAGTATAGTCTCGGCTATACAAGGTACTTTATTGGTTATTTTATTTTTTTACGCTTAAAACAGTGTTTTTAGGCGTTTTTTTATTAGTCGGTGAAGAATTTATCAATCCCTTTATTTTCGTGGCTTAAACGGGCTAAAAATGGTCTTAAATGATGTGTTAGAGGGGGGAAATATTATAGTCGGCTCGGAATATAATTAAGGGGGGTGTGGTGATTGAGAAAACCTCCCCCCAACCACAATACCAAACCTAACCACAATACCCCAACAATACCCACTACTCCAAACAACAACCCATCACTCAAAGCCCTACTTCCCCCAACCCAACGTCCAAGCCACCTTACGGTGTCTTTGCTCGATTTACATTAAAATTCACATTAGAAAAAAATAGGGGCGCGATTTACTTGACAAAGGGGGAAAAAATATGATAAGTTATGAGTGAGGTAAAAAAGATGTTTAAAGAGCAAACGATATTAGAGAACCAAAAAGTGATACACGAAGAAATATTAAAAGTACACAAATCGTTACAGAGTCTGGCAAAAAATCAAGTAACACTTGCTGAGATATTAAAAGAAATAATAGAAAGGATGGATGCGAATGGAATTACCAAACGGATGGAAATGGGAAATAAGAACGGGGACACTTCTGTGTGAATGTAAATACTCTGCAATAGTATATGATCCAAAAGAAGAAGGTTCTCATAAATACAAGACAGGATGGTGGGGAGCGGATACATTAGAGTATGCCCAAGAACTAGCTATTCAAGATATGAAAAGGATGCAAAAAAAATATGGAGCAAATTATTAAAAGTATAGCCACTGTCACAAAACAAAGTTTATATGTAGAAATGCCTGCTGGAAATGTTAGGGTTAAGATGACGCCAGAGTTAGAGTCGTTGTTGTTAGTTTTAGCGTTTCGAGAAAGTAGGGTAGAACAACCAAAGGAGAAAATACAAAGTGAAAAACTTAAAAAGTCTCGCTCGTATGTTAGAAAGAGAAGAGCGGAAAGAACATAGTAAAGAATATAATAGGCCAGGGCTCGCAGGAGCATTTTATCGCGATGGCAAAACATATCTTACCAATGGATATTGGGGAGTTATTGCTGACGGCGAGATTGCGGGATTAGTTATGGCAGAGGGAGAGCATCCTGATGTAGAGAAATTGTTGGGGGATTTCGTGCAGGGAAGTGACTGGAAAGAGACGGATAATTATGATAATTTTCCTAAATATCAAGTTGAGATGTTAACTCGATGCTTTACTAAATATAAAATATATGTTGGTAAAATATTAGTTATTAAGGGGGAAGGCGGTGTTGCGTTCGTGATGCCGTTAAGGAAAAATGGACGAAATTGATTTTATGCATCATCAATATTGCGAAACAATTACTAAATTAAGAAATGAGCTATCTACATATAAAGAACACGACTATAAAGCAATGTATAGTACTAGTTTAGAAGAAAGGCGCAAACTTAGTGAGTTAGTTGTTGAGTTAAAAACAGAAAATGCCGAATTAAAAAATAAACTTACAAAAGATGAAAAAGAACTTGAGAAATGGTCTACTGAATATGCAAGGGCTTATGTAAATCGACAAAATGATTTAATTGCTGAAAACGCACAGTTAAAAAAACAATTAGCAGAAAAAGGGCAAGAGCTTGAGGATGTAAGAAATACACATATTTATAGATTTTATTTAGATAAAGATAAAGTGCAAGATGTGTATATGACAGATGTAATGTTAAAGGTTTTTAATCAAGATAAAATTTCGTTTGCGGAAAAGAAACTTAATACGGTCAAAGAAATAATAGAAGAAACTCTAGACAGGGCTTTAAAAAATTCAAGTTTAAATCAAGGCTATTATGATGGCTTATTAGATGAAATTGATAAACAAATTAAGTTGTTAGAAGATGAGGTAAAAACAAATGAAGAGAAGTAATAGCGAAGCCACTCCCGCGTTTGGTAAGTTTGAGTCGGCAAATGAGTTGTATGTATCATACATAAATTTGGAAAGAGAATATACAAAATCAAGACAAGAACTTGCTGAGAAAGAGAGATTACTTAGAAAGTATGCTGCAACAAGTTGTCCAATAAACCAAGATAAAATCTTGTTCTGTATTGAGCAGTTAGAGAAAGTGAAAGCAAATGTTAATAAAACTGATGAAAATGGGTATTTGATTAAGTTTGCTAATCTTGATGAAAGACTAAAGTTTTATAAAGAAATCGACAACCAAATAGAAGAACTTAAAAAGGGAGTGGAGTAGTATGGAGAAAGAAGATTTTACTGAAGATGAATTAAAATTATTAAATATTGCTTTTAAGTTAACAGAAGACGTTGTTGAATTACAAAGAACAGATAATTATGATGTATATTGGTGTAATGTTTTATTTAGTTTAAAAGAAAAATTAGGTATAGGGGATATTTTAGAAAGTGTCAGTAACAACTAACCCGCCAACACGATAAAGGAGAATAAATGGCGCAACAGATTAAGACTAGTAAAAGAAAAACATTTGATGATGAGTTTTTCACAATGTATAAAGATGTGGTTAGAGAACTTCACAAATATGATTTAAGAGGTAAGAAAATTATTTGTCCTTGCGACACAAGAGAAAGTAATATATATAAATACTTAAAAGATTGCTATTACGATGTTAAACAAGATGGCAAGGAATGGAGAAAAGTTGATTATAACAAATACGATATTGTGATAACAAATCCACCGTTCAGCCAAGTGAGAGAGTTTTTAAGGTATCTTGTTGAAATAAAAAAGGACTTTATTATTATTGTTAGTGATGTTTTAAGATATTCAATAAAACAAGGGAAGTTTGATTTAGGTATACCAATCTATAAGGGGTGGGATGCTCAAAAGTTTTATAGACCAGATGGAACAATTAAGTCTATTCATTGTGGTTGGATAAGCAATATCCCTGATAGTTGGGAAGAGAATAAGTTGATAAACGAGATAAAGTAGAGGAAAATAGTATGAGTGAAAATATTAATATGGTAGATGCCTTACTTAAAACAATTTATAATCAAGACCAACGAATAGCAGAACTAGAAGCAAAACTTGTAAAGAGCAACGAGAATGTAAAACTATTAGCAGAGACTAGGGTTGCTATGTGTGATACTATTAAAGACCTAGAAGAAAAACTGAAAAATGCGATTGTACCGAAGTTTAAGGTTGGGCAAGAAGTTTATGCTGTATCTAGTGATGATATATACGTAATAACTATAGATAGTATAACTATTGAAAAGGAAGAAACTCATACAGATTTTGTATATTACGATGTTTGCGGAAATGGTTATGACTGGGTATATGTCACCAAAGAAGAAGCACTTAAAAAACTGGAAGAATTGAAGGGATAATGGTATGAAAGCGGAAAATGAACAAGAATTATTAACTGGTTTAAGAATAATGAGAAGTCACTTAAACATTTTGATTGAGTGTTTAGAAAAAACACCTGAATTTGAAAAACCATATAATAAGCAATTTTTAAGAAATATAACACTTGATTTAAGAGAACTATACGAATCCTATTATTTAGATAAAAAAGGAGAATAGTATGAGTAAAAACTATATTGTAAATTGTTATACCTGTGAGCACAACGGACAAGAAACTTGTAAAGGGTGCAGGACTTTATTGGTTGGTGATGATGAGCCATATCAAAATTGGCAACTGAGAGAAGATTTAGAACAACGAGACCGAAGAATATCTGAACTGGAAAAAAATGAGGGCTTACTTTGTATTCAAAAATTAAAACAAGTAAAAGAGTTTTGTGAAGCAAATAGGACCCCAGATAATATAGACGATCCTGATAGCGTATTAACCATAAATGTTGATGACGAGTTAAAGATAGATGATAATTTGTTAAAATTTATTGATAAACAAATAGAAGAACTTGAGCGTCAATTATTAAAAAAATAAGGGGGAAATAATAGTGGAAAGATATAAATATGAAGCAGGGGGTATTATTCAAGATACTGAAACGGGGCTTACATACCATACTGATGACATTGTAGAACTACTTAACGAAAAAGACCAAAGAATAGCAGAGTTAGAAGATAAAGATTGGTACGAAGGCGTGATTTCTCAATTAGAAGAACAGAACGGAAGGCTTATTCGACAAAGAGATATGTATAAATTACAACTTGAAGAAAAGTGGAAACGAAAAACTCGCCGTCCAAATATTAATAATCAACTTGCAATTAAAGAATTGCAGACGGCTAGGAATATTCTTAATAAATATTTATTACTATTTGACGATATATTTGATTGTCACGTTATTATAAATGAACAAATAAGGAAGTATGAAACGAATGAAGATAATTACGAAGGCGGCGATTCGCTATAAAAATAAACTTTATACTGGTTTTGACCATACAAAATGTTTTTATCAAATCACTTCAGAGTATGTTGGTGGTGTAGAACTTGCATATATTGAGCAGGGATTTATTACTTCTGACGGCGATTTTGTTTCTAGAGAAGAAGCATTAGATATTGCCAGGGAGGCAGGACAGTTAGAACTGGCTAGTAATATTGATACTTTAATGAGTGAAGATTTACATTCTGATTGGCTAGAACGACAGGAAGAGGAATTAAAAGAATTGCGACAAAACTTCCGCACAGAACAGGAAGAGCGAATATTTTGCCAAAATCTGGCGGTAAAGCGATTGGAGCAAATACAAGAGTTAAATTCTAAGATTGAACAATATGAAAACGCTAACTTGAGAGATGGTGTTTATTTAGAACAAATTGGAATGTGCCGTCCTACCATAGCAAGATATAAAAATAAAACGGTAGTTTCAGTGGGATTAAATATTTATGATCTGTGTAAGTTTTGGAAGCAAGAGTTTGAACTTGAAGATGGTAAAATTAGACTAATTTATGAAAAAGAAAGAGAGTTTAGAACATCACATCAACGAACATTACACGGAGAAAAATCAATAATAGAATTATTTGCCGATTGTGGCTTTATTTGTGAGGTGCAAAAATGACATTAGAGGAAAAACTACATAGAATAATAGAAAAAGAAAATGAAATAAAAAATTTACAATATGATATAGTGGCTATTAAACGAGACTGCCTTGAAACATATAAAAATTTTATGTTAAATTATGGAGAGCTTTGCTCACTTATAAATTTAACTGAGGCTTTTCATTCGTATAAAGATGCGGAAGTAGAGGAAAATGAGTATAATAAACTTGTAAAATGGTTAACCCAAGACTTATTTAACACTATACCAGATGCTAAAATAGAGATAGAAAACATTTCTGCTTGCGGATGGTCGATATATTCTTTATGGATTATATTCAAAGTAACGATTTTTGGGCAAACAAAGACTTTTCGCTTGGAAATACCTAATGCCCCAATGGTTCAAACTTTTGAAGAAATTACGACTTATGGTATATATGAGGAAACTAGTGAAAATTGTTGGGAAGGACTTTATCATACATATAAATGGAATGAATTAAAGAAAAATTTTGGTAAAGTAATTATGGAGCATATTGGCGTAACATTGTTTGGTAATGGGGGTAATTATTAGTGTTCTGGGAAGATATAATAGAATTTAAAGCGTGGTCTCCAGAAAAAGGAGAAATAATTTATGGTGATTTGCTGACCCCAAATGACGGTGGTGGCGGCTATGAAATTAGTGATAAGCGTAGTTTTATGGGCGATGTTTATGAAGTTGATGACAATACCATTGAAATGTACTCTACTTTTCTTGACAAAAATGAAAAAAAGTTATATACTGGAGATAAAGTTAAATTTAATTGCCAAGAAATGTTTGTCACTATAAAAAATGGAGCATTTGGTTTAACTTGTCAAGAAATTAATTATGATAGAATTGTTTATGAAGTTTTAGAGCAGACGGGTAAACATTATAATGGATGTTTTCGTTCTAATTTTATTTCTTTTTTTGAGATTGCAGAAAATTACGGAATATTAACAAATAATTTAGATATGGTGGAAAAGATATGAAATATGAATTAATGCCTTGTACTCCTAAGGTTACACTTAAAGAGGTGTCCCAATATGGAGAGGTTATGGAAGTGGGAAACTTTTTACAACTTTGTATTGGCGGGTATTTTACAGATTATGATGGTTACGGTCGTTTTATCGTAAAGGTAGATGGCCAGGAATATGAAATTACTGACATTTCTTTCGATATTGCAAATGATGTGGTTGAATATTCAGATTATGAGGCATCTATTTTTTGGTTTTGTAACAACTTTGGTATAAAGAAAATAATATGGTTTAATAAGTGAGGTGAAGTATGGCAGCAATGGATTATACACAATTAGTATTTAATAATGGTAAACTTTGGGCCGATAAGAATGGCTTTATGAAAGATATAGTGAGCGGGTATCGTGTTTTTACTATTGGTAAATATGGGAATGTAGGTAGAGTGCTCAGTAAGTCAAATATTAATGATACAGGTGAGCATAATAATTTTCATAAATATAGATTAAATCATCGTGTCGGGAATGAAAATTATGGTAAAGGGTTTGTAGAAGATGGCGCATATGATATGGAAATAAAACCCTCAAGGGAAGTGTATTATGGAGAATATAATCATATTAAATTTTATGAGATAGATTATAATTACGAAGGGTATAATTGCTTTTTTATGTGGGATGATTTTGGTAATCATTATGCCTGGGTAGGCGGTTATGGTCACCATGGAAATCCTTACTTACATTTTTATGGTAGAGGATATGACGATAAGTTTTATAAACAAATGTGTAAAGAATGCTATAATTGGCTTATGACTGATGTTTTAGAAGATATAGCAGATATTTTATGGGGGACACCATTTTATTGTCCAAATTATGAAAATGAAGAATACATAGAAGAACAAGATTATGAGTGGCAAGAAAATTTTATCAAAAGAATCCATAAAGAATATAACTATGTGAGGAAATAAGTGAATTTATTAGAACATTATATATTAGAAGTTAAAGCTATAGAAGAGATACCTGAGCACGATGTGTCTCTACTTGATGAAAATGATATATATAGAATGCCTAAGTCGTGGCGTTTAACGGCTAAGGTAGATTGTTATGGTAGTATATCAGTTATATCAAAAATTTATACAAATAAAACAGAGTTAGACAGAGATTTAGAAAGGGGATATTATGAAGCCTGATATAGAAAAAGTATTTATAGAAAATTGGGAAGGAAATAAACTATATTCTTCTAACAAAACAGTAATACGATTTTTAAATGAATATAAAAAAAATAATCATTTATTAAAATGTTTAATAATAAGTTTTATTGTTTTAAGTTCCTTGTGCTTGACGGCCTCAATACTTATATATAACTTGCCTCTTACTATTACTACTGAGGATAAGAGTATTATTTGCGGTAGTATGTTGATATGTTTGTTCTTTATGGTGTTATTCATTTCTCGAGTCAAGGATAATAGAGATTATTATAAAGAAACATATATGTCATTTTGGCTTAACGGAACAGAGCGGGAAGAACAAATTACATATTATCGTAGACGCCAATTAAAACAAGAGCGGGCGAAGAAAAGAAAGCAGGCTGAAAATTTAGTGAAGTGCTGGAACATTTTAGACAGTGGTCGTACACAAAAAGAAAAGATAAATTTGTTAATTAAATATATGGGAGAACAAGAGTGGTGAGTTTAGCGACAGCAGAAAGTGCTTTAAAAGAAGTTTATTTAAGTGTTATTAGAAATCAACTTAATATAATGGCAGATGTGGTAATGGGTAAGATACGCGCCTCAACATCTGATATATGGGGTAAAAACATAATTCGTTTGGTTAAGTGGGGAGATGATTATGTTCAACTAAAAGCGGACTTGGAAAATTTATACGCAAGTTTTGAAATTTCTGATAAGGCTGTTAGGGCCGCATCTATGTTCGCTGGGGCTTTTGTAAATGTATTAAATTTTGAAATTGAAAATATGATGTTAGAATCTACTCAAAATTTACGCAAATGTTTTTATAATGAAATGCCAAAGACAGTTACTAAAGATAAAAAAGAAATTCCTAATCCTAAATATATGAAAATTATTGGACTAAAGGAAATTTTTAGTGACAGTAAGATGCTATATGGTTTAAATAGAAAAGATTATAAAGAATTAAATCCTATCAAGGCCACCTGTAAATTTAATCCTATTGAAATTCAGCGAATTATAGATGAAAGCGATAGCGAAGCGGATATGATAATATGTGGTCATAAAATTAAGAGACAGTATATGGAATATTTATTATCCCATAATCAACAAATAGAAACCGTTAATTTAAGTGGGCAAAACTGCGTAGTGTTTAATAATTCCTTACCAATGTTTTGTTCCAAAGATATACCAGAGAATGAAATATATATTATAAATACCGCAGATTTTATGTTTCATCAATTGTGTGATTGGGCGTGGCTAGAAAATGAGACTGGAAAAATTTTAAGAATGGTTGAGGGTAGACCTGTATACAGTGCAACCTTGGTAAAATATTGCAATTTAATTTGCGATAATCCATATAAACAAATAAAAATTACAATTAAGGAGTAATTATGTCAGAAAAAGAAAAAAATCAAGTACAAGAAGAAGAAACGACTGAGGTAAAAGAAGAAACGCAAAAACCGAAAGAAGAAGTGACTAATTTGTCATGTAATAACTGTGGTACTTATATTGTCTCCTCAGAAAAGGGGTTAACGTGTCCACGATGCGGCCGTTCGTTTTACACTCATTTACAAACTAAAGAGCAAATAGCAATTATGAAAATTTTGCAAAGAATAGGGGGAATTATAAATTTAGGAAATCTGCACGATGAAATTTTAGTAGATTTTTTATCAAAATTATAAGCTATGGAAAGAATAACGATGAAGATGGAAGGCGAAAAATATTGCGCTGTTCCAGAAATAATGATTGATAATATTATCAATAAATGTGGAGAGGCAGAAGATTTATTAGAAAAATATGGAATTGCCAATTTCACAGAATTAGAAAATAAATTGAAAGATTATGAAAAGTATTATAAAAAACATAAAAAATTGTCAGAAATGCTAGATATTATTAAACAATTAGAAGAAAGATGGGAAAAATTAAAAACTGAGATAGAAGAAAAGAAACCAAAAAGTGAGTTTAAAGATATTCAAATTTCTGCAATTTGGATTTGGAGCGCTCTCGAAGATATTATAAAGAAATTAGAGAGTGCTGAAAGTATAATTAAAGAATAGTTGACAAACTATTCTTTTTTTTGTTATAATAATTGTGGCTATTAAAAAGACGCCATTTAGTAGTAGAAGAAGAAGTAAGGAGAAAACAGAATGATTTTAAAAATAGGAAAAGGAAAATCTATGCCAACTCAAACCTTTGAGTACATAGAAAACTGTGAGGGTGTTATTTCTCACCGAATGAATTTAGGTAGATTATTGAGAATATGGGTAAGGCGATTTGGAGAGCAAGTATCTGAAACGTCGATACAGGCTTTTATGCAACGACAAAAAGTTAGAGAGGAAAATCAAACTACCTGTAATGTTAATGAAATGTTTTGTAGGCAATTATTAGAGTTGCTATATGAGGAATTAAACATCGGCACTATTGATATAGCAGATGTAAATGATTTACAGTATATAGTTGATAGTATTTTAGGACCAGAGGCTATTAACGAAAATACGTTGAATACAATAGATTTATTTGGAGTTGAATTTATTAATTATGGAACTACACATTTTATTTTATCTTCAAACCAACCAATATATTTATTAAACAATGAAGGAAAAACAATAGATATAATTAAATAAAAAAATAGGGAAAAGGCGTCTTTCCCTATTTTTTCTTGACAAAGGTCAAATTTTTGTGTTATATTAAATGCAAGGAGATTGTTATGGGAACAAATTATTATGCTATTCCTTCATTAACACGTGTAAAAAAATTTCAATATGCAGAAGATGGGAAAGTAATTGCGGAATTTAATAGTGTGGTAGAGTTACAAAGATGGTTGGAAGATAATAGGACAATTAAAGTTCATATAGGTAAGTCTAGCGGTGGATGGAAGTTTTTATTTCACGAACAGCAAGGTAAATTTACAAATTATCCTGAATTTTTAGACTGGCTAACCAAAAATGTTGATACAGATTATTATGTTTTAGTTGATGAGTATGGAGAAGTTATTCCAAAAGATTATTTATTAGACTTAATACAAAGGCAACAATTAAATAGTAACCCTGGCAATTTTAAATTTTGCGAAAATCGAGATGGGTATCGTTTTAATAGGGGAGATTTTTCATAATGGAACATAGATGTTTGAATTGTAAATTTTTAGAGGTTAATATGACATCAGGTATTTGTTATTGTTCGGCTGGCGGTTTAGCGCGAAGAATAGAGTTTTATAATCCTGATTTTATCGAAAATTGGTGTCCTATAGATCGTGCATTGCGTTCTGATTTAGCTATAAAACCAAAATATGAGTTATATGACTTTGTTTTTTTAGTGCGTAATGAAGAAATAATATGGTGTCAAGTTTATAGAGAAGATTCCAAGAAAGCACTATACTGGGAATGGAATGGGAAAGAAATAATTTATTATTTGGCAAAAATGAGTAATCAAGGAATGAGAACAAATGTTCATTTTCCACATTGTCCAGAATCAACAATTTTTGAAACTGAAGCTAAAGCGAAGAGGTATTTGCAATGTATAAAGAAAAATTAGAGGAAGTTACTTTCGGGCTTTATTTGGGTGTTATTTATAATAGAGTAAGAGACACAGAAAAAAGGCGTAAATATTTTCATACATATCACTCTTGTGTAAATTGGATAAAATGTTTTAAAAGTACTAATAGAGATAATGCTTGTGGTTTAATATATGAGAAAATAACAGAAAATCAGTGGAATTTATTAGAAAAAATTGAAATAAATGGTAAATTTGGTTATTTTCTTACCAAAAAAGAATTAGAGCAACAAAAACAATTATTTTTATCAAACGATGAATTAGATGAAATACAAATAAAAATGGAGTTTTAATATGAGCGATGTAAGTTTAAAAGAATTAATTAAAGAGGGGCAGTCGGCATCAGAAGTTAAGGTGGTAGAACAAAGCAAGGCACCTAAGAAAAAAAATATACCTCACATTGAAATAGTTTTAGAAAATGATAGTGATTTTGTTTTAAGAAGAAAAACATCTGCTACTTCTAGAATGTTGGTGGTTGTATTGTCACAGGGAATGATGTATCTCAAAGATGAGAAAAATGGAGAAATTACACAAATTACCAAGGCTAGTCAAATTATTAAATTTCTAGAGGGAACGGATTATAGAGATTGTTCGTTTAGTGAATTGAAATACAAGGTCTGGGACTTCGGTTTTGTTTCCCCACATTTGTCCAATTATATGTCATATGCTTTAAAACATAGGGATAGGATACAACAATTGGTAAATCGTAAAATATTTTTATTTAGTGGTGATAGAAATTTCTTAGATTTTATAGATACTTGTTTGCAAATAGACGAGCGTTTTTATGATAATTTAAGTTATGCAAATGGTTTACTTTCTCAATTTCAAGTGAAAATGCCAAGAGATAGTGTTTCAACGGCTAGTAATTTAATGAATTTTTATTCAGCAATTAAGGGGTTAGAAAAATTAGGAATTACTAAAGATAAAATAAATAATAATTTAGAAAATCTTTTACAGGCAGAAACATTATTTTATGACAATATAAAAAAATATAGTGTGGAAGATTTCTTAACTTGTATTGAGTATGGTAATTTAGAATTTAATAGGCTAAGTTCTTATTTAGCATATTTAAGGGTCGTAGAAGGATTAACAGGCGGAAGTTATAATCAAGGTTCATTTAATTTTAAAGGATATTATGATTATTTAAATATGCAAAAAACCATGTTTGGCAAAATAAAAGAAAAATATCCAATAAATTGGCTTACAGAAAAACATAAATTAAATCTTACATATAGTGCTTGGGAGCATTTACATAAAGAAGAAGTGATGTTATCTATATCTAATAAAATTTCTAATTTATCTTATTCTGATGATAAATACTCTATTGTTATTCCTAAAACTACTTCCGAGGTTGTTGATGAAGGTTATCACCTAGGGCATTGTGTGGCTAGTTATGTAGATTCGATTTTAAAAGGACAAACAAACATAGTATTTTTGAGACGAACTAATCAATTAAATGAAAGTCTTGTAACGGTAGAGGTTAAAAATAATACAATTACACAATTTAGGGGAGCAGGAGACCGTCATTGTAATAAAGAAGAGTTAGACTTCCTTATTAAATGGGGAAAAGAAAAAAATTTAGATATTCAACATATACAAAGGAGACTTGAAAATGCCTAGAAAAAAGAAAAAAACATATTTTGTTTGTTCAGATATACATTCATTTTTTGATCCATTTTTTACCGCTTTAATCAATTCTGGATTTGATTATTACAATCCTACTCATTATTTAATTATTTGCGGAGATTTGTTTGATAGAGGTCCTGACAGTCAAAGATTGCTTAACTTCTTATTAGAGTTTTCTCAATTAGGAAGATTGATTTTGATTAAAGGCAATCACGAGAGCCTAATGAAAAATTTACTTCAAGAATTAAAAGAGGGCCAAGATAGTAATTTGCGCTATTGGAATGGCATTAGTCGCCATCACTGGTCAAATGGTACTGTTGATACTTTAATACAACTAACTGGATTTACAGAGCAAGATTTTTTACGTGGAACGTATGATTATGAAAAAATAAATGAAAAATTACAAAGTTATTTTACTTTAATTAAGAATTGTGTTAATTTTTATGAGGTAAAAAATTATATTTTTGTTCATGCTGGGCTCCCAATAGTTTGGCACGATGAATTTCCAGACGAACCTGGAATGTTAGGAGCTTGGATGGTCCCAGAAATTCCTAAAGGCTGGAGAGAATCTTCGGAAGATGTGTGGGAAAATGCAAGATGGCAAAAAAGCATATATACTTATAAAGATAAAATTTTTCTTGAAGGAAAAATTATTGTATTTGGGCATTGGCATACTTCGGCATTTTGGGCATATAAAAATCCAGAAAAATATACCGAATTTGGAGAAAAGGCAGAGTTTGGTATATTTAAAGATATAGATAGAGAAACAAATACAGGTATTATAGCGATTGACGCTTGTACAGCATATTCTAAAAAAGTCAATGTTCTTATTATTGAGGAGTAGATATGTTACTGGGAGATTATTTGGTTGAACAGTTACAAAAACGATTAGGTGTAGAGTTTGAGCCATTGACATTATATTCTATTCAAAGGGCCATTACATTTTTTAGCGAAGATAAAAGCGAACAGGCAAGAAAAGAATTAAATTGTGCTTTTACTTATCGCACCGCTTCAATGATAGAGTTTTATATTGAAGGATGCCGAGACTGTATTAAATTTCAAAAAATGAGGTAAAAATGAAGATAATTGAATATAATTTAGAAGATTTTAAAGATATTTGTTCTATGGCCGATTTTTATGAGAAGGTTGGCCTTTATGATAAAGAAAATAATGAGTGGGGATTTGAAGATGTACATCAGCTTATTATGGATGATGAAGACTGCCATAAAATTTTAGAATATTTACAAGCAAATCAAAAAAAACAAAAAGATAGATATGTGAGAAAATTAACTCCGCATCAATATCTTTGCAGGGTTAATTTAGATTGGGCGAATATTAGTCCAGCTATGCCTAAGGGGGATATGATATTTGAGAAATCAAAGTTGTATTTTTTTGAATTAGACGAAAGTCCTTATAATATTAATATGGAAAGAATATTGGAAAGAAGAAAACATTTAGAATTTAAAAAACAATATGGCGGGGATATTTTTTAGCATAAATTAATGCTTTACGACATAATACTGAATTATACATAACGAAAAATGCTAATATTTTAGCAAAATTTGCCCTTTTCTCTTTAATTTTGCTAATATTTTAACATTTTAATTTGACAAAAACAAAATTTATTGTTATAATAATACTATAGAATAAAATTTTGCACCTCCTTGCAATTTTTTATTCTTATATCAGGAGATAGTTGTAATTTAAAACAGTTTAGATTGGCTAAACAGTTGCGAGTGGAAATCTTGCTCTCCTGGCCACATCCCTTCGGGACCTAGGTATACAAACCCGAATAAAAATGCAGATGGGATCGACATGACTTTTATAAGTTTCAAAGTAAACTTACTCTCCCTATGCAGAGATGGCGTAGTGCATACGATTTTTGACCTTTGACGATACAAAAGGGGCTTAAGCAACGAGAAGGAAAACTCGGTAAAAAACCAATTACGGAGTGTAGGTCAGTTGGTAGACTGCGTGGTTTGGGACCATGAGGTCGGGGGTTCGAGTCCCTCCACTCCGACCATTATAATTATCGCTAGAAGCGGAAAAGGTATATGCACTCATTTTGATGAGAGGTAAGTAGTTCGAATCTACTCTGGTGATAATTATATTTGAGGGGGTCGACTAAATAATAAGTCTTTTGACGCTTAATCAAGCAATGTGGGTGAAAGGCCCACCCCTCTCGCTTGCTGGTGTGGCGCAATGGTAGCGCAACTGACTTGTAATCAGTTGGTTGTTGGTTCGACTCCGACCACCAGCTCCAATTATGCAGATATGGCGGAACAGGTAGACGCAAGGGACTTAAAATCCCTCGGTAGCAATACCATATCAGTTCGATTCTGATTATCTGCACCATTACAATTAGATAAATCTTTAAAGTAGATAATGGAAATATCAAATTGTGTTCCAATCGCTACGTATTTCCGCCTACTTTAGAAGAGATTTAGCGGTCTCAATTTTCCTAAGTTTAGTAAGCATTGGTTGCAAGAAAGAGATTTAATTTAATTGTATATATAAATAGATAAAGTCCAGATTAGACTTAATAAGTGAAAAATATATTTAGTTGCAAATAAATATGTTAGAAACTGGAAAATATTAAGTATCATCAATTAGAGATAGGTCAGCGGCGCTCTATTATCTATTTGTTATATTCCTCGATAGCTCAGCGGTGGAGCACTCGGCTGTTAACCGATAGGTCGTCCGTTCGAATCGGACTCGGGGAGCCATTAATAAGAAATAAATCCGATAATACCAAGTTCTATTAGAAAGGTATTTGTTCTAATTAATATGTGGGTTAATTAGATAAAACAGTCCACAGTGGTTAATAGTTTCTTATTAAGCCAGGATAGTTAAACAAGCAAATAATGGGTCTGTCGCGGTAACAACTAAAAACCCAAATGTGTCCTTCCCTGTTAAGGTTAAACAGGCATATTGCGGAGTGAAGCAGTTGGCAGCTTGTCAGGCTCATAACCTGAATGTCGTGAGTTCGAGTCTCACCTCCGCGACCAGTGGATTTCTGCTGTCCACAGCTAGAAGGCAGATGGTAGTGCTAAATACCAGAGATATTTCTCTATAAAGATTAGCCGAGCAACCGAATGAAGGGTATACTGAAGTGGTGGGTAAAACTTATAATCCTAAGTAATAAGTCGTCGAATACTAAGATAGTTAGCGGGTAGCGCCCGCAATGTATTATGGGGGTATAGCTCAGCTGGCTAGAGCGCCTGCCTTGCAAGCAGGAGGTCTTCGGTTCGATCCCGTATACCTCCACCATCTGGTCCTATCGTATAATCGGCTAGTACAACACGCTTTCAATGTGTAAACAGGAGTTCGAACCTCCTTAGGACTACCAAACAGGAGTTATGAGTAAATCGGAGAGTTTAGGCTCAATGAAAAAGGTCCTCGTCCTGTATAAACATTTCAAGGGCCTTGAATGGAGAGGTGGCTGAGCGGTTGAAAGCGGCGGTCTTGAAAACCGTTAACCTGCAAGGGTTCGTGAGTTCAAATCTCACCCTCTCCGCCAGGCCTGTTAAGAGAGAACATTTAATGGCATACTTAACTTTAAAAGCAGATATTGTTGGCCGTCTGATTTTTAGCGTACAGATAAAACGCTTGTTCGTCCGCAGAAGAGAGCGGAGCTTCTTAATGTCTGTCTTGAATGTCGGAAGATAGCATCAATGCTCCTTATTGCATTTGTTTGAAGGTACATAAAAATAAGGTTGTGGTATCTTAGTTCAGTTGGTTAGAACGCTAGCCTGTCACGCTAGAGGTCAGGGGTTCAAGTCCCCTAGGTATCGCCAATATTTTGGGAAGTTGGTAGAGGTGGTCAATACACTAGACTGAAAATCTAGGGATTTTGGTTCGAGTCCAAGACTTCCCGCCATTATATCTAGGTTAAATATTAGACCAGCCCGATATGGATACGGGAAAGTTCAAGTGAAAATCTTGAGATATAAATAAGTTTCTATTCAACTTATAGTCAAAAGATAGATGGTTTCGTTAAGTACCAGAGATATTTCTCAAATAAAGAGCTTAACCGAGTGCGAATGAATCATATGTTAAGTAGCAGGTAAAACTTGTAAATCCAGAATATCAAGTCGTATAAGTCCTATATGTTAATGCGGTGACACCATATGGACATTATGTTTCCATAGTACAACGGATAGTACAAGGGTCTTCTAAACCTTAAATCTTGGTTCGATTCCAGGTGGGAACACCACGATGACATCATATAAGCTAATGGTAAGACCCACCGTAATGTGGACTGTAGGTTCGAGTCCTGCTGTGATGCATACTAATTATAATGTAGACGTACTAAGAGAGTTAGTTGACACCTTGGAAAGACAAGGTTGCAATGGCGTGTAGCCAAGTGGTTAAGGCAATAGACTTTGACTCTATGAACGGTGGTTCGAATCCCCCTACGCCAGCCAATAAGTGCTAATACTTTAGAAAGCATAGATAAGTGTACATAATATATGTGAGTATTAAATTAGAAAATTATATAATACAAATGGGAGCATAAAGATTTATATTATATAATTAGTCCTGCCTTGGACGATGGACTATAATATAAAAATGTAGCCGTCCAAGATCGTAGGCCCTTAGTTTAATGGTAGAACAAGAGTCTCCAAAACTTTTGGTGGGAGTTCAATTCTTTCAGGGCCTGCCAAGTGCGATATTAGTGTAGTGGTAACATTCCTGCCTTCCAAGCAGTCGTCGTCGGTTCGAGTCCGACATATCGCTCCATATAGGAGAATGGCCAAACGGTTAAGGCACCGCTCTGATAAGGCGGGGATTATAAGTTCGAATCTTATTTCTCCTACCAAGGCGTCTTTAGTTCAACGGCTCAGAACAATTCGGAAAGTTAAATGTCTCTGTTCGACTCAGAGAAGGCGCCTAAAATAATTTATACATATGCAAGATGTCTATATCTCAAATAGAATAAAGTACGATGACAGGGGCAACCAGGTAAACTATTAATAGGAATTTCCACACGATGAAGCGTAACTAAAGGCGAGGTGGTATCTTGGTTTGATGATTGCGACCATATGCCGTAATGTCATAATCTTAATGCTATAATAAATAAAAGCAAGCGATATGTAAAATCCGCAAGGGTGTATCCAAGCTCTATAGTCCTAGTAGTGCCTAAACTCTAGCATATGATAAATTTGTAAATTCATAGCGTGGCGAAATATGCCTATTTATGTTTAATATATAAGTGGCTTTTTTAGGGATAAGAAGTAATTTCTTCTGATATACTAGTTTCTCTAAAATTGAAAGACGCCGTCGACCTAACTCTGTAGAAATGAGGAAAAGAGTATAAACAGGTTTTCATTGTTCTTGAGTGGAAGTCTCAAGACGCTATGCTACTTGAGGAAGTGGGTGAGAGGCTTATACCAGCAGTTTGCTAAACTGCCGTATCGAAAGGTACCGTTGGTTCGAATCCAACCTTTCTCGCCAGTGCGGGTTGAAGTAATCTATCTTACCGCGTAGCTACAACCATATAATAATGTTAACAATTTAATCTCTTTTTATGAATTGTGATTTTTGAACGTACGATAAAAAAATAAGTTTTATATGGTATAAGAGAAATAACCGTTGACACTTTGAGCGTAAAAAGTGAAATAAATGAAAAGAAGAGAAATTTTCTCTTCTTTTTTTCTTTTTAGGTGTTATTTACTTGACAAAAGCAAATTAAATATGCTATATTATAGATAATTAAAAAGGAGAAAGAAATGGAAAAACAAAATAATGACATTCAAGTAATTATAAGCGACCCAGCCGTTGTTTTATATATACACGGTAAAAAATTTGTTGCGAAATGTCACCCAGAAGATAAATTTAATGAACAAGTTGGTTTAATGATGTGCTTTGCCAAGGCTTTTGGTGTCAATTTTCATAAAATTCAAGAATTATTGAAAACTGCGATTAGGTATCCTAGAGTAAGTCCTGATGTTCCAGAAGAATTTGAAACTACTGAAAAAATAGCATATGTAGGTATTACCGACCGCCCAGTTAGAACAGAAATGGAAGAATGTGCGATTGAAAGTTTATATGATGCTGATGATGCCCAAGAAAAACATGAGAAGTTATATGTGATTAAATCTATTAAAGGTAGAAGTAAAGGTAAATATGTAACTGATTATTGTTATGATAATTTAAAAGTAAAATACGGTGAAGTCCCTTTTACTTTTGCAACAAAAAGAAGAGCAAATTGTTTCATTAAAAAATTTGGTTTAGAAAATATCACCTCTTTAGAGTTAATTGATATAGCAGAATTAGAAAAAAATTTTTAAATAACATAAAAATTAATTTGACAAAAGATTAAAATAGTGTTATAATAATAGTGTAAAATAAAATTATGCCGTAGCGCCGAAACTGTTACTTCGCCTGGTAAGCCGTAGGTTGGTAGTTCGAATCTGCCCTCCCCCTCCAAGTGGGGGAGTAGCTCAATGGTAGAGCAACGTAATTGTTCAGTTTCACTTATTCTCGGCAGTTTAAAATATTTTCATTTGTGGTAGCGTAGAAGACACTTACTTCGTTTTTGAGAAATGATATATGTAAAAAGTTTGTTGTTGGCGGCATTGCCTTTAATTTTAGTGTTTTCGCTCTTTTCTCCACAAATGCCAATATATAAACTGTCCTTATGGGCAGTTTTTTATTTCAAAGGAGAACAAATATGTTAAAAAATATGACAAAAGCAGTAAAAACAGAAGAAGTAAAAAGAGTAACTAAAAGTGTTACAAATTTTATGGGGGGAATTTCTTATGAACTTTCTCCAATTGAAACATTAAAATTGGTAACAGCATCTTCAATTTTTGGCGAACCTCAATATTATAGAGATGGTGAGTTTAAAGAAAAAACTATTAAAGATGGATATTATAGTGCGCATAATCTATTTAAAGAAGATGACGTGTTAGGCAGTGATAGATGGAAGGGTAAAAGAACTTCTGAAATTATGGAAACAGTAATTGATGAAGCATTGGCGTATGATTTTAAAGCAACTTTAGATTGGGCCGTTACATTGCGTACAGAGTATTTAATGAGATTAAACCCACAAGTTATTATGGTCAGAGCATCTACACACCCTAAAAAAGCAGAATTTGTTAATGCTAACCCTGGTGAATTTGATAGAATCAATCAATTGGTAATGGCTAGGGCTGATGAACCTGTTGTGCAATTAACATATTACTTATATAAACATAAAAGCGATAATAAACTTCCTAACATTTTAAAAAGAGGTTGGGCTAAAAAGATTGAAGGTTTAACTCGCTATCAATTTAATAAATATAAAAATGCAGGTGTGGGTTTTAAAGATTTGATTTGTATTTCGCATCCAAAAAGTAAATTGGTTGATGAATATATGAAAACTGGTAAAATCGCCGTCACAGAAGAAGAATTAACTTGGGAAATTATGAGGTCTCAAGGAAAAACTTGGAAGGAAATTTTATCAACTACTAAATTAGGTCATATGGCTTTATTGAGAAATTTAAGAAATATCTTTGAAGAAATTGATGATTTACAATATTGTAAAGAATTAATGGCTGAATTAAAGGCTGGTGTTAAAACTGGAAAACAATTCCCATTTAGATACAGTTCTGCAATTAAGGCAATTAAAGGTACTTTGGCTCACCATATTCCTACTATTGTTGACACTTTGGAAGAATGTGTTGATATTGCTCGTGAAAATTTACCAAAATTAGAAGGTAAAACAATGTGTTTGTCTGACAACTCTGGTAGTGCGTGGGGACAATTTACAAGCGAATATGGTTCGGTAACTGTTGCTGAAATCGGAAATTTAAGTTCCGTATTGGCTGCTCAAAATTCTGATGAAGGCTACGTAGGTAAATTTGGTGATAAGTTAAAAGTATTTCCTATCTCTAAACGTAATGGCTCTTTAACTCAGGCTAATGATATTTCTTCAAATAAACATAGTGATGTTGGTGGTGGCACAGAAAACGGTATTTGGTTATTCTTTGATAAAGCGATCAAAGAAAAGGAACACTGGGATAATATTTTTGTGTATAGTGATATGCAAGCGGGCCACGGCGGGTTATATGGTTTAAATTCACGAGATTATGCAAAATATGCATACGGCACTTACATAGATGTAAATAAACTTATTCGTGAATATAGAAGAACAGTTAATCCTAAAGTAAATATTTTTATGGTGCAGACGGCGGGTTATACTAATGTGTTAGTTCCAGAAACTGGCTACAGACAAGCCATTTTAACAGGCTGGACTGGTAAAGAAATTGCCTATGCTAAAGCAGTTATAGATATTTGGAATGAAAAAGAAAATAAAAAGCAATCCTAACGGGTTGCTTTTTTCTTGACAAAGCCAGGTTTTTTATGTTATACTCTCCTAGAAAATAATAAAACATAGGAGGAAAATATGACATTAGGGGAAAGAATGAAAAAATATGAGGGGGTAACTAATACTTATTTAGTAGATAAAGTACCTGTGATTATTAGATTGGACGGACGAGCCTTCCACACATTGTGCCGTGGATTTACCAAGCCATTTGACGAAGATTTTTCAAATTGTATGACTTATACTTTACAAAGATTGTGTGAGGGTGTAGGTAACTGTGTATTTGGCTACACACAAAGCGATGAGATTACTCTTGTTTTGTATGAAACTAAAAGAGAAACAGAGGGCTGGTTTGATAATAGGGTGCAAAAAATTGCAAGTATTTCTGCATCTATGGCTACTTTATATTTTAATGAAATGATGTGTCGTTTACACGAAAATGCGTTAGAGAGTTTTTATCCAGGCACCGCTGACAAATTTGCTTTTAAGATTTTTAAAGGAGTGTTTGACGCTAGGGTGTTTAATATTCCTAAAGAAGAAGTAGTTAATAATATTATTTGGCGTCAATGGGATGCGACAAAGAACTCAATTAATGCTGTGGCCCAGGCTAATTTTTCACACAAAGAATTACAAGGTAAGAACGGTTCTCAGTTACAAGATATGTTAATGAGTAAGGGTATTAACTGGAATGACACGCCTACAAGATTTAAGAGGGGTATTGCTTGTATTAAAGTACCTACTAAAGTAACAACGCCAAACGGTGAAGCAATGAGAAATAAGTGGACCCTAGATTATGAAATGCCGATTTTAACACAAAGCCCAGAATATGTTACTAGATTTTTGGAGGATTTATGTTAGGATTAATATTAGCAATTTTACTAATAATTGCGGGGATAGTGTGTTTAATTGTATGTTTTAAGAGAGTTTGGGATGAACACGTGATATTATTGTTTGGTGGAATGATATTATCTATTATAGGAATCATTACCACCATAGCGTTAGCATGCACGCCAATAGGGTATAACCATGAAATCGCCGTCTTTAAAGAACAAAAACATTACATAGAAGAGATAGTCCCTACTTTACCAGATACAGATAACTATGCTATTACTTTAAAAAGAATAGAGTTAAATACTTGGCTTTACGAGGCACAGTATACTGCTAAATATTACAGCCTATGGATTTTAGTGCCTAGCGAAGTTTTAGAGTTAACCCCTATTAAATAATACACGGGCCACAAGATTAAAGACCTATAAGCCAGATATAAAAATCCGTCATAGGAAAATACCCGCCCTACGAGTATATAAATATGTATAGTAAACTATCCCCCCTATAACAGAGAAGGAAGTGCGATAGCACGGAAGTCTGGGTAAGGGGAGCTATTAGGAAATACCGAATAGTAGGGGTACGGGTATATAGGGGTGTGTATGGGGATTTGGAGTTGGGTGTAGTTCGGGGGATTGAAAATGTACTGCGTGGTGTTTGTGGTGGGGTGCTCAATGGGTTTCAAATAAAACATTTGTTCACTTTTTCAATAACTACCCCCCTTCACTATATCAAAAGTAAACACTAAAAATAATATACCCCCTATTTAAAGCATTTTAAAGCATTTTAAAGCATTTTAAAGCATATTATATCAAAGCAAGGTATTTTATCAACCTAACTATAAAACACGCTTTAAACGGCTTAAAAATGGCTTAAAATTGATATTATAAAATAAGTATAAAAAAAGTATATCATTTTTTGATATACTTTTTTATTTTTAAGTTTTACCAAATTTTAATAGTGGTATTTTTTGTATTTGGATTATAACCTATACCATTATTATACTCAAATAATTTTTTGCTATATGGTGGGTAATATACCATAAAATCGGTTGCTATTGCATAACTAGTATAGTTATGTTTAACTAGTGTATAAAACTCAATATGCTTTATGCTAGTTTTATATTTTTTTAGTATATTAAAGTGTTTTTTAACGCTTGCATCACTACCATATATGTATATGATTAAGTCGTTTTTTAGTGTTATAATATAACTTGCTTTTTGATTATTTTTAAAGTTATAACTAGTCAATTCAATATCATTGTTATTTACTAGTTTACAACCTAAATAAACTAGTGTTAGCAAGTCAATTTTAAAACTATCGCTTAAAGATAACCCATCAAATACTTTATGTTGTAAATAACTATCTTTAATGTATTTAGTATTATTATTTTTAATATTTAAGCATATACCTTTATAATATATATACTCATTTGATAAATTACATTTGCATTTCAATTGATTTGTTTTACCTTTATTTGTGTTTATTTGTGTATTTGATAATTTGTTTATATTCATATTTTTTTAACCCCTTTATAATTATTATATTATGCTATTTGTGTTTGTATGTATAGAGTTGTGTTTTCATCTCTATATAATATGCTATATGCGTCTTTAATTGTTTTGCAACCTACTTGCTTTAAGTTTTTAATAAACTCTACTAACTCATTATAACTCATATTTGCAACCCCCTTTAATATGTATTTGCTTAGTTAAGCATACCCAAATATAACATATACTTTTTTAATATGTCAACCCATTTTACAAAAAATATTTAATTATTTTTAAAAAAGTGTAAAAAAGATATAAAAAAGTTAAGAAAAACAAAAAATAAAACATTTGTTCACTTTTGCAGAATAATTAAATATTCTTATGG
The DNA here is from genome assembly GCA_017939755.1 of Clostridia bacterium. Classification (GTDB taxonomy): domain Bacteria; phylum Bacillota; class Clostridia; order TANB77; family CAG-508; genus CAG-492. The sequence continues at coordinate 28,249 of JAGBAJ010000046.1, read as the reverse complement.
TTCTAATTTTGGCAAAAATCATAACATTTTATCTTGACGCAAAATTTTTTCTGGGCTATGGTTTGAAAAAGAAAAAACACCTGCAAGGGAATACAGGTGTTTTTATTTTTAGCAAAGAGTAATTTGTTTTAAGTTTTTTCCAAAGTAATCTTTTAAATATTGTTTACAGGTTTTTTTCATATTGTAATTAGTTTGATAACGGCAATCAATTACTCCATAGTTTATAGTTTGACTGAAATTGCTTATCAACCTAGAAATTGCAATGTAAGTGTCATTTCCATAATGAGAGTTGGCTTTGTACTCTCTCATTAAAAATATGCTATCAAATTTGTTGTGTGGCTCAATTAACTCCACTTTAAATTTTAAAATGTTTTCTTTCATAGTTTTCTCCTTAAATATTAAATTTTATAGTAGGCATTTCCCTTAATACCTATATAAATATAATAGCATAATAAAAAAATAATTGCAAGCGTTTTTTAAAAATTTCTTGAAATTGGTTTTACATTTTTAAGTTGCAGGAACTTTGAAACAATTTCTGGAATAATTAAATATTCTATTGGTATATAATAAGTGAACATTTGTTCTATTTTTATTTGACGCAAAAAAATTACTGGATTACATTAAAATATTTAATTATTTTATGGCTGTTATATATAACAAAATAAAAAAGAATAACCTTTGACGGCTATTCTTTACTGGCTTATGATTACCAAGTTTTTATTACACTTTTTTTGCTGTTTGGATTATATGTTAAACCTTTGCTAAACAAGTCAAGTTTTCTTGCATATGGTGGATATGTTGTTTTGTTTTCTATATCTTCAAAGTTGTTTTTGCTGTTTTTGTATTGTATTGTTTTTATGCTGTTTTTATGTGTTTTTAATTGATAGAAGTATTTTTTTACTTCGCTGTCATTTCCTAGCAAGTCAAGTGTTATATCATTTTTAAAAACTATTCTATAATTGTTTTCTTGCTGTGTGTTTGTTTGTAAAGTTGTTTTTGCTGTTGTAAGTTTTGCTCCAAGATATACACAAGTTAATAAGTCAATTTTTAAGTTGTCGGTTGTTGTTTCTTCAAATATATCAAGATATTTTTTTGATATATATGCCGTATTGTTGTTTTTAATGTTTAGACATATTGCTTGCTGTGGTGTTAGTGTTTCGTGTGATAGTTTACACTTAACTTTTAAAATGTTGTTTTGTTTTCTTTGGTTGTTTGTTTTTGTTTGTTTCATAGTTTTTATACCTTCCTTTTATTTATTTACATATACATTTTAACATATTATTAAAAAAGTGTCAAGTCATTTTTAAAAAAATATTTAGTTATTCTTAAAAATTTTTTTAGTTTGGTAGTCAAAAAACTGTCGCCGTCATAGAGAATAATTAAATATTCTATGGAATGAAAAACTGGAACGGAGAGTTCTATTTTATCTTGACGGCGAAAAAGTGCTGGCTTATGATTGAGAATAATTAAATATTCTGGAAGTGCTGAAAAATTTTTAAAAAAATTATTGAAAATGTATTGACATATTTATTTATATATGGTACAATAGGGTATCACAAAAATAAAGGAGATATAAAAATTATGGAAAACAAAAAAGAATTTGTAAAAAATTATGGAGAGTTGTTAGCAAAGCACGGAATACAGAACATTGCAAAAATGGAGTATGTGCAAGAAAACTGTGAAGAATATGCAGTTATCACTTATCAAAATGGCTATACTAAAAAGGTATGTATAACGGCTGATAGTTTATGGTGTATTCTAGTTGATACAGTCCACTCATTATAATATATAGAACAGTCCACACGGGCTGTTTTTTGTCGCCGTCCAAGAATATTTAATTATTCTAAAAAGTGTTAAAAGTTCTGGAACATCATTAGAGAATATTTAATTATTCTATGGTATAATAAAATGAAAACATTTGTTCACTTTTTATTTGACGGAAAGTTTTTGCTGGCTTATGAAAAAATTTTTAATAAAATACTTAATTTTTATTGACATATTACAATATTTATGATACAATTAGTTATAACTTAAAACAAAGGGAGAAAATTATGGAAAAGTTAAAAGTTAAAAATTTATGTGGTTATTACAACACTTGTGGAACAATAACCTATACTGGTTTTATCAATAACGAGTTAGTGAGAATAATTAGTTATGATAAAATGAAAACTGGTAAAGCAAAAGAAAGTTTAATTGCAAGATATAAAAATAATCATAAAGGAGAATTAGTATGCGAGAAGATTTAGTTTTAAAACTTGCAGAAAGATTTGAAGGAAAAGAAATTTATGAATACAACGGAGAAACTTATGTAATGTATGGAGTTGATATTGTACATTATGAAAGTTTACAAGAAGCAAGAGATGAAATAAAAATGATACATAGAGATAAAGGCTTGTATACATTTTTAGGGAATTAGTGGTTTTAATACCACTATTCTTTTTTTAGTTGCGGGAATAATTAAATATTCTAAAAAGTACTGAAATTGTGGAAATGTGGAAAAGTATGTGGAAAAGTCGGTTATCTGGAACAAGTCGCCGTCATAGGAATATTTAATTATTCTGGAATAAGTAGAAAGTTCTGGAATAAATAATTATTTTAAAAATTTAGAAAAATTACTTAAAATGTATTGACATTTATTTTTTGGTATGATATAATTGGGTATACTTAAAACAAAGGGAGATTAAAAGTATGAAAAAAATAACAAAAGTAGAAACACAAAAAATTTTTAAGGAAAGTCGGGTTTGTCTATTGTATAGTAAGTTTGCAATTATGGAATTAGATGAATTGCAAAGCAAAGTTGAAACGGCTGATGAAAGACTAGATGAAACAAATGAAAGTTATGTTGATAAGTTTTGGTTTGGTTGGAAAAAGTCAATAAAAGTGACTGATAACTATGTTAAGTTTGAAAACGATAGTCGTGTTGATTTAATACCAAATAATGAATATTATTATTATAAAGGTAATTATGGAGTTGATTATTTAGTGTTAATAAGTCAATTAGAAAAATGTACAATAATATATGGAGTTGAAAAAGAATAGCAAAAACTATTCTTTTTTATTTTAGAACATTGAGAATATTTAATTATTCTTTATATTAAAATTTTAAAAATTTTTTTAAAAAAATACTGAAAATGTGTTGACAAAAGTGTAAGTTTATGATATACTATAAATGTAATAAAAACAAAGGGAGATTAAAATTATGAGAGATATTACAACACAATTAAGAGTAGAGCAATTAAAGGCAATGAACACTTGTATTCTAACAAGTAATGATGAAGAACTGATAGAAGAGTGGTTAGTATATGGTGTTCCAGATGAACCAACGGAAGAAGATTTTTATGATATAGCAGAAAACGGCGAAGCCTATGCAGAGTGCATAAAAATTTTTAAAAGAACTATACAAAATGAAGATTTTTACTATTAAGAAAAAATTGCCTAACGGCAATTTTTTATTGTTGTATAAAGAATATTTAATTATTCTGGAAAGTGCTAAATTTTAGAACAAAGCAAGAATATTTAATTATTCTATGGAGTGCTAATTTGTGGTCGGAATAATTATTTATTCTTGACGCAAAGTTTTTGCTAACTCCTGTTAAAAAGATTTTTTAATTTTTAAGAAAATACTTAAATTGTATTGACAAATATATCATAATATGATAATATATAAGTGTAAATAAATAAAAGTTATTTACTAAATTAAATAAAAGAAGGGTTAAATATGAATTATGAAAAAATCAAAGAAGAATGTTTACGAAGAATGAAAATGTTAAAATTGCACGATGAAGGCGAATTTACTTGTGTTGGCGATTTTAGAAAAAATGACAAGGCTTGGAAAAGTGAGTTTTTAGGCATACTTTACTGGTTAAATGAAGAAGAAGAAAAAGCAGTTGCAAAATTTGAAAAAGAGCATAAAGGTCTTAAAGTTTATCATTGTATAAAGAATCATACTGAATTTGGCGAATTACTAACTATGTTATATGTAAATGGAAGAAGTCAAGAAGAATTTGAAGAAGATGTCACATATTTTGACTATGATATAAAAAATGGTTTTTGTATGACTTATGTATGTAATATGACTGATGAATGGTCAAGTACTTTTGGAAGTGTTGGCATACAATCTTTAAATGGTGGAGTAAAAAGGACTTGTTAAAAGTCCTTTTTTTATTTACTTAAAAATAATTATTTATTCTGGTAAAAGACGGTGAAAAAAGAATAATTAAATATTCTATAAGTTATCCACTTATCCACAAAGTTATCCACATTGGAGAATATTTAATTATTCTATGGAACAGTAAAAAGAGTGTAGAATAAATAATTATTCTTGACGGATTAAAAGTTCTGGCTTATGAAAAAATTTTTAAAAAATTACTTAAAATGTGTTGACATTATTTTAATGTTATGCTATAATATAGGTATGAAAAACAAAAGGAGATTAAAACATGGAAAAACAAAAAAATTTTAAGTTTGAGATTAAAGGCAAAAAGGGGCAATTTGCAAAGGTTGACATTGCACTAACTGACGAAAATGTATTTACGGCGAGTGGGCATACGGCACATTATGGTGGGCAATGCTTAGATGAAATAAACAAGATAATTACACCAAACGAAACATTTGATCAAATTTATAGATTATGGAAATTGTATCACTTAAACGATATGCACGCAGGCACTGAAAAACAAGAAAAAGCACTTGCAGACAAGTTTGGTGGAGTTAATGCAAACATTTACACCGAGCAATGCGAATATCTTGAAAGTATTGGTTTGCTAGTTGATAATGGGTACAAGTTTGGCACAGGGTGGTTAAAAAGAGAAATACCAAACGAAGATTTACAACTTATTAAAGAATTATTAAAATAGGGGAAACCCTATTTTTTTAGAACTCGCAAGAATATTTAATTATTCTACAATAAAGGTTCTGGAACAAAAATAGAATATTTAATTATTCTATGGCATATAAAAAAGTGAACAAATGTTTCATTTTTTATTGACGCAAAATTTTTACTGGACTACAAAAATAATTAAAAAAAATAAAAAATTTTTTGTAAAATGTGTTGACAATACTATAATATTGTGATATAATATCAATGTAAAATAAAACAAAGGGAGATTAAAAAATATGAAATATGAAGAAATTTTACAAGAATTGAAAACAAGAAAAAAAGGTACAATAATAAGTATTGAGTACAAAAGCAATCCAACATTAAATGCAGTGGCTAAAAAAAGTGGTATATTACTTGAAAAGTACACAATAACAACTGGAAGATTTGGGGTTAATTATAGCAATATCAAAGCAGTAAAAGAGCAAAGAGAATTAGACAAGCAAAACGGAGTTGTTAGACAACCAAAAACAATTTGGTGGAATTGGTTAGAAAATAACACAATTAAAGAGCATACAACCAACGGAAACAAGTATTTGACAATTACAACAAGCAAACTAGCAAAACCAAAAGTAAAATATGTTTTAAACGGCAAAGAAATAAGCAAAGAAGATTTACAAAAACAAAACATAGTTATCAATAGTTATTGGAGCGAAAAAGAGCCTATACAACAATATGATATAAATATCAATAATATAATATCAATTAAAAAAAGAAAGTGTTAGAAATAACACTTTTTTATTTGGAACATTTGAGAATAATTAAATATTCTGGAATAACAAAAATAGACAAAATAAAACAAAAGTCGCCGTCAATTTTAGTTCACAAAATGATAGCATATATCATATAATATAATATATTCAAAAAAAGGAGATTTAAAAAAATGAGTGAATATAAAAAAATGTTAAAGATTACAAAAGCGATTTTAAATTATAGTAGTGAGAATATTGTAGACGGCGAGATAATATACATAAACGATGTTAAACATTTAAAGGTCAATTATAGCGATAAAGAAAGTTTATTCATTGAAATATAGTTTAAAAGAAATACCACTTGCTATGAGTGGTATTTTTTGGAACATTAGAGAATAATTAAATATTCTAGCAAGCAGAAAAAAAGAAAAGGTATTTTGTTTGGGTTGCACCTTTTCTTTTTTTAGTTTTATATGCACAAAGGGATTTGACATAAAACTATGAAAAAAACAAATTTTGTAAAACATTTATTTTTGTTTTACGATTATATAATAACATATATAAATAGTTTTGTCAAGTAAAAAATAAAATAATTTTTAAAAAATTTTAAAAAAATCTTGAAAAGTGTTTGACTTATGTTTATATGTATGATACAATATATATGTAAATTAAAACAAAGGGAGATTAAAAAATATGAAAATTTACATTGTAAGAAACACAAAAACAAAAGAAATTTTAAAGGTTAGTGAAAAAAACAAAAATGGACTTGCTTTGCTTTTCAATACGGCATTAGCAAATTGGGAAACAAAAGGTAGTAAAGAGTGGCAAAAATATTGTGAAAAATATAAAACTATGGAAGAATACGATATGCACCTAGACAAGTTAGAAGAATTAGAAAGAAAAGAATTTTTTAGTAATTTGGTAGAAAATAATAATAAATATAATGTTTTTTATCAAATAATAAAAGTAAAAGAGTTAGAAAAAGAAAGGGCATAAAACCCCTTTTCTTTTTTAGAACTTGCAAGAATAATTAAATATTCTGGAACATAATAAATAAAAATAATTAAATATTCTATGGTTTTGTTTTGACGGCGAAGAATAATTATTTATTCTTGACGGAAAAATATTCCTGACTTCTATAAAAAAATATTAAAAATATACTTAAAATACTTGACAAAAAATTTATTCTATATTATAATGTATATGTAATAAAAATAAAGGAGATATAAAAACTATGGAAAAAATTATTTTAACTAACGGAGAAAGACAAAGAGAAGTAAAAGTTGGGGACGGGTGTACAATTTGCTATTATAGTGATAGAGAGCCAGCGACAATAATAGGCATAAGCAAAGACGGAAGAAAAATTATGGTGTAAGAAGATAAGGCAACTAGAATTGATAAAAATGGTATGAGTGAAATACAAGAGTACACTTTTGAACGAGATCCAAACGGAGTTATACACGAGTTTAAACGAACAAGAAAATGTAAATGGTTTTATACTGATAACGGGTATAGTGATAGGAGTAAATATGGGACATTTCTATCTTTTGCAGGTAGAGAAAAATATTTTGATTACTCATTTTAAAGAATTGCCGAAAGGCAATTTTTTTATGAGTATTATAGAATAATTAAATATTCTGGGACGATAAAAGTTCTAAAAAATTTTTAAAAAAATATTGAATTTTACTTGACAAGTTTATAATATTATGCTATTATATATATGTAAATAAAAACAAAGGAGATTAAAAAATTATGAAAAAATTTACAACATTAAAAAAAGAATATTACCCACAAGGCGAAGTTATTGACAAGGGGTATGAAACAGACCAAGCAAACATAGTGGTAGAGTTATATTATACAAGTGGCGAAGGGTATATGCTAACAGCCAATGCTTGCACAGTGCATAGACCAAAAGATGCAAACTACACAAGTGAATCTACAATATTATTTCAAAATGGTGCAGTTAGAATGTTAATTGACAATGGTAGAATTAGCAAAGCAAGGACGGAAAAAGCGATAGCATATTTTGAAGAAAATAAAAATTATGTAGTGGAGCAAGTTTTATTAAGAAACCCACAATATTAAAAATGAAAGTGCAGAAATGCACTTTTTTATTGACGGCGAAAGAATAATTAAATATTCCAATTTGACGAACACTTTAAAAAGTGTTATAATAATTATATGATACTATTAAAAGGAGGGCAAAAGGGTGTTTTTTATCTACTTATTTTTTGGTATAGGTATATTGGCAACTTTATTACTTATATTGCCTACAATAGTTGAAATAGCAATCTATCTTTACTCTATTTTTGCTAATATTAAAACAGCAAAAGAAAACAAAAGCGAAGTTAGAAAAGCATTGCTAAACAAGAAAAAAGAATTGAAACTTGCTAAAATCAATGGCGACCAAAAACAAGAAGAAGTTGTTGAAGTTGATGAGCCAGTGGTAGAAGTGCCAGTCGCAGAAGAAGAAAAGCAAGAAGAAGTTGTTGAGCCAACTATTGAAACGAATGAAACGAAAGAAGAACCAGCACAGAATATTTAATTATTCTAAATAAAACACTCGCAAAGGGTGTTTTTATTTTTTTAAAAAAATATTGAATTTTACTTGACAACATAGTTTTTATATGCTATAATATAGATGTAAATAAAAATAAAGGGAGATTAAAAAACTATGTTTACAGTTATAGACGAAGCAAAAGAAACTATTAAAAAAAGTGATGTTAAGAAGTTAGAAACATTATGCGAAGTATTAAGGGTTATTGAAGTTTGGTATAGTGGAGATAATGTACCAGTAGCAGAAGTGACAAAAGCAACTCATAAATTTGCACAAAAAATTATGGAAATTGAATACATAAAATTAAGACCGTATGTGTACCAGATTTACTATAAAAAGAATGATTATTACCTAGATATTTTAAATGAAACAATAAAATTAAAAAAGAGTTGGTAGAGATACCAACTTTTTTATTATACCAGTAGAATAATTAAATGTTCTATGGTTATAGTTTTACACCAGAATAATTAAATATTTCTATGACGAAAAAATTTTTTTAAATAATGAAAAAAATATTGAATTTTACTTGACAAAAAATAAAAGTTATGTTATTATATGTATGTAATTAAAACAAAAGGAGATTTAAAAAAATTATGAAAAAAAATTACAAAAAATATGAGTTAGAATTTTATGGAGATATTTACAAGGTTATTCCGTTTAAAAGTCGCTATTTTAATAATAATACACTAGCAGTTATTTTAATGACTGATAAGGGCGAAGATTTTGCAGACATAACCGTAAATATTGAATTTACGCAAGCAAATGACACAATGGCATATATTGATACAAATAACAATAAATGGGTAGAAAAATTTTTACAAGACAATAAAATTGCAAAACCTACTGGCGAATATGGTTTTAGTGGTTTTTGTTCATACCCTTTATATGAATTTGATTTAACTAAACTTGAAGAATTTGAAGAAAATTAAAAATATTTTGAATTTTACTTGACAAAAAATTTTTTGTGGGTTATAATATAAATATCAAAAAAAACAAAAGGAGTAAATAACTATGCAAATAAATTATTCAGCAGACAATAATTTTGCAAGCATTATCGTTTTAGTAAAAGAGAGCGAAATAAAAGATAATGTATTGGTAATCAATGGTGTAGATGTTGGCAAGCATAATATGCAAAAGAGTTTTGACTTAGCGAGATGTAATAGTCGTAATTTTAATATAGAAATTATAAAAGTAAAAGATTAAAAGGAAAAGGTTATGGCAAGTATTAAAGGAATAACAATTAAAAACATAGTAGATTTTAAAGGACACGAAGGCGAAAGTTTAACACAATGTGATGTTTACTACAAAGGAAAAAAAGTAGCATTTTTCTCACAAGATAGTTGGGGTGGAGAAGATAGATTAGATTTTGACTACAAGTTATCTTTTGAAAAAAGGCAAGAGTTAGAAAGGTTATTTAAAGAAAAAGCACAAGAATTTTTAAATGACCGACTTACAAAAGGCGAAAGAGTAGAGTTTTACCAAGACCATAAAGAAATGTATGATGTTGGGACAATGATACTAGATTTGGCAGAATTAAAAGACATAGAAAAAATGTACAAAAAAATACTAAAACAAGGTAAGAATTGTTTGCTTGCATATACAAAGGCAGACGGGTGGACTTTGGGTATTTTAGGGTGGAATAGAGATATTGTAAAAGATACCGAATTAGATTTAATGTTGGCACAAAAGAAAATACAAAAAAATCAAGTGAAATACTTTATTAAAGATTTAGCAGATTTTGAAATAAAATAGGGTTGCCCCTATTTTATTTGGAACATTTGCAGAATAATTAAATATTCTTATAAGTTCTACCGATTTAAAATTTTTAAAAAAATATTGAATTTTACTTGACAAAGTATGATAAATTATGGTATAATCATTATATAAAATAAAGGGAGTTATAAATGGAAGATAGACACACTTTAGAGAAACGAATTGCAGAACTAGAAGAGCAGTTAAAAAATGCACTTATACCAAAATTTAAAGTAGGTGGCACTGTTTTTGTGATTAGTGGAAAAGTCATCAAAAAGGCTATTATAGATGAAATATATTGGACTTCTAGTAAAAATAGTTTTGAATATTACACAGCGATTATTTGTGGGCTTAATGATATTCAATATGAAACTATTGAAGAGCAAGAAATTTTTAACACCAAAAAAGACGCAGAATTAAAATTAAAAAATACTTAAAATTGCTTGACAAAATTATTTTAATGTGATATAATAATTATGTAAATAAAATAAAGGAGAATTTTATGTTAAAAAATATTTTAGAAAAAGTAGCAATCTTACCTTATGTTATACAAAATGATAAAATTGAAGAAGATAGAATATGCGTAAGGGTAAATGATGAAAGTGTAACTGATGAGATGTATGAAAATGGGGCATATTACACAAAAGAGTTTGTTAAAAAAATGACAAAAGATGTAAAAGATATTGTAAATATCAATGGTGGTGCTTTGGCTGACTTTTTAAAAGTTCAGGTTAATCACCAAGATAAAGATTGGTTTGAAATTAAAGTTATGTTAAAATAAGGTGCAAATATTTAAAATAAAGTGCAACATTGCACTTTATTTTTTATAAATTATGAATATTTAATTATTCTGGAATATAAAAATTTTTATAAAAATATACTTAAAAATACTTGACAAAATATAATAAATTATGATATTATATATATAGATAAAAAGGAGAAAAACCATGCGAGCAAAAACTATTTACATAAATAAAGAAACAAGAGAGCAAACAAACGCAACGGCTTTGTGGATAGAAAACCGAGAACGATTTGACACCAAAGAAGATTATGAAAGGTGGGTTCAAGAAAATTATGAAGAAAAAGAAATATTTATTGACACACCTTTTGAAAAAACAAGGGCGAGTGTTTATGCGACTGGCAATAAATGGGCAATAGAAAATTTTAATGCAACACACAACTAATTTAAAAATATACTTAAAAATACTTGACAAAGATATTTATATGTGTTATAATAAGGTATCAAAAATAAAAGGTAGGTAAAAATTATGGGACAAAGAAGTCAATTTTATGTTCAATTTATGACAAACAAAAATGAAGTCATCACGGAAAATTTAAGTGCAATGCACTTACAATGGAGTTGGGGTTGGTATAGCATACAAAGAGCCAAACAACTTTTAGATTTTATACAAAAAGAAACAAAAGAAGAAAGATACTCAATGTTTAGGGGTGGTAGTTATAACTCGGCAAAAGAAGTGAGAGAAGTTATTTACGATTTAACACAACTCAATTTAGAAATAGGGACTTTTGTTAAAGGTATTGACCTAGTGTATGAAGAATTGGAAATGAAATTTACAAACGAGTATGACGGCAAAGGCGAAGATTACACCATTTTAAGAGAAATGGCAAGAGATAGCATTATTTATAATAAAAAAGATTTATTATTTAATGCCGACAAACATTATAGGATCAATCCTTTTGAGCAAGATAACAATGACGGAATTGTAGTAATAGCGATAGACAAAGACGGCAAAATCAAATATGCTTTTGATAAATTACAAGCAAATGAGTTTATGCCTATAACGGCAGAAGAATATTACAAGGACTATAAAAAATGGGACGAAGAACAATTTGACGAAGAAGATAAAAAATCAGTAAAAGAAATAATTGAATTTGTAGATAGTTTTGAATTATTAACTGCCGAAGAATTGGAACAAATTTTTAATAAAGATTATGAATGGTAAAAAGTGGGTGCTACGAAACGAAATACCGAGAGGTGTTAAGGAACTCGGTACTGGTATTGGCGAGCAGTAGTAAATGGAGTGTGACGAACAGCCCACACCAAAAAAAAGAAAATACCCAAACGGGTATTTTTTTGGAACGAATAAGAATATTTAATTATTCTGATTTATGCCCACGAAAAAGTCCCGTAAATAGCACAGGACTTTTTTAATTTCACAAAAGGTTCATAAAAACTATGAATTTTTATCTGCACTACCATTAAGATTGAGCGACAAAATGATAGTGTGTAAATAAGGCTATTTCTTATTTACATTTACACTATAACATATTATATATAGGTTTGTCAAGTAAAATGCTCATATTTAAAAAAATATTTTTTATCAAATATCTTGTAAATTTACTTGACAAAATTTAAAGGGTATGCTATAATAGGGTATATCAAAAAACAAAAGGAGATTAAAAACATGACTAGGGGTAAAATAGCCGTAGTATTAAAAGAAAAAACATTAGTAAGTGTTGAGTTCAACGGAGATATGTATGTTGAGAATGGGCATGGAACACAGGTGCTTGACGAATTGAAAAACATAAACACAGAGCAAGAGTATAGAGATTTTGTGCAAGCATTTGATAGCGAGAATTTTAACTATGCAACTGAAAGCAAAAGAAACGGAGAAAACTATTTTGATAATAAATGGTATACTAACGGAGTAAGAGAAGTGGTAGGAGAAGAAGAAAACCAATTATGTGATTTTTGCAACAACTACTTTGATAAATGGTTTAGTGATTATGTATACCTTAAAAATATTCACGATGATTATGTTGATATTGTTTGCACGATTGAAGAAGACGGCAAAGAGTTTAACGATGTACCAGTTAGAATTGAGCCAAACGGAGTTGTTGTGCTTAACTTTGGAACATTGGTTGAAAAGTATAGCACAGGTTACGAAGTTTTATCAAGAATAGAAGAGATAAAAGAAAATGAAGAATTTGACGGTTGTTGGTATTTGGCGACAGACGGGGTAATAATTAAAAATACAAGTAGTGGTAAAGAGTATTATATTACCGAAGTAGATGAGTGTACACAAGACCATATAATAGAAGAGATTAGGCAAGGCTATGTAAATGGGGCAATATATAATGCTTATGCTCCCGACTTTGAAACAGATTAGGCGAAAGCCTTTTTTGTTTAGTTGACACAGAATAATTAAATATTCTCATGCATAAAAATAAAAAATTGTGCATAAAATTACTGAAATTTGCTTGACAACCAAAAAACATTAGTATATAATAATTGTATAATCTAAACAAAGGGAGAAATAAAATTATGCAATTTACTATTAACGAGCCAAGTATCTATATGATTGAACAAGTGAAAGGCACATCAAATTATGCGATTTTCAAATTGCAAAAAAACAAGGGACAAACTATTAAGCGAGCAATATATATTTTCAAAAATAGTGTTAAAAAATCAGCATACTCAAAAGCAAGGCAGTACATATTAGAAGAATTTGGAGAACAAAATGCAGAACATTTTGCAAGAGTTAAAAGTTATGAATGGGTGAGTTTATGGAACAAAATTTAAAAGAAGAAAAACAACTACTAAAAAAAATAATGATAAGTAATTTAAAAAAAGCCGAAAAAGAGATGACGATAAATCTAACTGAATTTTTATCTACGGAAAGCCAATCAGCATTTGCCAAGTTTAAAGCAAATTTGAGCAAGGTACAATCTCTAACGGAAGTAATTGCAACAATGATAAAGGGCGAATAAGCCCTTTTTCTTTTTCGCCGTCTGAATATTTAATTATTTTGTGGTGTAAAAATAATTTAAGTAAATATTGAAAATTACTTGACAAAGCATAAAAAGTATGATATAGTATAAGCATAAAACTAATAAAAGGAGATGAGATAAGGTATGCAACAAATTAAATGCAGAAAATGTGGAGCAGAAAAAATTTATGCAAAAGGACTATGCCGAAGTTGTTATAATCAATTTTATTATGCCAATACAAAGCATAATACAACACTCAAATCTTTTGTGACTGAAAAACAAGAAACATATTATAATAGAGATTTTAAGTGTTATGATGATTTTGTAAAACTTTACAAGGCACAGCCAAAGATAAAAATGACGGCGATAGCGACACAATTAAATGTAAGCAGACAAACACTTTACACTTATAAAAAAATTTACGAACAATCAACGAAAAAATAAACGATAAGGGAGAAAACGAAGTTATGAAATGTCCACTATGTAATGGTAATATGAAGTATATTCAATATAGAGATACACATATTTGGAGTTGTGAAGAATGTGCAGGAATACTATTTGAATTTGTAGAAGATAAAAATTACGAGCAACTAGGCGAGCATTTAGAAATTGATAGAACTGAAAGATTCAAAACTCTTTTAAGTAATGCAATAGTTATGTTAGAAGATGAGCAATGTTTAAATTTAAGACCAAAATCTCATTATTTGTTAAACGAACTAGGAATGACTGAAAAAGAATATGATGAAGTATTAGGTAATAAACATTATCTATTACTAGGTATAAAAGCCGAAGATTTACGAGATATGCACGATAACAACCCTATGGGAGAGTTAGAATTTTGGCTAGACCATGATAAAGTATTTACTCAACAAACAATCAATGAAATTGTAAAAGAAAAAACTGGTAAAGAATGTTGGACACTTGCAGAAATGTGTGAACAATTTGATTTATTAGATGATACAGACGGCGAAGAATTTGATGAATGTTTATTAGATATTTTAAATACTATTGAAGAAAAATGGGGGTTTGATGAATAATATGGACGATACAACAATTATTGTATATGATAGCAATGAAAAGCAAATTGAAAGATATATAGAGCAAGAAGAATTTGAAAATGCAACCGATGAAGAAATTGTAAGGGACTTAATTGATATACACGGAGAAGATATTGTAATTACAAGAGTGACTTACGATGAAGAAAACTTACCTAATAATTATGAAACTCTTTACGAAGCCGATGAAAATTTATCTTACAAGGGACGATTAGCCGAGTGTTCTCAGCCCGACCCTTTGGAATGTGTAGAAGATGAAGATAATGTCCCTATGATTTATTTGGTTATTTTAAATTATTACGATAGCAATATTTTTGATACACAACAAACTTATAGGTGTACAACAACACGAGAGAAAGCGATAAAATTATTAAAGCAAGTGATAGAAGAAGAAAAAAGAAATAGTTGGCTTGCCGATTACAAAGACGATGAATTTGAAGAATACGATGAAGAAGAAGATTATTTTGACGCACAGGCAGGCGATTATAGAACTACAATTTTTATAAAAGAAGTAGAAGTTGAATAAACTTCTATTTTTTAATATGCCCTTTTAACGCATTTTAAGGGGGCTAGAACGAGAGTTAGTGTGTTTTGGAAGAATATACCAAGGGAATAATTAATTATTCTCTATGGGCTTAAAAAGTGCCTTGTAGGGCTTATTAAGGGTAATTTCATACTACATAATCTAGGATTATGGGTTGAAGTAAAAATTTTTTAAAATATTTCTTTAATTTTACTTGACAAAGTTGGTAGTTTGTGGTATTATATAGACAAGTAAAACAAAAGGAGAAAATAACTATGTTTAAAAAAGATGATTTAGTGCAGATAAAAGAAAGGCAAATCTTTTATGATAAAACTTTTGAAACTGGGACACTATGTTATGTTAATACATCAAATGAGTATGTGACTTATGTACAACCAGTTGACCCACCACTTGATGAAATAGATTTTGAGTGGGCAGTAGCGACAAATAGTTTAGTGCTAGTAGAAAGTATTGGCGAGATGAAACAAAAGTTAAAACAAGAACTGATGATTTTAATGGGGGACTTTTTTAGAATAGAGCATATTATCAAAGATAAAGATTGCTTTACAATTTTAGAAACATTAAAAGCATACGGCTTTACTTATGAAATAGTACACGATAACTATATGATAGATATACGAAACGATACGGGAGCAGTATATACTATTGTTTTTCTTAACAGCGAGTGGGTTATGCTAGATGATATAGAGTTTTTAGATAGTAATGGGTGCATTTACAATAAAACAATAGATATGTACGAAAAAATGTTAAGAGATTTAATTTTAAGAAGAAAGGGAGAAGATGAAAATGTTTGATAGAAAATTTTATGATATAGACGGCAATGAAATAACCGAAGAAGAAATGGACGAAAAATTTTATTATTTTAAAAAAGAGTTGTTTGAACACTATGGTAGTGATGACGAGTTTTGGGAGTTTATCAAAGAATATTTAGAAATAACACATAAAGACGAAAAAGTATATTATTATAAATATAGAGTTGTAATTGAGAATAATGAAAATGGCAAAGAGAAAACCGAATTATTTGAAACTCTTGCAAAAGCATACGAATATATAGAAGTAAATAAAACTGAAAACGAAATAGCAAGAATAGTTGATTTACGAAATGAAACAACGATACAAGTTGTTAGATAGGGAGATATTATGAAAAAAGCACAATATTTTAGAGTGGGTATAGAAAAATTAGACGAAGAAACCAACTTACCAACGGAGCATATAGATTCTTGGGAAGAAGGCGATTTAGATATGGCTATGGCTAGATATGAAAGTATTGAAACAGACAGCCATAGTGCAAAGTATTTAATGGCTATTACTTATGATGATACGGAAGTTTTATTACAAAGTTATGGCTATCCTATTATATTTTTAAAAGATTATGATTAAAAGGGGGTAAATGTATGAGTGCATTTGAAAAAATACAAAATCTTTTAACTGAATGGTTTGGAGATGAGTTTGAAGATGGCGAATTAGATTCACTTATTTTTCAAATTATTGAAGCCGTAGAAGAAGATGAATAATTTTTTAAAAAATACTTGACAAAATTTTTATAATATGATATTATAATAATACCTATAAAGGCAATAGGTCGGTGTTTGATTGGGTTCTAGCGACAGGAGTAAACAGAGTTCTCGTATGAAACTTAAAAGAGCGGGTGTCGTAGTTTTCTTTGGTGGAGTGCTTTTCGCTTGAAAAAGAATAGGGGTAGTGCCTACACCCCTTACTCACAAGAGAGAGTGAGCCATTGACGAGTGGCTATAAACTCTCTCTTTTTTCATAAGATTAAGAATATTTAATTATTCTGGCCCTTAAAAGTTTTTAAAAAAATAAAAAAATTTCTTGAAAATAGGTTGACAAAGTTATTTTTTTGTGGTATTATATATATGTATCAAATAACAAAGGGAGATTAAAAATTATGTATACAAAACAAAATTTAGAAAATTTATTGCAAGAATGTTATAACGAGATAGAAGAAAAAATTGGTGGGACTTGTTATGCAGATTATTTTAAGTTTAAAAAAGATTGTATAACTATTGATTGGGGGCATACCACAGGGACAAGATTAGGGGCTTGCAAATATCATAATATAACATATACTTTTGACTATTGGGGCAGAAGAACAAGCATAAAAGATATTGGGAGTTTTAGCATAATAATTTATGACCACAAAAATAGAGATATAAAGGGTATTAAAGAAACAATTATACACGAGTTAATACATACCTTAAAAAATTGCCAAAACCATAAAAGCGAGTTTAAATGGCATTGTGAAATTATACAAAGATATTTAGGGTATAGTTGTTGGAGTGGCAGTCATGATGATGTGAAACAAGTAGATTATAAATTAAACAATTATAAACATTTTCTTATATGTTCAAAATGCAATAAAATATTAAGGCAATCAAATAGAATGACAATCAAATATCGCAAACCACAAAATTATTCTTGCCGTGCTTGTGGGACTACTTGCGAGTATGCAGATAGTATTAAAATTAAACAAATATTAGGGGTAGTATAACCCTTAATATTTTTTATTTTTTAAAGAATAATTAAATATTTGTATCATTGTAATGATATAAAAATTAGAAAATATTTCTTTTAAATTTACTTGACAAAACTATTTTATTATGGTATTATTACTATGACGATAAACAAAAGGAGATAACAACTATGTCAAAAGAAGAAATGATGAAATATTTAAAAGAAAATTGTTTTGCTTATGGAATGACTGATGAAGATATTAAAAAAGCAATACAAGAAGATTATGAAAGTTTAATTGAGTTAAGAAATAGGTTAAATGATACTGAAAATGATACTGTAAATGACACTGTAATTTATGAAGAAGATCATATTACACTAGACCATTGTTTAGATTATATGGAATTATTTATGGCACACTTAAAATTAGGGAAAATAGGGGGTTAATTATGACAATTAGAGAATCATTAGAAATAGATATAAGAGATTTAGCAGATAATGAAGAAAATTTTAAAAATGAGTATGAAGAAGATAATACTTTTCATTTTATCAAAGACCAAATAGATATTGCTTATAAAAACAAAGCAGAAGATGATTATTCTTTATCACTTGATGATGTGGTGGCTCTTATAACTATGTTAAACGATACTAGCAAACCTTTACAAGTATGTCTTGCAGATATGGTTGTTTATCTTGGTAGAGATAGTGTGGGGGTTAATAAAAGTAGACCGATAGAAGAAAAAGAAGAAACTCCAACAACTTTTAAGCAAATGTTATATACAATAGAGTATGGAAAAATTATTGAAAGTCAAGGTTGTAATGAAAGATATTGCACCAACGAAGAAAGTTTTATTGAAAAAACTGAATATGAAAAAGCATTAAAAAAGATATTGGCTAGTAGTATTGGTAATGATAGCGAAATAGGTTTTTATATAGAGTGTTATTATGATGAAGAAACATTGACTGAAACTGATTTAGAAATGTTAAAAAATTATCATTGTATACAAGATTGTGCTAGTAAAACGAATATTATACAACAATTTTTAATAGACAATACTGGCAAATGTATTGACTATATATATTAAAGAAGATAGCAATATCTTCTTTTTTTATTGGAACGGTAGAATATTTAATTATTCTTGAAAGTCGCCGTCAAAATGTTCTTAAAAAATAAAAATATTTCTTTGAAATTTACTTGACAAAATTATTTTAATTTGATATAATTACTATGTAATAAAAATCAAAAGGAGATAAAAATTATGTATAATGAAGTTAAAGGTAGCAAGTACAATGAGTTTAATGGAGTTGTAGAACTGGCTAAAATAGTAAGGGAGTATGTTAAAAAATACAAAGATTATGAGTTTAGCGTAACAATAGATAAAGGTGGCTGGACTGGTAGTCTTTATATAAAACTAACTGGTGGTAAATGTTTAACCACGCAAGAAAGCGATATGCAAGCAGTCAAAGGCAATGTAAATGAGTATGCTTTGGTAAGAGAAAATGTGCGTGAAGAAAAACGATTTGCATTATTGACAAATGAAGCATTAGAAATGTTAATAGATATAAATAATTTTGTTAAAGATTATCATTATGTAGATAGTTGTATACAAACTGATTATTATAATTGTAATTTTTATTATGATATAATGATAGATTACTATTATATTATAAAAGACAAAGACCTAAAACTTATTACTGAAAAAAGTATGTGCAAAACTTATGCAGAATTATATAGAATAATCAACGGCAAAAGAGTGCAAGTAGAATATGCAAACGAAGATAACTACCATAAAAATTATATTGGTAAAATAATTGTAAAAAGCAACCACTATGATATAGAAAGAGAAAGCGACAAAAGATTAGTGTGGTGTGAAAAGCAAAACAAGGTAACTAGAATATTAGAAAATGGCTTTGAAAAGTTAGATTCGAATATGCAACCTTTTGTTAAATATACAATATTAAAAGAAGCATAAAATTGCTTCTTTTTTATTCTGATTATTAGAATATTTAATTATTCTTTATATTATATTGGGAGTTCTAAAAAATAAAATATTTAATTATTTTTGTTATGACGGAGTTTTTGAGCGGGCAACAAAATAAAATATTTTTTGTAATTTTACTTGACAAAACTTTTTTTATTTGGTATAATTGGGTATATCAATAAAACAAAGGGAGATAAAAACAAATGGAACAATTTAAAACAATACATATTAGTATACAAAATAGAAAACTAGGGGCTTCAATACCGAGTATAAACTTGCCAGCAGTTACAACTTGCCGAGCAAATGCACCTTGTCGCAAAGGGTGTTATGCTTGCAAAGGTACATTCTTATATAGTACAGTACAAAAAAGTATGCAAAATAATTTAGATATATATAAAATAAGTCCAAAAGCATATTTTAGTCAAATACAAGGTTATTTACAAATGATACCATTTAAACATTTTCGCTATCATTCTAGTGGTGATATAGTAGATATGCAATATTTAGAGTTAATGGTACAAACGGCAAAAATTTGCAAAGAAACAAAATTTTTATGTTTTACAAAAAAATATGAAATAGTTAATGAATATTTAACAAAACATAAATTACCAAAAAATTTAAACATTGTTTTTAGTTCTTGGGGTGGTTTTATACCAGAGAATCCACATAACTTGCCTATGACTTATGTAAAATTTAATAAAAGCGAGTTAGATAAATTTATACCACAAAATGCAGTTGAGTGTAGTGGACATTGTGAAAATTGCTTTGCTTGTTGGAATTTAAAGAAAAAGCAATCAATATATTTTAATAAACATTAAAACAAGGGGGCGACCCCTTTTTTATTTTTCATTGGCCAGAATAATTAAATATTCTATTAAAGCCAAAAATTTTATGACGAAGTTAAAAAATAGGCTATGAAATACTTGACAAATAAAAATAAATATGCTATTATAATTATGTCAATAAAATGACAGGTTCTTTTGACAGGTGCGTCTTTCTTCCCTTAAAAGAAATATAAATGTCGGGGTTAAACACAGTGAAACCTAACAAAAAACAAGTTGTGGGAGAAAAGGGCTTTTGCCCTTTTTTCTAATTATTATAGGAATAATTAAATATTCTTAATTTTCTATGACACATTAAAAATTTTGGCTACAATTAAAAATTTCTTTAAAATTTACTTGACAAACTAAAAATAATAATATATAATAAAGACATAGTAAAAATAAAGGAGATTAAAAACTATGCCAAATTGGTCAACAAATGTATTAAGAATTGAAAAATTAAACGATAAAGGAGAAGAACCACAAGATATTATCAATGCTATTTGCGAAAACGAAGAACTAGATTTTAATAAAATTATACCTATGCCACAAGTGTTAGATGTACCTAGTGGGACAGTTGGTGATATTGCTTTTAGAGCATATATATTTAAAAATAAAGAAAACATAACTGAACAACAAATGAACATTATTAGGAATAATGTTAGAGATTACTTGGTTAAAGGTATAAACGAAGCAACCGAAGAAAGTATACAACACGATATTGATAATATGTGTTCTTACACAGAGGGAGATTATAACACCGAAGAATCATTATTAAAACTTGGGGAACAACTTTTTAACAATGTAATGATTTATGGGAGTATGGACTGGTATAGTTGGTGTGTTGAACACTGGGGAACAAAATGGAATGCGAATACCACAAACATAAGTGATGATGAAATAATTTTTGATACTGCTTGGTCGCCTGCCGTACCTATCATAGAAGAATTATCAAGAATGTACCCTAACAATGCTTTTCATTTTCAATATGCAGAAGAACAAGTCGGTCAATATGCTGGTAAAGGAATTTTCATCAATGGGGTAAGCGAAGATTGGGTTGACTATGAAAGTGAAAGTAAAGAATTATATGAACTTGCTTTTTCAATTTTGGGTTGGGGAGAAGATTATGCTTATTGTAAAGAACTTGGAACTTATGCTTATATAGATAAAGATGATGAAGATAATTATGTGATAAATAATAAGACATATACGCAAGATGAATTTGATAAAACTTGGGAGTGGAATAATTATCTTGAAACTTATACATTAAAAGAAGAAGCCTAAACTTCTTCTTTTTTTATATGACGCACAGAATAATTAAATATTTGTAATAAAATAAAAATTAAAATATTTCTTTAAAATTTACTTGACAAAACTAAAAATATGTGTTAATATGTATATGTAAATAAATAAAGGAGAAAAACTATGAAACTTATTAAAATAGGAACTAAAAAAATTGATGATAAAATAAAGGAATTTGCTTTTGACGGTTGCCATAAAATTTATCTAATTACGAGTGAAGAAGGTAGGGCTGATTTATTAAACAACGGCTGGGTGGAAACTGATTTTCGCCCTATTGATGAATTAGAAGAAACTTTTTACAACTCTTGTGGTTTGAGATTTATTAACCTAGACAGGACAAAAGATTTTGCAACTATTGTCCCACAATGTGCAAGCACTGTAACTTTTACTTATTTAGATAGTTATGGGTGTAAAATAAAACATCAATTAAATTTTAATTAAATATTTCTTTTAAATTTACTTGACAAAATTATTTTAATATATTATAATAAGGTATAACTTAAAAGCAAAAAGGAGAAAACTATGGGTTATAGAAGTGATGTGAGAATTAAACTTTTAAAAAAAGATTATTGCGAGTTAGTAGAGCAATATAATAAAGCAAGAAAAAAGGCACTTGCACAAAAAGATGAGATGTCTTGTGGAATGTCAGATTTGTTTGGTAAAACACCAAAAACTGATGAAGAAATTATAGAGTTTGCAAAAGGAAAGGTAGATATTTTATATTTACAAAAAAATCGAGAGTTTTGGGAATTTGATGAAAATAACAATAGTAGTAAAGCATTAACTAGCGATATGGTATATTTTGGTTGGGACTATTTAAAATGGTATGAGGACTATGAAGATGTATCTTTTATTGAAAATTTTGTTTGCAATTTAGAATATTATGCTTTTAGTAGATTGGGAGAAGATTACGGCGATATAGAAGAAAGGTGCGAGGGATTTGACTATATAGGCTTTATACGGCAATTTGATGATGAACA
The DNA here is from genome assembly GCA_017939755.1 of Clostridia bacterium. Lineage (GTDB taxonomy): Bacteria > Bacillota > Clostridia > TANB77 > CAG-508 > CAG-492. The sequence continues at coordinate 5,484 of JAGBAJ010000046.1, read as the reverse complement.
AGAAAAACAATATACAAATGAAGAAGAAGTGTTATTTTAAGGGGGTTTTATGGTATATATAAACATATTAAAAGATAGTGAATATTATGAAGATGATTTTGAAGCAATAATTGCTACAAAGACAAATTGTTCTAGTTTAATACAAGAAGCAATAGGAGTATTCTATGGAGATATAACTGACTTCTTTGAAGATTGGGAAGAAGAACCAATGGAACAACAATTTCAAAAACTTTTACAACAAATAAAAGAATCAAAATGTGATGAGAAAATTATAAATTATTTAATTCACTTGGGGGCAGATGAGGTATCTTGCTTACAAGATGACGGAGTTTTAAACTTTGTAGAATCTTTATTAGATTACTATGACGAAAGAATTGAATGCGTAAAGAGTTATTTGGAGATGTAATATGAAACAATATTTATGTAAAATGCCTAGTGGACTTTACTATTTAGGGGACTTATGTTATGTAATACAAGATAGAGAACTTTGGGACAAGATGTGCGAAGAACATTTTTCGGGGGACTTTAATGGTAAGTTTACAACGGCAGAAAATCTAACGGTATGGAATTGTAGCACTTACTATGGGGACGGCTGTTTTGAAGATCAAGACGGGTATTTTTACCCAGTAGATAGTGGTTCAATAGGTATAATTCTTATTGATGATAATTATAGAGAATTATTAAAGTATGAGCAAGTAGCCCCTTTGCAAAGCCTAGAAGATGACGAATTAGGCAGAGTAAAACTTTTTGATGATGAATTTGAAGTATGGTACGAAAACGGAATATTTTATTTTGGAGAAATTGCAATTAATACAAGAGAATAATAAAAAGTCGCCGTCTTAAATGGCGATTTTTTTGTGCTATGACGGAATAATTAAATATTCTATGACGCATAATATTTTTTAACTTTAAAATATTTCTTTAAAATTTACTTGACAAAACTATTAAAAATGTGATATTATAACTATGTAAATAAAAGGAGATAAAATTATGAATACATTAGTTGCATTTAGAAATAATGAAGAAGATAATATATGCTATGGTATTTTAACCGAAAATGGAACAATTATTTGTTTACATTGCTTAAAAACAACAAATAAAGAAGATTGCGAAATTATAGAAGAAAATATAAATATTTACCATACTTCTATTGATACTTTATTACAAGAAGAAGTATATGATTATAACACTATGGAGAATTAAAAAGGAGAAAATTATGAAAGTTTATAGTATTCAAGATGATTATGCGAACTCACGAAAAGTTTACGGCGATTTACATACATTTGAAGAATGGATTGAGAATCCCCACATTCTAAATAAATATTTAGATAACGGAGTGCCATATCGACATACTTATTATTTTTCAACTCAACAAAAGCAAGAAGAGTTTTTAAAAATATTATCAAAAAAATATAAAAAGGAAGAACAAGAAATGCAAATAGATAAAACAAAAGACCAAACTATTCATTTACTTAATGTTGTACAACAAGAATATAATGACTTACTTAATACAATAACACTTTTTAAACAAGGGCAGGAAGTTTTTGTTGTACAAAGCGATTTTACAATATTGTTGAGTTATTATTTGGGTTACGACCATTTTGCCAATGGTTATGTGCTTACCAGTGGGGACTGCTATGAGCCAGTCATTCATACTTATCATACCGATTATTGTTTTACAAATCGTAGCGAGGCAGAAAGAAGTGCTTTAATATTTAAGCGAGAAAAATTAGAACAAGAACTTATAGAATTAAATAAACAAATAGATGAAATGGGAGAATAATATGAGTAGAAGAAATAATTTAGGACTAGCCGAAGTGGTTGCCGAAAAAATGGAAGATTTAAACCTTTTAGGTGAATATACTATGTATGAATTTTTAGGTAAAACTTTAATCGCTTTCGAGCAAGGGGACACTTCTTTTATCAATAGTGAAATACTAGAACCTTTATATAATATAGATGATAAAACCGACTTTGAGAGAGAGATTATATATGATGTAGAAGAAAGATTGCCTATGAGCGAAGAGCAACAAGTAATATGGGAATTAGTGCAAAAACTATCTTTGAACCAAAACCCTTTACTATTTTTAAATGATAAAATAGAAGTAATAGAAAAATTATTAAAAGTGGTTACCGAAAAAGAAGAATACCTTACACTAGGGTATCACAATGATCTGCGTTCTATAAGATTTTTATTAGAGGGAATATTTGACTTTATAAATAATCATAGCGAGGTGGAATTTATTGGTAAAAATTATATTGTAAAATAAATCTATGACGACACTTGCAACTGGGTGTCGTTTTATTTACTATGACGGAATGTTTAATTATTCTTTGATTGTAAAAAATCCTTAAAAAAATAAAATATTTCTTTTAAAATTACTTGACAAAAACATAAAAGATAATATATAATAAAGACAAGAAAAACAAAAGGAGAAGATTATGGAAAATAAAAAACCAAGTCCACAAGATAAACTTTTTATGCCTCTTGTGGAAGATATAAACAATTATTGCATTGCTGGGTATAGTGATGTTCAATTTACTTATAATGATATAACTATGGCTTGTGTAATAACTACATTTTGTTTAAAAAATGATATTAGTGTTGACACTTATAACTGGGACATGATGATTAGTTATTTATGGGAACATTTAGATAAGAAAAAATTAGCATTAGAATTTACCGATGAAGACGATTTTGACTTGTCGTGTGGAAGATATTTGTGTTAAGGGGGGCTTATGGACTACAATAAAATATATGAAGAATTGCAACTTGCTGATAATTATAATGCTATATTAAAACTAGACCTTTACTGTCAGATTAGAAAATATGTACAAGATACTGAATTTGATAGTAGTTTTATTGATGAACTATTTGAATTTTGGTTATATGTAAATGAGAATTATTATCAATTTGATTATTCAATCAATGATTTTGTGCAATATTTAGAAAATAGAACTGCAATATTAAAAATAGATTTAAAAAATATAGACCTTGATGAGTGTGCAAAAGAATATGAAGAGGAGTAGTGTTATGGAAGAAAAACATTTTGAATTTTGTAATAATAAAAGAAAAATAAATAAAATTTTAAAAGAATTTGAAGAGGGTAAAACTCTTAACTATGATGATGATACTGAACTTTGTTTTTACCGACAAGGTAATTTTAGTATGTATCTTGCCGTATATGATGAAACTTTGGAATGGACTTTTAGTGAACACTTTTTTGTAAATAATGAAGAGGTTGATATGGACAATGTAGGGAGTGTTCTTTTTACCCCACATAAACCTCATGTAACTACACAAGATTTAAAAGAATTATGTGAACTTTTACTACCTATTGCAAAAGGGTGGTATAACGAACAAGGTGGGTACGAATGTCTTAATGAGATGTCTTTCTTGGAACTAGAAAACATATTAAACAAAGGTACTAACGAGATGTATAAACACTATGAACAAGAAAAATGTTCTGATATTTATTCTGATTCTTATGATTATGATGATATGTGCATTGTTATAGCAATAATGGACTTTGTGCAACAATATGACACGGAATTAGATACTAAATTGCCCGATGTGGAAGATGTAATAGCATTAGCAAAAGAAATTAAAAAACAATGGAAGCAAGAGTTTAATACTCTTTCAACTGAACAGCAAGGGTATATTGGTGCTTATACACACGATTATTTAAAAGATATATATTTATAAGGGGGAATTATGAGCCTAGAAGAATTACGAGATAGTAGCGACTTACACTCTATTGTGAAATTTATATCACAAAAAAATGATATTAGAGTTGATAGTCAAGAATGGCAAGTAGAATATGAGCGATTGATTGCTTTACTCTATGCCGTAGGTAAATTAACCGAGCAGTCGGTAGATAGCATAATTGCTAGATTAGATAGAATAGATAGCGAATTTGGAGTGTATTAGTATGAAGAAACAAGTATATTGTATAGAGGTAGGGGTTAGGTTACCGCCGTCCCACCCTGAATTTGAATGTTACAAAGTAGAAAAAATGGAAAGCGACTGGGGACTTTATGATGAGAACCGAGCCGTTGAGTTTACTTATGATAGGGCTTTGGAATATGTAAAGAACTATGTAAAAGAGGGTGTTGATAACACTTATGGTATAGTTTATGAAGATATTTTAAATTTAGATGATGAAGACATAAAAGAAATAGAACAAACTGGGTTTTGTGAATTTATAGATATACCGTCAAAAGAAATGTGTTTATTTTATCAAGTTAAAATGGGACAAGAAATAAAAACTATTATAGATGAGGTGGGAAAATGAAATATAGTGATTTAGATATGCCAAATTTTTGTATTCATAAAAGCGAATTACTGGAAGAAAGCGAGCGTATAGTACGAGCAAATATATTCTTTGAAAATTTGTGTAACTTTGAATGTTTTAATGAAAAACAACACGAGGATTTACTTGACAATATTTTTGATTTAAGTTATTTATTAGAGGGTTATTCTCATTGCGGTTGCTATGATTTTGACCATATTTCTTATGCTCTTTTAGGTTGGTGTAGTGAACATGAAGAGCAAGAAAATTGGGAATTTGTAGGAGTTCTACTAAATGATTGCATAGAACATAAAATAGATGAAGATCAATTAAATATGATTTGGAGAATAGTAGAACGATATAATGATATTGACGCAGATTTTGAAGAGGGGAGGTTTTTTAATGGAAATTAAACAAAAAATTGCTTATGCGTTAAAAAGATACGGCTTAATGTTTAAATGCAAGTGTTCCGTGTGTGGACACCAAACAATTAAAAGTTTTGCAAAGGGGTATGATTATTTTTGTCCTCATTGCCAAAAACATTTGTTTACTAATGAGGTAAACATTGAAAAACAAGCACTAACAACAACTGAAAGTGTGCAACTATTACAAGATTTAATAACATTTTATCAATAAAGGGACTTTAACCCTTTATTTTTATTGCAGCACAAAATAATTAAATATTCTTGTCACGAAAACTGTATAAGTTTTGGGACAAAAAAAGAGCCATTTTAAGCCGTTATTTATTATGACGAAAGTATTTCTCTGGCAACAGTGATAAAGTGGCTAGAATGGGCTTAAAAATGGCTTAAAATGGCTATGACGAGGGTATAAACTATATGACGAATCATTATGACGGACAACTGAACTAGACATCAAAAGAATAATTAAATATTCTTAAAAAAAGCAGAACATACAAATTCTGCCTTTCTTGTTTTAACTAAAAAATAGAACACCTATAAATAGTAAAACAAGATTAGTAACTAAAAATGCCATAATGCCCCCAATTATTTTTATAAAATTCTAATAAAAATAACTAGGAGTGATTTTTTGTTTTTAAAAAATATCTCATAATTTTACCCCCCTTTAACTATTACCATATTATACCATAATTAAAAGGGTTTCGTAAAGTAAATTTATACATTTTTTTGAATTTTAATTCATTAAATGCTTGACAATTTGTATATGACTA
>JAGBAJ010000045.1 GCA_017939755.1 Clostridia bacterium | reverse complement strand
TTTTTGTGTTATACTTTTACTCATAAGAGAGCACCTCCGATATGTTTATTTTTGGTCATTTAAACAATATCATTTTTGGTACTCTCTTTCAATATTTTATTTTCAATTTACTTGTGACATATCTATTTTAAACCTATATTTGTGAAAAAAATATATTCATGTTACTATTAGTTAGTTGTTACCAGTCATCCTTTCAAATATGGCTGACTGGTAACAGTTAGTCATATTTTACAATATAAAGTTAAGATGGGAACCAGCTACATAAGAGAATTTAATTTTTACAAGTGTACAACCAGAAAAAACGTAAATTCTCTTATGTAGCTGGGGCGTAATATTATAAATTTACACTATATCGTTAATCTTTATTGTATAATTTTAATGCAGTGAATCGTAGCAGCCGTCTATTCTTCATTTTTTCTATTTTTAGAATCCATTCTTTCTAAATTTTCCAGTTCCTGTAATTCCTTATAATTTTCGCTTTCTTCTTTATCAACTATACTGCTCTTAGAATTTTTTATTATTTTAACATCCTTCGCTTCAAATTTTTTATATATATAGTCATCACCATCTTTAATCTTTACCTTAACTATTTCTTTAAGAACTTCTACACCTTCAACAGACCCTTCTCCTGATGGTGTTTTAACAATAGCTCCTACCTTTGGTAATCTTGACCCTTTTTCGCTATATACATCTTGTTCATATTTTAAACAGCACATTAGTCGTCCACAATTACCTGATATTTTTGATGGATTTAATGCAATGTTTTGCTCTTTAGCCATTTTTATAGATACGGTCTCGAAGTTATCTAAGAATGAACAACAGCATAATTCCCTTCCACATACACCATTTCCACCTATTCTCTTTACTTCATCTCTTACACCTATTTGTCTTAGTTCTATCCTAGTTTTAAACACACCAGCTAAATCTTTTACTAAATCTCTAAAATCAATTCTTCCATCAGCTGTGAAATAAAACAGTATTTTACTTCCGTCGAATTTATATTCAACATCCGTTAGATTCATCTCAAGGTTATACTTCTTTATTTTTTCCTTACAGATTTTAAGAGCTTCTGGCTCTCTCTCTTTAAACTTTTTTTGTGAGTCTAAATCATCTTGTGTTGCTTTTCTAACCACTTTTTTTAGAGGTGTCGCCATCTTTTCTTCATCAATTTCTCTATTTGCAATTACAACTTTACCTATTTCATCTCCCATAGCAGTTTCTACAATAACGTCATCATTTTTCTCTATTTTTAAATCTTGTGGATCAAAAAAATATATTTTACCAGGCTTTTTAAATCTAACCCCTATTATTCTTTTCATTTATTTCCTCCCATATTTTTATAAGCATATAATCTATTGTCATATCAAAATTGTTACTAATAGCTAATTTATTTATAGCCTCTTGCACTACCTTCATTGCATTAATATAACCATTTATATTCGTAACCCTTTTTGCTCTGTAAAACAAAATTATATATATGTATTCCAAAATAAGTAGCACATCTTCTTTATTATCGTTTAGCAATTGCGATTGCCTAATAAAATTTAATTTTGAAATTTTCTCTATATTTGCAATAAAATGTTTAACTTTTTCTAGTAAATCCTGTTTTTGCATCACTTCTTCCGCTTTTGCAATACTACCATTACAAAGTTTAACTATTTCATCATCATACACATTAATATTTAACTTTTTATTTATATATTGTTTTATTTCATCGTTTGAAAGATTGTTAAAATATAATTTTGTGCACCTTGATTTAATGGTTGTTAATATATTATTTTCACTTGATGCAATCAAAATAATTACCACATATTCTTGAGGCTCTTCCAAAGTTTTTAAAATGCCATTTTGTGCCTCTTTGGTCATAGTATCAGCATTATTTATTATATATACTTTTTTACTGCTTTCAATTGGCTTTTCTAATGTAGTTTTCATAAGTTGTCGTACTTGATTTATTTTTATAGAATTTCCTTCTGGTTCGACTAAGAAAAAATCTGGGTTATTTCCTGAGTTAAACTCCATACATGCTTTGCATTTATTACATGGTTTTTCTTGTAATTTATCATTACATAAAATCATTTTTGCAAACTGGGTTGCAAACATTTTTTTTCCGATTCCATCAGTGCCAAAAAATAAGTAACTATGCACAACCTTTTCATTTTTTATAGTACTTATTAAAAATTGTTTATTCTCATTATTACCAATTATTTCATTAAATGACAATTTAAATATCTCCTATTCTATACTGCCCCTAGCTTTTTCATTGGCCACCATCTAGCAACCACTTTTCCTTCAATTTTACTTACTGGAATACAGCCAAATTTTCTTGAATCTATTGAAGCAGACCTATTATCTCCTAATACAAATACACAATTATCTGGCACAACAATATCATCAAATTCCCCACCAAGTGACATATCTGTTTTTATATTATCTCCTAGATAATATTCTTTATATAATTTATCATTAATATAAACATTGCCGTCTTTTTATTTGAATGTGATCCCCTGGCAAACCTATTACTCTCTTTATATAACTAGCCTTTGATATTCCTAAACTATAATATAAAAACTTATCAGTTGTTGATTTTGAATTTTTACTATAAATCGCAACACTACTTTTTTCACGATTTAAATTTTCTACTGATGGGGCCTCAAAAGTAATAATATCTCCTCTATCTGGTATAGTATTAAAATTTGTTGCCCAGGTGCTTAAAAAAAGTTTGTCATCTGGATATAATGTTTTAGACATTGATGTTCCTTTAACAGTTGTTGGCATACCTACAAAAGTTTTCAATATAAAAACAATCATTACAGCTATTACAAAACTTACCGCCCATCCTTTTACATTGTATTTCAAAAAATCTATCATTTGTTTATCTCCTAAACTTACGTTTATGCATTGTAATTATAGTATATTTCTTATTTATTTTCAATAACTTCCCTGCTTTTTACAGGTATTCTCAAAACAACCTCTGTTCCCTTTCCAAATTCGCTCTTAATATCTATACTACCTTTATTTTGTTCTATTATTTCTTTTGCAATAGATAGCCCTAAGCCTGTTCCTCCTAGATCCCTTGTTCTTGCCTTATCGACTCTATAAAATCTATCAAAAATTCGTGGTAAATCGTCCTCAGGAATCCCAATTCCATTATCAATAACCTTTATATATGCATCATTATATACAAAACCAACATATATTTTAATGTTACCTTTTTCTGGCGTATATTTCACGCTATTTGTTAGAATATTTAAAATTACCCTCTCTATACCATACTTATCAGCCCTAACTAGTGGAACATCTGCAGTTACAAAACACTCGACTTTATGTTTTTTCTTTTCAATCTCAAAATTTATTTTCTCTAAGCACTTTTTTGTAATTTCACCTAAATTAATTTCGCTAATTTCTGTTTTATTTTTATTGTTGTCGTACCTAGATAATGTTAATAGGTCTGTTACTAATTTTGCCATTCTCCTTGACTCTGATGAAATTACATTTAAGAACTTGTTCTGTGTTTCCTTATCATACTCATCTTCAAGAAGAGTATCAGCATATCCAATAATTGATGTTATTGGAGTTTTTAACTCATGAGAAACATCTGCTACAAATTCTTTTCTCATATTATCTAATTTTACATGTTCAGTAATATCCTGCAATAAAATGATAATTCCATTCGGTATATTTTTTTCATCTTTAAATGGAGCAAAAAAAACATTTATATATTTTTCATTTACAAAAACCTTCTGTTCAAATGAAGTAACATCATCTAAATACACAATCTTTTCGAGATTAACATCTAATTTAACCTTTTCGAATATCTTATTAAATGTATCATCATTTTTTTCTAAATCAAATAAATCTATAGCAGCAGGGTTTATATATGTTAAGTTACCTTCTAAATCAAATGCAATTATACCATCTTTAATATGCAACAAAATCGCCTCTACCTGATTTTTTTGCTTATCTACACTAATTAAATTTGATTTAATTTCTTCTGTTACACTATTTGATTTCTTCGAAAATTTATCCTCGGATATTTTCTTTCCTTCTTCTAAAAACCTAGGCTCTTCTGTATGCTCTGCATCATTTATGTTTATTAAATCTATACCATTCGAAAAAGAAGTTGTTACTATTTTTATCACACAATTCACAAATAAACCTGCACAAATTGAGTAAATTAATAGTGATACAATCCATCCAGCAATATATAACATCATGTTTGGCATATTAAAATTACAATTTATTAATCCAAATATATTATTTGTTGAGATTAATACAGATCCTAATAAAATAACAATTCCTGTACACTTAATACGAATATTTTTCATCTCTACACCTTTCTGAACAAAAATAGCATGATTACAGTATTATAACATTTTAGATTACTTCTCATGCCTCGTCTTTGTTCGTGCGCTATATTTTATGACAATAAAATTTGTGTGCATCTGTTTTCGCGAAACCTTTTTATACATTAGGAAAAATCATCATGACTTTCCTAATGTATAAAAAGAGAAACATCTTGAAAAGTAAATGTTTCTCTCTTAATTGATTATTTTGAAGCAATATAATATCCAACACTTCTTTTGGTTATCAGTATTTGAGGACTTGATGTGTCCACTTCAATTTTTTCTCTTATTCTTCTAACTGTAACATCTACAGTTCTTATATCACCATAATATTCATATCCCCATACTTTTTCAAGTAAAGTTTCCCTTGTTACAACTTGACCTGGTTGTTGAGCAAGATACTTCAAAACTTCGAACTCTCTTAATGTTAGCTCTACAACTTGACCCCTTACTTTAACTTCAAACTTATCTAAATCTAAATATAAATCACCAACTGATATTTCATTTTGAACATGACTTTTATCTTTATTATCTTCCATAGTACCTTTGTTATAATCACTATCATTTTTTCTTAAATTAGCTTTAACTCTAGCAATTAGCTCTCTAACACTAAATGGCTTAGTAATATAATCATCTGCACCTAGCTCTAGTCCCAAAATTTTATCAATTTCTTCATCCTTAGCAGACAGCATTATAATCGGAATATTATAATTATGTCTTATTTTTTTACATACAGAAAGTCCATCCATTTTAGGCAACATTATATCTAAAAGTACTAAATCTGGTTTTTTGTCTATAACTATGTTGATGGCTTCTTCACCATCATTTGCCTCAAGGGTGTTATAACCTTCTTTTTTTAAATTATATACTAATATATCGACTATTGGCTTTTCATCATCCACTACTAATACTGTTTTTTGGCTTTTTTCTTTCATTATTTTTTCTTTTATTACTTCACTATTGTTATTTTCCTCATTAATATCCAATGAAAGCCCCCCTTACTACACATCTAAAACTAATTTTATTTATATCATAAGAAAACTTTTTATACAAGTTTTTATTACATTTTTTTATAATTTTTATTACATTTATATTACGATTAATAGCTTAATTTCATTTCGTATGAGATTAGCGATATACTATAAATTTATAATATGATTTTAATTCTATAAATCTTAATACATTTATTTTACAATATTATTTCTATTTGATTAAATGTATTACACTCATTAATGTTTATTTTTTTTCCTATTACTTCTCTTCCATTATTTGTCATTTTTCCTCCGCATGAATTTTCTCTTTTCTCATTAACCACAGTTATATTGAAAATTTTATCTTGATGTTTAATTCTTATCTTATAACCATTCCATTCTTTTGGAATATTAGGATTAACAAAGAGCTGCCCTTCTTCAATTTTTATACCTAAAATATATTTAATTAAACATATATAATACCAACTCGCAGACCCTGTATACCATGACCATCCTCCTTGTCCTTGAAGATTTCCATACCCATAAATATCTGCAGGAATAACATATGGCTCTATTTTATACTTATTTACTAAATCATAGGTTTTAGAATGTTCAATTGGATTTATCATTTTGTATAAATCCACAGCTTTTGCTCCATCACCTAAAATTGAATTTGCAATTATAGCCCAAATAGCAGCATGAGTATATTGACCTCCATTTTCCCTAGTACCCGGTAAATATGATTTTATATAACCGGGATTTAAGTTACTATTTTCAAATGGAGGATCTAGGAGCTTTATAATTCCATTCTTTCTATCAATTAAATATTTATCCAAACTATCTAATGCGATAACAATTTTTTCTTTTTGTCCTGCATTAGAAATAACTGCCCAACTCTGTGCTATACTATCTATTCTACATTCTTGATTATGTGCACTTCCCAAAATTGCTCCATCATCACAAAAGGCTCTGCAAAACCACATTCCATCCCAACAATTATCATTTAGTGCATCTTTTAATTCATCCTTTATTTTAGAGTATTGCTCCACTCTTTTAACATCATTTTTTAACCTAACAAATTTTAAAAATTTATTCAAAATATCATACAAAAAGAATCCTAACCATACGCTCTCTCCATTGCCTTTATTCCCCACATTGCTAAAGCCATCATTCCAATCTCCAGATCCAATTTTAGGAATACCATGCTCTCCAAAATTTAGCGATTTTTCTATTGCTCTTATGCAATGTTCATAAACGCTACCTTTCTGTTGTGATTGCTCGTATTTATCGTATCGTTCATCAACATTCTCAGGCAAAATTTCTCCATCAAGATAAAACACTTCACAATCAAGAAAACTAATGTCATTTGTATATTCTATATAGTCTGATACAACATATGGAAGCCACAATAAATCGTCAGAAAATCTTGTTCTAATACCTCTTTGGGTGTCTTCATGCCACCAGTGAAGAACATCTCCTTCTATAAATTGATGCTCACAATGTTTTAATATTTGTTTTTTCATTATCTCAATGTCAAAATATTTTAGGCATAATACATCTTGTAACTGGTCTCTAAATCCTATTGCTCCACCAGACTGATAGTAACCAGATCGTCCATATAATCTACTACATAAAACCTGATAAATTATCCATCCATTAGAAATTATATTAATAGACTCAATAGGCGTATCAATAACAACTTTTTCTGTTATCTCTGTCCAATATTTTTTTACAATACCAAGTTCATCCCAGCACTTTTCCACGTTTGAATATTTCTGCACTTTATCATCAATATTTAATACATCTTCTTCTACTCCAAAAAATAATGAAATTTCTTTTTGTTCAAGGGCATTAATTGAAACATCAATATTTATAGCAATTATTCCTTCATTATTTAAAGAGTTTGCGCCAGAAAATGCACTAATTTTTACACCATCTGGATTTGATATACCACCACTGCCAAATAATTCTTTTTTAACGCCAGTATATGACTTTATTTTTTCGCTTGATGACACATACATAATTTGATTAAAATTACTATTAACTATATTTTTTGCATCAATATAATTTTGACTTTTATTATAATTTAAATTAATAAATCCACAGCTCTTCATTTCATCTTCATCTAAAACATTTTTTATATAGTATACCAATCTAATATTTCTTTTTTTTGGTAAACAATTTTTAAGCTTAATAATATTTACCTTTAATGACTCATTAGATGGAACATATACATCTATAGACTGCTCTATACCATTACAATAATGAATATAGGTTGAATAGCCCATTCCATATTTTATATAATATTCATTTTCATCTTCAATAGGGCTTAATGATGTTGTCCACATTTTTTGTGTATCCTCATCATAAAAATAAATAACTTCTGATGGTACATCACAAACAGAATCATTATTCCATGCAGAAATTCTGTTTAGTCTTGAATTTTTATACCAAGTATATCCTCCCATATTCTCGGTCACGACTGTACCAAATATTTTATTACACATTATATTACTCCATGCTAGTGGTAATTTTTTATTTTTATTTATATTAATTATATATTCTTTTCCATCATCACTAAATCCGCCATATTCATTGTAATATTTAAGATTTTGTATATCAAGTTTCCAATCCGATTTTGCCTCTTCATCTACATTACTAAATATAAACTCCTTATTTTGTAACTTAAAATTATTCATCATTTTCTTATATTCATAATCAAGCTCTTCAAGCTGCAACTCAATTTTTCCATCTTTACCTACAAAATACAAATCTGCTCTAACAATTAATAAATTTTCGTCATCTTTTGATATATTATTTAAAACATATATACCATTGTAATTACTTACAGTCCTATAATTCCAAATAACCTCATTTATCGATTCCTTTAAATAGTTTTCATATGATTCTGGTTCGTTATTAATAACTACCAAATCAATCCTTATGCCCTGAATTTTGTAATACTCATACGCTTTAACCAATTTTTTTAGTATATCTAGCTCCGCTAGTTCCTTTATACTAACCAATATAATTGGATTGTCCCCTGAAATACCAAACTTCCAAAGCTCTTCATTTTTATAAACAATGTTATCTCGGATTTCTACATATTTCTTTCCATACCTGTTTAATAAATGAGATAAAATTTTCTGATACAAACATACGTCTTTTCCATTTATTCCAAGGTATTGAATTTTGGCCTCGGTTTGTGCTTTTGATAATTTAATTGCTCTTTCAATATTTTCATCATTTTGATATTTTTTTATGTTTTTAATTGCAACATCTTTATCATCAGCTAAGCTAATTATAAAATTAATACTAACATTTTTATTTTGTTCTAATTCAACAGAATTTCTAAACGCAATCATTGAATTAGTTGTGTTTAAAACTTGATTACTAAATGGTCTGGATTCCGCAATTAATTTTGGAACTCCAAAATTGTTTCTACCACATAAATTATTTTTATCTAATTCAAACTCAGACATATCTAATAATAAATCTTTAGAATATAGCGATATAGCCAAGAACATATCACTTTCATTTTGATTTCTAAACCTTCTACGCACTAAAATAATATTATCAATTAATTCAAAAGATAAAAATAGATTGTTAAATGCTTTATGAGCATAGTCTTGTATAGCACTTGAAATCACTGGCTCCAATAAACATGATATCTCTAACTTTTTTACATTTGAATTCAAATTATTTAAATTTAAAATTCTTAGCTCTACTGGATCCTCTGGTGCAACAATTACAGACATTTTTGTCTGTATTTCATTATAAAATTTAATGTACTCACACTTATCTGGAGAAAATACAACTTTATAATTCTTATCGTCTTTAAAGCCATTAGCATCTATTGGAGACCATAAATTATTGTTTTCTATATCTTTAATATAAAACTTTATACCTTCGGCTATTTCATCTGTTGGCTTATACCTATTTACAAAAAAATCTTTGTATTTACTATATCCATTTCCGAACCTATCAATTAATACCGAATATTCGTTATTCGAAACTAAATTATATTCATTTATTTCACTATTCTTTTTGTCAAATATACGTTCACAATAATAGTCGTAGTCAATATATTTAATCTTTTCTATGCGCTCTTTTTCTTCTTTTGTAATTATAACATTATCTGGCATACGCTCTTGTAATAGAATATTTACTGCCTCTATTTCTGGATTATCGGAAAATCGCTCTTGTAAAATATTATTATTTACTAGATTATTTATTGAAAGTAGAATTAATCCCTGATGATGTGCCATATAAGTTTTAACAACAGAATATTGTTTATCACTGCTTACCCTGCCAGGAGTATAATCAATTGATTCATATAACCCATATTTATTTAGCATTCCACACTTCTCTAATTGTTTTATATTATTAACCACTAATTTAGGCACATCATTTATTGCTAAAATTGTTCCATATGAAGATACGACCATATCTTCATCTAATCCACGTTTTAAGCCTAACCATGGAATTCCAAATGCTTTATACTGATAATTTCCTTCCAAATCTTTAATATTAAAGGCCGCTTCTGATACTCCCCAGGTAATTCCTAATTTTTTTGCGTATTCAATTTGACTCATAATCATAAATTTACAAGATTCATCTAATAAGCTATTTTCATATCTTTTGATATTTATTGTAGGCATTAAATATTCAAAGGCTGTACCCGACCATGATATAAGTCCTTTGTATCCATTTAAAATAGTTAAAGTTCTACTTAAATTTTTCCAATGCTTTGTGGTTATATCCTTTTTTGCAATTGCAACAAGACTTGCTTGCCTTGCTTCAGATGCTAATAAATCATAATATGAATCTGTCATTTTATTTTCTTCAATATTAAAACCAATCGAAAACAAACCTGTTTTCTCATCATATACTTTTGAAAAGTCAGTTTCATCTATCATTTTATCAATTCTATTTACTAAATCGCTTTTTTTAATATTTTCATCATATTCATGAACTAAAAACTGCTTTAAAACAAACAAATATCCCACAAAATTTCCACTATCAACCGAAGAAATATAACGTGGAATTAGAGGACTACAACTTTCAATATTATACCAATTATATAAATGTCCATGCCACTTTGGTAGTTTTTCAATGGAGCTAATCATTTTGCTTAACAAATTAATTGTAGTGTCTTTTGATTCATATTTTAAATCATAACTTGATACAACACTTAATAATGCAAGACCAATATTGGTAGGAGACGTTCTATATGCCACTTTTTGTTTTCTGTTTTCTTGGTAATTGTCTGGCGGTAAATAATTTGTTTTTTCATTTAAATTATCTTTAAAATACATCCATGTTTTTTGACCTATATCCATCACATATTTTTTTTCATTCTCATTCAACTCATCAATTTTTTTATTTTTTATTATAGGTTTGCTTATACTTTGCATTACAAATGGTGCTACAAGCCAACTAATTCCTAAAACAAAATTAAATACTTCATGGTACGCAATTCCAACAATAATAAATACAAGCCCTGCAATAATATTAGGAACCATAGATTCAAAATATGAAAATAAATTATTTTTGCTTTTTCTTTCAGCATCTTCCGAAGTAGTCCATTGCAATAAATGTTTTTTTGTAATTACCATTCTATAAAGTGTTTTTAATGCTGCATCTATTGCTAAAAATGCTTTATCTGGAATTAATGAAATGTCAATTATTGCTCTAACAAAAATTGAGGTAATGCCATTAAATTCCTTGGCGAACTTTTTCTGCCTAATTTCTCCATGTTTTTTATGAATCACCTTATTTAATAATTCAATAAAAAACGGAATAATCATAGATAAAATTGCCAAAAAAATAATAATATTAGATTTATAGAATATATTAAAAATTAATAATATAAATATAAAAGCTTCATTCAAACTTCTACTTAAATTATCTAAAATTTTATACTTAGATAAAACGTTCAATTTTCTTTTAAATATCCATGACCATATTTGCCAGTCTCCACGCATCCATCTATGTGATCTAGCTTTATACGCATTATAAGTACTTGGATATCCATCCATAAGCATAATATCAGTTGCTAAACCACATCTTGCATATGACCCCTCTAGCAAATCATGGCTTAAAACAGTATTCTTTGGAATTTCATTTTTCATTACATTGTAAAAGATTTCAAGATCATAAATTCCCTTTCCTGTAAATATTCCCTCACTAAAATTGTCAAAATAAAAATCTGAAATTGCATTTGTATACGAATCGGTTCCACCTATTCCTGAAAATAATTTTGTAAATATACTTTTATTTGCATCATTTAAATTTATACCAACTCTTGGTTGTATAAGTGAATACCCATTGCAAACAATTTTATTATTTAAATCAAGCTCTGGCTTATTTAATATATGTGCCATTGCACCTACTAATTCTAGTCCTGTATTAAGCACCAAATTTGTATCTGCATCCAAAGTAATAACGTATTTTATTTTTGGCATCTCTTTGTTATTTTTCCATATATCAATTGTATTTATTAAATAATTTTCCCTGCCAGTATTGTATAGCAAATATGAATTAAATTGCTCTATTAACCCTCTCTTTCTCTCCCAGCCAAGATACTTATTTTCTCCTTCACACCAAATTCTTTTCCTATATAAGAAATTAAATTTTTGAAACCTCTCATCTGGGTATTTTTTATTTAAAATATTACATAGCTCTACACCGCTACTAATTATTTCATCATCAAAACTTTCCTTATCACAACTTGACTCTGTGCAATCACCAAGTAAAGTAAAATAAATATTAGGGCTCTTATTTGCAATATAGTATACTTCCATTTTCTTTATAATCTCTTCCACTTTGCTTTTACTATTCAATATAGTTGGTATAATTACCATAGTTGTAGACTCTTCTGGAATACCATTATAAAAATCCATTTTGGGAATTAGCTTTGGTTTAACAATTTGCCCTGAAATATACTGGGATGTTTTTTTTAGTATCTCTTTAATTGGAACAAATAAAAGAAGAAAAATAAAAAGAGCACCAATAAAATTTCCACTTTTACTATGCATATACCATGCAATAAAACTGCATATAATTACAGATAAAATGGATACATATTTAATATAATTTCCTGCATTTTTCATTTTTGTATTTTTTTTCATTTTTTTATTATTTAGGTTAAAATATAATTCCTGTTTGCCTTCATCTATTAAATAATATCCAACATGCGATTTTTTTCTATTTTTTATATCATCTAAATTATTATTTTCTGTATTTAATTTTTCATAATTTTTTTGGGCGAGCTCTAAGCATTTTTTTGCAATATATATTTCTGATATTTTATTTTTTTTCGCTATATTTTCAATCTCTGATCTATAATATTCTTTCGTTTTGTAATCCATATTAGAATATACTCCTACTGGATCATTTCTTAATACATCTTCCACCCCATTCGTTTTATTAAATATTTCAATAAAATTTAGTCTATTTAATGTATTAATACTCATGATTGAATTACCAATAGAAATTTTTTTAGTCGCAATATCGTAGTGCTCTTTATTAACACAATCCGCAATTGTACTTCCCATTTTTTGAATTTGATTTTCTAGTACTTCTAAATATGAATATGCTCTTTTACCATATTTCTTTAATCTATATGACATATATTCTATAAATGGATATTTTGATTCGACATTCTCTTCCAATCTTAAATTATATGTTTTTGGAGCTTTAAATATAGAATTAGATTTAAAGTCAACTAGTCTATCAATTATATTATCGACTTTTCTCTTTTGCATTTGTGATAAGTAAATTTTCTCACATATCTCACGTATTTTTTCAATTAATGCAATTTGTAAAAACAAATTAATACTCCAAAGCTCTTCCATACTTAACGTTTTTTTTCTTTGATAGCTTAGCAAACATCTTTCTAAATTATTTGCATTAATCTTTCCATCTGTATATGAAACAATTTCTTTTGCTAGCACATACACTCTAGCAAAACCTTTATTATTCCCGCTTGCAATACCTATTAATTTTTTATATTTTTTTAATGTAAGATTTTTTATAATTATTTTTGCATTTTTTTCAATAATATAAAAATTATCCAATATCCACTCTCCCGCTGGGTGAATTGGAATTTTATTCTTAATATCTTCACTTAAAAACTTGTACACATCATAAATAAAATTTAAGTTTTCCTTAACTCTTGGTACAGGAAACGTATTTATATCAGAATTTGATTTTAAAATTTGATCTGCTGCAACTTTTTCTAAATATGTTTCTAATTGCTTTTCATCTATTAATGCTCCACCAACATTCAAAGTTTTATATTTACTCATTAAATATATTCACTCCTCGTTTTTTGTTTTAACATATTTTCCCCAATTCTAGAAAAAAATATACTTTCAAATTAATATTGCTCTTGTAACTTTACTAATAATAAAAAATGTATTATAATTTCACAAAAATAAAGTAACGAAAGGACATATATAATGGCTTTTGATGGAATTACTACAAAAAAAATAGTTTGTGAATTATGCACACATTTAATCGATGGAAAAATAAATAAAATATACGAACCAACAAAAAATGAAATAATTTTGGGCATATACTCAAAAGGTTCAAATTATGCTCTAAATATTTCAATTTCCCCTGATTCATATAGAATTAATTTAACAACTCACCAAAAACCTAACCCATTAAATGCACTTGGCTTCTGTATGCTACTTAGAAAACATTTAATAGGCGCAAAAATAAAAAATATTTGCACTATAGGTTTTGAGAGAGTTGTTTATATAAATTTAGAATGTTTTAATGAATTAAATGACATTGTAAATAAAAAATTAATAATTGAATTAATGGGTAAACATAGCAATATAATATTAACAAATGAAAATAATATTATTATTGATAGTTTACGTCATTTATCAAAAGATGAAAACTCATTACGCGATATTCTTCCTGCAAGAGAATACGAAATACCACAAAATGATAAGTTAGAAATTACATCTATAAAGACCTTCGACGAATTTTACAAACTTTTTATACATGAAAACGACATTGTATCGGCTATATCAAATAAGTTTACTGGCTTTAGTAAATTGTTTATTCAAGCTTTACTAGATAATAACCAAATAACTAACGAAATAAATACATCTAATTTAAAAGCAATTTATAAAACAATATTTAGTATAGTACACAATATTAATACCACAGAAACCTCGCTTATAAAGTATAAAAAAGACTTTTCTGTTGCACTTACTCCAATAAAAAATAATCTACAAGCTAACTTTTTCATTGATGATTTCTATTTTGAGAAAGAAACAAACTTATTATTCACAACTTACAAAAATAACATGTTGAAACTTGTTTTAAATACCCTATCAAAAATAAAAAAGAAGCTGGCAAATATAAACAAAAAAATCGAAGAATGCCAAAATATGGATACCTACAAATTATACGGAGAGCTTATAACAGCAAATATGTATCAGTATCCCAAGTTTGATGCAGACAAAATTTGTTTGTTGAATTATTACACCAACCAGCAAATCACTATACCTGTGAATATTTACAAAACACCATCTGAAAATGCTAAAAATTATTATAAAAAATATAATAAATTAAAAAATGCTCTTAAAGTTGTTAATGAACAAAAAAAAGAAACAATATCAGAGCTTGATTATATACAAAGTATTATATTTGAAATTGATTGGGCAAAGTCCCTAGCGGATCTTGATGAAATCTATTCAGAAATTAATGAAAATACTTTATTTGAAAGAACACACCTAAAATCAAATGCAAAAATAACAAAGCAAAAAAATAAAAATAAAAAATTAAACAAAGAATACGTGCCAATTGAGTATAAAATCGAAAACTTTACCCTTCTAGTTGGAAAAAATAACGTTCAAAATGATTATTTAACAACAAAATTGGCCCGATCTAATGATATATGGTTCCATACAAAAGACATTCATGGTAGCCACGCAATTTTACAAACACGTGGAGAAACTCCTACAATGGATGTTCTTATAAGATGTGCTCAAATCGCAGCTTACTATAGCAAAGGAAAAATGTCTTCAAATGTTCCTGTAGATTACACATTAATAAAATATGTAAAAAAACCGTCAGGAAGCAAACCTGGTTTTGTAATTTATACTCATAATAAAACAATAAATGTTACACCAAATATCAACATTATTATGTAAAAACTCTTTATTTTCGAATAAAAATATAGTATAATTATATTATTATTAAGAAGGAGGTAAAAATATATGTGGCAAGTATGGCTCATCCTAGCTGGCATATTCGTTATCTTCGAAATGATTATTCCAACAGATTTTCTTATATTTTGGGTAGGAGTTGGAGCAGCAATAACATCAATATGTAGTATATTCATTGATAACATCACAATTCAAATTGGAATATTTTGTATTTCATCAGTTTTATTGTTATTCTGCACAAAACCATTCATAAAGAAATTCACGAAAAGTTCCGCAGATATGCCAACAAATGCATATTCAAATATTGGAAAAACTGGTATAGTTATTTCAGATATAGATCCAATATCTGGAAAAGGCCAAGTAAAAATAGGAAACGAAGTTTGGTCAGCAAAATCAACAAATCAAGAGATTATAAAGAAAGATACACTTATAAAAGTTGACTCAATAGAAGGCGTAAAAGTCTTAGTTTCGGTCAATGAAAAATCTGAAATAAAAATTTAAGGAGGAATTTAAAATGGAAATATTTTTTATTATATTATTAGTACTTGTGCTAATAGTAGCATACAAAACAATAAAAGTAGTAAAACAATCAGAAGTATACGTTATTGAAAGATTAGGTAAATTTCATAAAGTTGCTGATGCAGGTCTAACAATTATAGTACCATTTATCGACCATGTTAGATCAGTTGTTAGTTTAAAACAACAAACTATGGATGTACCACCACAAGGTGTTATTACAAAGGATAACGTTACAATCACAATAGATACTGTTGTATTCTATAAAATTACAGATCCAGCAAAAGCTGTATACGAGATTCAATCTTTAAAGAAAGGTATCGAGTACTTAGCAATTACAACAATTCGTGATATCGTAGGTAAAATGGACTTAGATGCAACATTCAGTTCACGTGATTCAATAAATGATCAACTAAGATTAGTATTAGACGAAGCTACAGATCAATGGGGATGTAAAGTTGATAGAGTTGAAATAAAAGATATTACACCTCCAGCAGACATCAGAGATGCAATGGAAAAACAAATGAATGCAGAAAGAAATAAAAGAGCTTTAATTCTACAAGCTGAAGGAGAAAGACAATCTGCAATTACATTAGCCGAAGGTAAAAAAGAAGCTGCTATTCTTGAAGCTGAAGCTGATAAAGAAGCCGCTATTAGAAGAGCTGCCGGTGAAGCTGAAGCTATAAAACAAGTTGCTGATGCTAAAGCTGAAGAAATCAAAAAAGTATATGGTGCAGTTATGGAATCACATCCAAACGACAAACTAGTTCAATTAAAATCTTTAGAAGCATTAAAAGAAATTGCTGATGGAGATGCTAACAAAGTGTTCATTCCATTTGATGCGACATCTGCACTAGGAAGTCTAGGAGCAATAAAAGAAGTTGTTTCTTCTGATAAAAAAGAAAAAGTATTAGCTAAAAAACAAGTTCAATCATCAAAACCAAAAGAATAAAAACAAATTTTCTAAAAAAGAAGCCAAAAAGCTTCTTTTTTTGTTCTATTTGTATTTTTAAAATAAAAATCATTGTCTCGTTAATATTCTCAAATACTACAACAATTTTAAGAATAAATCTAAAAAAATAGGTGATTACTATTTGTAGTATACCTTTACTTATTAGTTTCTGTACATCAAATAGTAAATACTATATTTTAAAGATACGAAGAGGTGATTTTATGGCTTTAGATTATTCGGTTATTGGTGAGAGAATAAAAAGAGCAAGAATTGAAAAGAATATGACTCAAGAAAATTTAGCAGAGCGTTTAAATGTATCTGTAGCATATGTAAGCAGAATTGAATGCGGAACAACACGATTAAATCTTACAAGATTAAGTGAAATATGTAGAATATTAGATATTGACGAAGGTATTGTGCTTAATGGAACTAGTGTTGAATCAGAAAATTATTTATCTAAAGAGTTCAGCACATTACTTAGGGAATGCTCACAGGAAACCCAAAGATTAATATATGATGTTGCGAAAGTAATTATACAAGACACAAAAAAGGGGCTGTAATAAAGTCCTACTGCTGTAAATTACAATAAAAAATCATTGAAAATACATATGTAAATTCAATGATTTTTTTAATTTTTTATAGTTCCTTTTTTATACCTCTCTACACTTTATTATCAATCTCTGTTTTCCTTGATTTGTACATGTTATAAGAGTCATTTCCCTTAGCCCATTTGTAATCTGGCTTGTACAAGCAACATCTTCTGGGTATACGATATATCTATCATATACTTGGTATTCAATGGTCTTTCCTGAAAGATCTTTTAAATACACTTTATCTCCATTATATATTTGAGACAACTTTCCAAACATTTTACCGCTCTTATAATTATGTCCTACAATACAATAATTTCCAACTGAATTTGGGCTTCCTCCCCAGAATTTATTTAATGAAATTTTTAACAACTCATCATTGGTATCTGATAATACTGGATACTCAATTCCAATCTTTGGAATTGTTAATATTGATTCATACGTGTACGTATTTCCATTTGAATCAGTATATGATGCATTTGTAACTGGCTGAACAGTTTCCTCTATAACCTCGGTATCATCATCAAATGACACAACTAATGGCTTATTTTCAGCAGTTGTTGCATCTGGCAAATCATTAATAACAATTTGGTCTTTAATTTCCTGTGATACAGCTTCCTTCGCGTTTTGTTCAACTTTTGAATACATATACCATCCAGAAAAAACAAATACTAAAATTATTGACGCTAAAAATTCTAATCTGTATAATTTTTTCTTTTTTTTCAGTTTTTGAGTTACATATAATTTATCAGTTACTAATATTTGATTCATATAACATTCCTTTCTTTCTATATTTCACTATTACATAAATAGTTTGAAAGTTCGGCAAATTGTTCAATTGTAAGTTTCTCACCTCTAATATTATAATCTAGTTTTAGTTTATCAAATATTGCTTTAACCTCATCTTTGTTTGACACTATTCTACCATTAACTAAACTATTAATTAGGGTTTTACGTCTTTGCATAAAGCTAGTTTTAACTAATTCGAAAAATTTTTCTTCACTTTTAAGCTCTACTGGATGATTCTTTCTTATTGTTAACTTTATAACCTCAGAATCAACTGATGGCTCTGGAATAAACGAATTACTTTCAACAATTGTAACACTTTCTGAAGTTGCATAATAGTATACACAATATGTTATAGCCCCAGATAATTTATCTCCAGGTATGGCAATTAATCTATCAGCAACCTCCTTTTGTATCATTACAGTAATAGATTCTATATCTAACTTATCTTCTAATAATTTCATTATAATTGGTGTTGTAATGTAATATGGTAAATTGGCAACTATTTTCACTGTTTTAATCTCATTATTCTTGTTCACTTTTATTAACTCATTTAAATTTACTTTTAAGACATCTTGATTAAGAATCTCAAAATTATTATATAAAGAAAACCTATCCTGTAATATTTCAATCATTCTATTGTCAAGCTCTATTGCAATAACCTTTCCAGCTCTCTCTAATAAGTATTCTGTAAGATTTCCTAATCCTGGTCCAATTTCTATAATTAAATCTTCTTTATTAACATCTGCTGAATCTACTATATTTTCAACAACAGCATCGTTTATTAAAAAGTTTTGTCCTAAACTTTTATTTGCTGATAGTTTATATTTGTTAAGTATAAACTTAGTTTTGTCAATTAATTTTTCCATAATCCCACCTTTTATACCTATTTATTATACTATAAAAGCATAAAGTTTACAATACTAAATTATTTGTTTTATGTGATTTATTAAAAATTTATTCTGGCTATAGTATAATTCAAGTACATCGATCCTTATGTTTAGATTCTCTAATCTGTTTTTATATACATAAAATTTAATTCCCTTTAAAATATGATGGATTTTGGTTTTAGTAACTGATTCTGCTGGTACGCCATATTTTATACTTGATCTAGTCTTCACCTCAAAAAACACAAGTTCATTCTTCTCTATATCAAAAGCAATAATATCTATTTCCCCTCCTCTAAAGAAAAAATTTTTTTCTATAATTTTATAATTATTATTTATCAAATATTTACATGATATTTGTTCGCCAATACTACCAAAAACTTTCTTCTCCAATAATGCCCTCCTATAATATTTTATCTTAAAAGTAGAACTTACTATAAAATATAAAACGTAAATTAATATTACAATTCACTGCTATATATACATACAAGGATTTCAAGATATAATATCAATTTATAATGTGAAGTTAAGGTGGGGACCTACAAGGTAGAATAAGTAGATGTTGCAAGTGACTAGCGAAGCAACTACTACTTATCCTTCGCAGTTGGGGCGAAACTTATAAATTGATATTATATCTCAAAATCATAATAAATTTATATTAGCAGTGAATTGTAACATTGTAACAAATTATTAATTACTCACAATATTTATCACATAATTTATATTTATTAATTTTTATATTTTCTACAATTTCATCTAGTTCCATGTATGTGAGTGTCTGATTTACAACAATAGTATCAATATCTGTCTTGCACGAAATCTGCTCGCAATCCAAACATTCATTTTCCTTTAAACATTGAAAAATTGCTCTGGTATTTGCATCCATATTATTTATTTTATTATCAACATCTTGTTTTCTACACTTTTTACCTTTACAAAACTTAATGCCTAATTCCAGTAATATCTCATATCCTGAGGTTACCATTTTTGCACCACTTTTTGCCAACTCTATTGAGCCATAACTATTTTTATTTCCAATACTATTCGGTACACAAAATATGGTCTTTCCTTGGCTTCTCGCATATTTTGCAGTAATACTAGTTCCACTTCTATATGATGCTTCTACAACAAGTACTCCATCTGATAAGCCACTTATTATTCTATTTCTCTTTGGAAAGTTTTTCATTTGAACTGGTTCATCAAGACTATATTCAGATATAATAAGTCCACCACTCTCTATTATTTTATGGAATAAATTTGTATTTTCTTTTGGAAAGATATTTTTCAATCCACTGCCTAAAACAGCAATAGTTTTACCTCCTCTCGCTATACATGTTTCGTGTGCTATTGTATCGATTCCCAGAGCCATTCCACTAACAATCACAATATTGTTGTCCACAAGAACCTCTGTCATTTCCTTAGCTATTTTTCTTCCATAATCACTGCAATTTCTAGAGCCAATGACTGCAACGCTCTTTTTTTGTAGTATTGATAAATTACCATATGCAAATATTCTTTTTATTTGAGGTTTCACACACTTTAAATATTCTGGAAATTTTTCATCTGTATATAATATTTCATATATATTTTTTTCTATAATTTCATCTCCCAATTGTCTAAATTTAATTTTAATTAGTTTGCATTTTGTTTGCTTTGATTTACATGCATTCTAATTTATTTCATTTATATTTCTTATCTAAATTTCTATACTGAATTGCCTCTAACAAGTGCTCTTTTTCTATATTAACACATCCGTTCATATCGGCAATTGTCCTAGACACCCTTAAAATTCTACTATACGCTCTAGCACTTAAATTCATTTTTCTAAATATTTTTTCAATTAAAACCTTACACTCTTTATTTAATTTGCAATATTTTTCTATTAGTTTAGGTGTAAGTTCCGAATTAGAGAAAATTCCTTCATTCTTATATCTTTTAAGTTGTATTTTTCTAGCTCTTGATACTCTATCTCGAATGTTATCAGAGCTCTCTTCTTCATTTGAACTTGAAAAAGCATCAAACTTTACACTGCTTACTTCAACTTGAATATCTATCCTATCAAGAATTGGTCCGCTAATCTTGCTTAAATATCTTTGTATTTCTTTTTCTGAACATCTACATTCTTTTTCTGATCCATAATATCCACAAGGACATGGATTCATACTAGCAACTAGCATAAATTTACAAGGATATGTTACTGTCGAATTAACCCTACTTATAGATATTTTGCCATCTTCTAGTGGACTCCTTAGAATTTCTATTTTAGATTTTTCAAATTCTGGTAATTCATCAAGAAATAAAACTCCATAATGAGCTAAACTTATATCCCCTGGTTTAGGTATCCTTCCGCCTCCAACTAACGAAGTTTTCGAAATAGTATGATGTGGTGCAATAAATGGTCTATTTACTATGAATGGTACATTGTTATCTACAAGTCCTGCAATACTATGAATTTTCGTTACCTCTAGTGCTTCATCAAAACTCAACTTAGGTAAAATCGTTGTAAGTCTTTTTGCCATCATTGTTTTTCCACATCCTGGACTACCAATTAGTAAACAATTGTGTCCTCCACTTGCAGCTACTTCAAGGGCTCTTTTTATATTCTTTTGACCTCTAACTTCTGAAAAGTCCATATCATTTTGATAATTCTGCTTGTTTATATCAGGGATATTATTTTTTTCTGGATTAATAATTATTTTTTTATTGAGAAACGCTATAGTTTGACTCAATGTTTCTACTGGAATAATACTTATTCCTTCTACAATGCTCGCTTCCTTTGCATTTAACCTTGGAACAATAACAAATCTAAAGCCTAACTTCTTTGCCTCTATACACATTGCAAGAACACCTCTAACCGGATTAATTACTCCATCTAGTCCAAGTTCACCCAAAAAAATAATATCTTTAGAATCAAAGCATTTTATTATGCCACTTGCAATAAGTACTGCAATAGCAATAGGTAAATCAAAATTTGTTCCTTCTTTTTTTATTGTTGCAGGTGACAAATTTATGACAATTCTTCTACTTGGAAACTCATATCCTGAATTTTTTATAGCTGTTCTAACTCTTTCTCTTGCCTCTTTAATGCTAACATCTGGCAAACCAACAACCTCCCAGCACGGAATTCCTGCTGAAACATCAACTTGAACATCAACAATAACCCCTTCTATACCATTAAGGGTCATACTTTTTATAATTGATAACATTTACACTCCTTTGGAAATTCTTTAGAATAAATTTTTTTTGAAATTACAAAAATATTTTTGAAAAAATTTTCATCATATTAGCAAATAAAATTATATTTGTCAATATCTTTATTAAACAAATTCAATTTTTTGTTACAAGTCGTTACAATTCACAGCCATAAAATTATATAATAAAAACTTTTTATTACATATCTTTTCAAATATGGCTGACTAGTAACAATTTTTTTCCTAATCCCTCCTATTTTCTTGATTTTTTTCATTGCTTAATATAAAATTAAGATGTTAAAATTTTTATTAATTTTAACTTATTTTATTTTTACAAAAGTTGGTGATAATTTGAAAACAAATAAATCAAAAGAAGATGTAGTGGTCAAAGTTTCTAGACCTAAACGATACTTATCTCTTTCAGTAATATTGCTAATTATTTTTATTTTTTTACTAATAAGGATAGCAGTTTTACAATTTATTCAGGGTTCTTCTTTAAAAGAAGCCGCAACAAAACAACAAACAACAAGTAGAATATTAAGTGCAAAAAGAGGTACCATTTATGACTCAACAGGAACAGCATTAGCCATTAGTGCTGATGTTGATACAATAACAATAAATCCTGCTGAATTCAGAAAAAAACAAGATAAAAAATCAGATGCAGACATAAAATACCTACAAGAAAAAGTAGCGCATGGACTTTCAGAGATATTCGAATTAAATTACGATGAAACTTTATCAAAAGTTCAAAGTACAAATTCAGTTGAAACAATCATAAAAAAGGTCGAAAAAGACAAAATAAATAAATTAAAAACCTGGATGAAGGATAACGAAATTACTGCTGGAATAAACATTGATGAAGACACAAAGCGTTATTATCCATATTATAACTTAGCCTCTAATTTACTTGGATTTTGCGGAAATGATAATCAAGGGTTAACTGGTCTTGAATATTATTGGGAGAAAACTCTAGCTGGCACAGCAGGAAAAATTACAACAACTCAAGCAGCTTCACAAGATTTAATATCCAACGAAGATGCACAATATTATGCTCCAGAAAATGGAAGTAACCTAACCTTAACAATTGATATAAATATTCAATCAATTGCCGAAAAATATTTAGAGCAAGCCTGCATTACAAATAAATGTGGTAATGGTGGTAATGTTATAATTATGAATCCAAATACTGGAGATATTCTAGCAATGGCTACATATCCAAACTACGACTTAAATACACCATTTACACCAAATGAAGCATTAACAGAAACATGGTCTACTTTATCGTCACAAGCTCAAAGTGATGCATTACAAAAAATGTGGAGAAACACTGCTATATCTAACACATACGAACCGGGATCCGTTTTTAAAGTTGTTATAGCATCTACCGCTTTAGAAGAAAATATAGTTGAAGCAGACACAGCAGGAATCTTTTCTTGTAATGGTGTTCAGGTTGTCGCAGATAGAAAAATTCGTTGTGCTAATCAGGGAGGTCACGGATACCAATCATTACGACAGGCATTGCAAAACTCATGTAACCCAGCATTTATGCAATTAGGACAAAAAATTGGAGCTCCTACATTATATAAATATTTTGATGCATTTGGATTATTTACAAAGACAGGGATTGAAACATCTGGAGAAGCATCTGGAATATTTCATGAACTTTCTAAGGTCGGTCCTGTAGAGTTAGCTACAACATCATTTGGACAAAGATTCACTATTACCCCACTACAAATGGCAACAGCAGTTTCAGCTATAGCTAACGATGGAATATTAATGCAGCCAAGAATCGTAAAAGAGGTTATAAATGCAGACACTGGAGCTATAACAACAATAGAGCCAAAACAGGTTAGACAGGTAATATCTCAAGATACAGCAAAAACAATGCTTAGCATGATGGAATCAGTTGTTACTGATGGTGGCGGAAAATATGGTCAAGTTAATGGATATTCAGTAGCAGGAAAAACCGGTACTTCAGAGGCAACTGAAGGATCTACAGCTGGATATGTTTCATCTTTCGTTGGAGTTGCTCCAGCAGATGATCCACAATTAGTAGTATTGCTTACACTATATAATCCTCAGGGTAAAGATCATTTTGGTGGACATATCGCTGCACCCGTAGTTAGTCAAATACTTTCAGAAGTATTACCTTATTTAGATATACCATCAAAAGATTCATCTAATATAACAGATTCAAAACCAACAGCCTCATCTAATATCGAAAAAATTACTTTACATGCTGTTACAGGAAGATCTGCAACAGATGCAAAAAAACTACTAGAAGACCAAGGTTTCACTTGTGAATATACATGTGAAAGTACAGACATAATAACAGAGCAAATTCCTAAAGCTGGAACACCTTTGGTGAATGGTGCAATAATAAAATTATACTCTGATGATACTAAAAATAATAAAGCAACAACAATAGTTCCAGACTTAAAAGGAATGTCATATAGTGCAGCTAAGAACTCATTAGCATCACATAAATTAAATATTAATGTGGTTGGAAATGGACAAGTAATAAGTCAGGATCCAATTGAAGGAACAGAAATAAAAGAAGGAACTGTTGTTACTGTAACATTACAAAACGACATAGGCTCATCGTCTCATTAAAGCTTTGTTAAAATTATAAAAGGAGCTGTAAGAAAAGTACTACAATTGTAAATAAAAAAAATCATTGAAAATACGCATGTAAATTCAATGATTTTTTTTACTTCTTTTATATAGTTACAATTCACAGTTTTAGAATTAAATAATAAAGATTAGAGATATAGTGTAAATTTATAATATTACGCCCCAACTACATAAGAGAATTTACGTTTTTACTGCGTTATACACTTGTAAAAATTAAATTCTCTAATTTGCTGGTCCCCACCTTAACTTCATATTATAAATTTACACTATATCTCTAATCTTATATGAAATAAAATTAAGCTGTGAATTGTAATAATTATTTACTTATTTTTTAAAGCAGCTTTTATTTCTTTATATATCTTCTCCTCAACGTCTTGAACAGCAATAGCATTAGCATTCTTCCCCATTTGAACTAATCTAGCTCTATCACTAACCATCTCATTAAGATATTCATTTAATATGTTATCATTAATATCGCAGTTTAAAATAACTTTTGCGGCACCTAACTTTTCTAATACTCTTGCATTATCCTCCTGCCTATTTGCACCTACACTTGGTAATGGAATAAAAATTGCAGGTTTTTCAACAATTGCAATCTCGGTAATAGTCATAGCACCACTTCTGCATACTACAATGTCACATAAATTAATAAGCTCTTCCATATTGTATATATATGGCATTATTTTAGCATTTGGTATATTTGCTATATCTAAATTATCTTCTCTAAGACTTTCTTTAATCTCATCAAATTGCTTTGGTCCCGTAGCCCAAATTAACTGGTAGTTTTTATTTAACTTATGTTTTAATATACTAACTATTGTTTCATTAATTTTTTTTGCCCCTTGACTTCCACCAAAGACAAGAGCTATAGGAATATTTGGATTTAAATGATAATCTTTAATAATTTTTAATTTGTCTTCAGCAGATATTTGGGCTTTTTTTATCTTAGTTGGAGTACCTGTTACAACAACATTATTAAGCCCTTCAAGTTTATCTTTTGCTTCCTTAAATCCAACAAATACTTTTTTAGCTTTTTTAGCAAACATTTTTACTGCTCTTCCAGGATATGCATTGCTCTCATGCAAGAAAGTAGGTATCTTTTTTGAGTTTGCAGCAGCAAATACTGGTCCACAAATATACCCACCAGTTCCAATTACAATGTCTGGTTTAAACTCATCTATAAAAGATTTTACAACTTTTCTACTATTCATAGTTTTTATCAAATTGGTTATATTTGAAATACTAGGTTTTGGCTGAATTCCATATGCCTCTATTTGTTTTAATTCATATCCAGCTCTTGGTACTAAATCATTTTCTAGTCCCCTATTTGTTCCAAAAAAAACGATTTCTGAATCTGGTTCATGCTCTTTAATTTTATTTGCAATTGCAATTCCTGGATTAATATGTCCACCTGTTCCTGCAGCAGAAATAATAACTTTCATATATCAACTCTCCTATTTCATTATATAAATTTATGAAGTAATTATAACAAAAAAAAAGAAAATGTAAAACCAAAGTTTTACATTTTCTTTTTATACTTTTGAACTTGATCTTGAAATATTCAAAAGTATTCCAACGTTTGCTAATAATAAAACTAATGCTGTACCACCATAACTAAAGAATGGAAGTGACATACCTGTATTTGGTACAGAATTTGTAACAACGGCTATATTCAAAATTGCTTGTATCGCTATTAAGGTTGTAATACCTATTGCAACCAGTGAACCATACAAATCTTTTGCTCTCATCGAAATAACAATACCTCTCCATATGAAAATCATAAATAGTATAACAACCAATGTACATCCAAAGAAACCAAGCTCTTCTGCCAATATTGAAAATATAAAATCATTATGTGGCTCTGGAATATAAAGATATTTTTGTTTGCTATTTCCTAGTCCTAATCCAAACATTCCGCCTGAACCTATAGCATACAAACTTTGAATTGTTTGATATCCCGTGCCAAGTGGATCTTGCCAAGGATCCATAAACGAAGTTATTCTGTTTACTCTAAAGTTTTTCTTTTCATTGTCATCATCACTACTATTTTTCATACCAATAATACCAAATATAAATCCCCCAATTGCTATTGCAATAAGACCAAAAATCATAAAATGTTTTATCCTACATCCAGCAATAAACATCATAACAATCGTAATAAATCCAATAACTAGAGAAACACTTAAGTGATTTTGGAATATTAATAATATAGCAGCTGGTATAATTAAAAATAAAACTGGCAATAAAAAACCTTCTTTTACGCTTTGTATTTTCTCTCTATGATCTGCTAAATATCCTGCAAAAAACAATATCATACATGTTTTTGTAATTTCAGATGGTTGAAACTGAGTTCCTCCAATTTTTATCCATCTAGTAGCACCTTTTACTGAATATCCTAATCCAGGTATAACAACAAGCAGTAATACTAAACATCCAATAATATACACATACCAATACCATTTTCTGTATACTCTATAATCTATTTTTGATATAAAAAACATAACAAATAATCCAAATGCAGCAAACCCTAACTGTTTTTTTACATAAGTATAACTATTACCTGTTGTAGATAATGAAGATGGAGCACTTGCTGATAATACCATAACAATACCTAATGCAAGTAATAATATAATTGTAACACATAAAATAAAATCAAATTGATTATTAGCAAATTTCGACACTCTTTTTATTTTCTTTTGCATCTATTATCTCCTTATCAATTTATATTATATTTATTCCTATAATGCAAAGTATTAAAGTAACAATACTGAAAATTGAAACAATCTTCCCCTCTTTCCATCCACTCAATTCAAAATGGTGATGAATTGGAGCCATCTTAAATACTCTTTTTCCTGTTTTCTTGTAAAAAGTAACTTGAATCATAACAGATAAGGTCTCAATTATTGGTATTAAAGCAATAACTATCAGTATAAGTGGCATTTTTAAATATAAAGCCATGCCAGATATTGCCCCACCTAATAATAAAGATCCAGTATCTCCCATAAATACCTTTGCAGGATGTAAGTTGAATAATAAAAATCCAAGACATGAACCAATTAGAATTGTTCCTGCTAAGGTAACCTCTTTTACTCCTAATATAATACTTATTGATACTATACATGTTAAAATTATTGTTGTTACACTTGATGATAAACCATCAACACCATCTGTTAAGTTAACTGCATTTGTTGTTCCTAAAAGAACAAATATTGCAAATGGAATATATAACCAAATAGGTAAGGTAATATATTGTTTTATAATTGGTATATATGTATCTGTACCTAAATTAATGTATTTTACTAAATAAAAAGTATATGTTACTGCTATAAGTAGTAATCCAAACATCTTATACATAGGTTTTAAACCATCTGTATTTTTTAAAATTAGTTTTTTGAAATCATCTACAAATCCAACTAATCCAAATCCTAAAGTAACAAATACTAGTGGTATCATTCTTGATGCTACAAGAGGCTCTGATGCTTTGTATTCCATATATAATAATGCAGAGCATACCACCATTGTTAATGCTATAATTAATCCTCCCATAGTAGGAGTTCCCTGTTTCTTTAAATGTGATTGCGGTCCATCAGTTCGTTCAATCTGACCAACCTTTAATCTCCTTAATATAGGTATTATAACTAACGCAAACACAATACTAATTGCAAATGACATTATTAATACCTTTAGTTGAAAATTCATCCTATCATTCCATTCCTTTCTTCTTATTGTATTCTACAATATTTTTCTTTTGATTTATTTTTTCTTTTCATCTAATTTTTCAATAATATCGTTTACTATAATTCTTTCGTCAAATGGGAACTTTTTACCATTAATTTCTTGGTAAGGTTCATGACCTTTTCCTGCTAATACTATGATATCTCTCTTGTTAGCCATTTTTATCGCCTTTTCTATAGCTTCTGTTCTATCAACTACCACTTCATATTTACCATTTGTCTTTTTCATTCCTTGCTCAATTTGTCTGGCAATCTTTTCAGGCTCTTCTGTTCGTGGGTTATCTGATGTGATAAATGTGTAATCAGCTATTCTACCTGATATCTCACCCATTAAAGGTCTTTTTCCAGAGTCTCTATCGCCACCACAGCCAAATACAGAAATTAATCTACCCCTAGTATATGACTTTACTGCACTTAATATGTTTTCTAAACTTTCTGGAGAATGGGCATAGTCAATCATAATTGTTAGCTCTCTCTTGTTATCTACAAGTTCACTCCTTCCAGGAACTCTAACCTCTTCTAGTGCTGCCTTAACATTTTCTGTTGTACAATGAAGTTCCTTAGCAATACTTATTGCTGCAAGTGCATTATATACACTAAATCTTCCTGGAATACAAACTTTAACTCTCTCATTTTTTGTTTCAACTTTTACCTTAAAATCAACATATGAATTTGTAATTGTAATATCTTTTGCAAGTAAAGAGCAGAAATTGTCAATTCCATATGTACTAATTTTTGCATCAGGTAACATTTTTGGTACTTTTGCAACCATTAGGTCATCTGCATTAACAAAAGAAACCTTACTCATTTTTAGTAATTTTAATTTTG
The DNA here is from genome assembly GCA_017939755.1 of Clostridia bacterium. GTDB lineage: Bacteria > Bacillota > Clostridia > TANB77 > CAG-508 > CAG-492. The sequence goes on along the minus strand of JAGBAJ010000045.1, from coordinate 32,433 downwards.
ATTCGAAGTAATCTTTCATATCAGGATGCTCTTTTGGACTAATATGATCTTCTGAAAAATTTGTAAATACAGCAATATCAAAATCGCATCCAGCAACCCTATTTAATTTTAAACTTTGTGATGAAACTTCCATAACTACTGCATCGCATTTTTCTTCTACCATTTGAGCGAACAATGATTGCAACTTATTACTTTCTGGTGTTGTTCTATCACTATCTTCTAACTTTTTATCCCCAATATATGTTGCTATAGTTCCAATTAATCCAACTTTCATTCCTTGCTTTTCAAGAATTTTCTTTGTCATGAATGAAGTTGTCGTTTTACCTTTAGTTCCTGTTATACCAATCAATTTTAATTTTCTTGATGGATTATCATAAAAATTGCATGCACCTATTGCCAAACCTAAACGTGTATCTGGAACAACAATTACAGTTACATACTTAATAATCAATTTTAATAATTCCTTATCTATATCAGGCTCTGCCATTACTGCGATTGCGCCATTCTTAATTGCAGCTTTTATATAATCATTACCATTTGATTCAAACCCTTTAATTGCTACAAATAGTCCGCCTTTAGTAATCTTTCTTGAATCACTTTCAAGATTTGTTATATCTATATCTAAATCGCCTTTAGCTTTTATGCCATCGATTCCAACTAGTATCTTTTTTAGCTCCATAAAAAACCTCCTACGCCAATTTTGCTATTATTATATATCTAATTTTCCTTTTTGTATATGAAACTTTTATTTTTTTTAATGTTTTTTGATGTTTTTGGAGAACTACTTTCAAAAAACATCATCCTCCTTTTACATTACTTTACTATAATAGCGCTTTCCTCCCAAACTTGAACTTCACTTATAGGAACTTGCTGCTTAATTATATATTCTTCGCCTAATTCTTCATCATATTGTATTTTTAAATTACTCTCCTCTAATACTTTTTTTGCTTCCTTTATGGTTAATCCCTCAACGTTTGGAACCATCACCTTACTTATAATTTCTTCTTCACTAATATTGTCCTTGTTAATTTCCAGGTATGGTAAAACCTCCCCTAATATCTGAGATGCTATGGGGGCTGCCACACCACCTCCTTGGTATAAAAAAAAACAAACTATTAAATATATAAATTTAATAATTTTGTTTTCTTTATACGATATTAATCTAATTTTCCTATTGAAATCAAAGTAATATTCTCAACTTTTTTGGCAAGTGTATTCTAATTTAAAGCATTTTTAATTGCCAATTCTTGCCCTTGCGCTTTTTCTTTTATGTCATTAATTTTACTTTCACTCGTTTCCTCAAAATTACTTAAGTCTACAATTAAATCTCCACTTATGTCTGTAAGTAAAGTGTTAGGTAAATTTAGCTCTAAGTCATCTATTATACGATCTATTTTCTTGCTATATGACATTACATGAATTTTTTGGTTAGCAAGTAGTGACAATATAATTGCATGAAATCTTGCACATATCATATATTCCATTTTACTATAAGTATCAATAAATGACTCAATATCTCCATTATATCTTATAGCAACTACATTTGGATTATTTACACGTTTAAGGACCATTTCCAAAGTTCTCTCATCTGATTCATAACTACAGAATGTGTATAGGTACACTTTTTTTCCATCTTTTATATAAGCATTTATATTATTTACAATCATATCAATGTATGCTTGCTCTTTATCGCATAGATAATCTCTAATACTCAAATCTATAATAGTTATTCCAACACTATCTGGTATTTTTTCTTGCTTTTTTATTGGATATGTAAACGCAAAATCTGGAGCATATCTAACAGATTTTATATCTTTAAACAAGTTGTATGAATGTTTATCTCTAAAACATATATCTGTTGTATTTTTAAAAGTTTCTCTAGAAAGATTAAAATATTCTTCAGTTTGATATGGACCATAATTACAACTTATGTAGCAAAAAGGTTTATTATTTTCTTTGCATCTTTTTATAAAATCATGGAATCTTTCTGATAAATTATATACTTTTCCTCCCTCCATAAATATGGATCCACCAACATAAACGTATGCATCGTACTCATTTACATCTGAAGCATATAGCTCATCATCAGTATCTGGAGCCTGTATTACATTTAAGTTCTCATATTGTTTTTGTAGCTCATCTAAAAAAATACAATTATTTACTTTCATATAAAACTGATGCATTGGGTATCTATCTAAAAGCATTTTTATAAAAAGATCGTCTCCTAAATTTTTACGTGCATATGCCATTACGAATATTTTTTTCATTATAACCTCCATTACCTTCCTTAAATATTTTATAATACTAACATCCTCTTGCCTTTTTCAAAATGCTTACAATATCTTTTGCCATATTTTCACCATTTTCATTACACCAATCTATCAATTTTTCAAAATCTTCATCTTTAAGTTTATTATTCTCAACATAATACTTGGAAGTAAGTAATACTTGTTTTTTTAGCCATTCACTGGCATTATCTAATAGTAATCTTCTTTTTATCTCATCAAAAACCTTCTTTTTCTCAATAAGATTTTGAATTATAAAGTCAACTTTTAGACTAAATGTAATATTTTTCGAATGAACTCTATATACACCGCTTATTTCATCTAAAATGTATGCATCTCCTGCTAATAAAGATCTTAAGTATATTGTCGAGTCATTAACCATATCAACATCATTAAAATTTGCTTTATTCAATGTGGATTTTCTAAATATTGTAGTAAATGTAGAGTTGCTCTTCATGTATTTTTGTTGAAACTCTGATAAATAATCAGCTTTATTAATCATCCCTTTTATATTCATAATCGAATCTTCAAATTTATTTTCTTTAACATATTCAATTACAGAGCTTGTAGATACAAGTCCCACATTTTCATATCTATCAAATACTTCAATTGCATGATTAAAAAACTCAAAATTTGTATAATAATCATCATCATCCATAAAAATTAAATAGTTTCCATTTGACTTATTATACCCAACTTTTCTACTAAATCCAGCTCCAGAATTTTTCTCATTTCTATATATTCTAAAGTTATTTAATTTAGCATATTTATCCTTTAAATATTCAAATGTTCCATCTGTTGATCCATCATCCACAATTATAATTTCTATATCCTTATAATTTTGCTTAAGAACCGAATTTATCGCTCTATCTATAAAATCTTTTCTGTTATATGATGGAATAATTACACTTATTAATTTATTATCCTTCATTCTACCTCCAAATTAAAATATTAGACCTCTTAGGCGTTTCCAAATCTCATTTGTTCTCTTATATTCTTCGTAATGAGTTTCAACATTCTTATCATATTCCTCTAATTCTTTTATTAACTGAGTAAAACAATCATCCGCAAATACTTTATTAAGTTTTGGAATAGTCTCTTCAAGTTTAGCATTCATCTCTTCTATTTTTTGGCGATAACTTTCTTTATCTGATATATATAAAAGTAATGGTTTATATTTTATCCAACCCATTGTTGCACTTAAGAATCTTGATTTTACTTTTTCTTCTCTAACATTTATTTTCCTTAGTGTTTTTGGATATTTTCCTTCCATAATTTCTGTATATTTTAAAAATCCGTCATGAAAATGATATACTGGGATTCTTACTGTCTTTGAATTTCCAAGTAAAGTTGAAAAAAATGTATCTTCTCCTCTAGCCAATGGTGGATTATAAAATGCTGGTATTTTATCTTCATTATTTAAATTTAGACACAAAGTTGAACCTGCAACCCATTTTCCGGCTCCAATACTATTAATTTCATATGCATCATTTCCACTTGCAATATTAGGATCAGCAAATGTAACACCATTATTTTTTACCATTTTCTCACGAATAGATTCCCATGAGATAATATCATTACTTATGGCTTCTATAAAATCTTTCATGTCTTGCTCATTAAAATCATCTGTATAATCTATATATGGTATTGGTGATATATATCCACAATGGTAACCTATGGTTACATCAGCCTTCTCCTCGTCCATATAATTAAGGTGTTTTAATATATTATCTTGTTTAATCCACTTTTTCTTATCTTTCTCTTCTAATACAGCAACTGGATATTCGTCATCGTCCCAAAATAGCAAATAATCCATGCTATTTTTAATAGCGTAATACATTAATGTATTTCTTCCCTTAGCATGTCCATGTCCAAAAAAGAAGTTCATGTCATCTATATCCATGTTCTGACGTGCAACAAGCATTTTAACTTCCTCTCCAATGTCTTCTGGTGTAATGTATTTAATGTCGATATTTTTATATACCTCTGGTAAAATATTATAAAATTCTTTTCTTTTGCCTTGTTGATATGACGTATCAAATAAAATAAAAATTGTTACTTCAACCTCTTTTTTGTAGCGTTTTACTTGCTCTAAAATATCTTTATAGTAACTATTAACTATTCTACAAACATTAGGTCTTCCAGTAACAAATCCAATTCCAAACTTTACTTTTTTTGCCATATTTATTCCCCCATTTAATTTCTAAAAATCTCTTAAAGCCACTTATATTCTATCATACAACGGAAACAATGTCAATTTGTTAGTATACAAAAGAGAGATTTATGTTTACCATAAACCTCTTCATTCATTATTATATTTTACAAAGATTTTGACCTTCTTGTTTTCATAAATTTCTATCTTATTTACCAGATTAACAATAATGTTTCTGTTTAATTTAATAACTCCATTCTTGGAAAAAATTTTAGAGAAATCACATTTATTACAACAATTATTACATTGGCTTTTTTTTAAATCTATCATATCTTGATTTAAAGTTTCAATATTGCTCTCATATTTTTTCTTATACTCTATAAATTCCTCCTTAGTTATATATCCTTCCTTCCAATCTTCATATAGACCATCTTTTATTTCTTTTATCCTTTCAATAGCTTTTATTTTTGATGTTATTATAATATCATTCTCAGACTCGAAATCTTTCTTTTTAAATCTAAGCTCTATATTATTTAAAATTTCTTTATAATTCCCTATATTTTTAATACTTTTATTAATCCCATCTATAACACACTGCTCTATATCATGAACTTCTGTGGTATGCTTGGTACACATCACTTTTGATTTCTTCATATAAGTACCACACATATAATACTCATACACTTTTCCATACTTACTTTTATAATTCTTTTTGCTCATACTAGCACCACAATTTCCACATTTCAAGAGCCCTGCCCACATACTAAGAACACCATTCTTTTCAACTCTAGTTTCGCTATCTAGTAAACTTTGAACTCTATAGAAAAGATCCTTGTCAATTATAGGTTCATGCATATTTGGAACGCTTATCCAATCATTTTTATCGACAACTTCAACCTTATGAACTTTATAGCTTTTAACTTTTCTCTTCCCTTGTGTAATATTTCCAATATATACATCATTTTTTAAAATTTTTCTTATTGTTGACGGACACCAACTATACGAAATATTATCATTTGAATAATTAAGTTTCAGTTTTTTCTGCTTATATGCAGTTGGATTTATTATGTGCATATCATTTAATTTTTTACATATTCCATCTGCTCCCAATCCATCATAAATCTTCCATTCAAATATCTTTTTAACTATGCTTGCAGCTTCTTTATCCACCACAAGTTTATGCTTATCTGCATCACTTTTTACATATCCATAAGGAGAAAAAGCTCCCACAAATTCACCTCTTTTTCTTCTTCCATTTAAAGCAGATTTTATTTTTAATGATGTATCTCGCGAATACTCATCGTTAATTAGATTTTTAAACGGAACAATTATTGTATTAACACTTGTTGGATTTTCATAACTATCAATCATATCGTTAATAGCTATAAATCGTACATTCCATAATGGAAATAGTTGCTCAATATATCTACCAACCTCAATGTAATTTCTTCCTAAACGAGATAAATCTTTTACTATCACACAATTAACAACTCCATAAGATATGTCATTAATCATCTTTTTAAATGATGGTCTATTAAAATCTGTTCCCGTATATCCGTCATCGATGTACTCATCATATATCTCAATATCCTTATAATTACTTATATACTCTTGTATTAATATTTTCTGGCTAGTAATACTATTGCTTTCGCTTTTTTGCTCTTCCTTATTACAATCTTCCTGCGATAATCTAATATATACCGCAGCCCTCCAGACTTTGCTATTTTTGCAATATTTTTCATTATTAATATTTCCGCAACATACACACCCCTTTTGCATATTTCATCAAAAACTATTTAATATTTTTATTAAGCATTGCTCTAATGTGACATTATCATTTGAAAACTCAATCTCCACAATATAATCTCCACTTTTAATTTCTATATGTTGTTCATTATCTAATATTATAGGTTTATCTTTCAAGTTACTCTTCCTTTCAGTCGTTTCTTTCTACTAGGTATATGCTGTCTCAAATTAAAAAATACATATGTATGTCGTTAAAATTACCCAACACCTCCTTGGTGACCCCCCTCACCTGTTGGATTATATAATGTAATTAATATTACTAATTGTGGGTCTGATATTGGTGTAACACCCACAAAAGATGTTACATATTTACCCGTATTTACCCCATCCTCAGATGTTCCAGTCTTGCCACCAATTGAATAACCCAGTACTCTCGCATTTTTACCTGTACCTTCATCAACAACAGATTGCATCATACTCAAAACATTCTTCGCAGTTTCTTCAGATATTACACGTTCTTTAATCTGAGGCTCTACATTCTTTACCTCACCTGTTTGACTATTAACAACACTTTTCACAACACGTGGTACAACGTAGTTTCCTCCACTTGCAATACTTGAAACTGCAGTAATCATTTGAATAGGTGTTACTTCAAATCTCTGCCCAAATGAAATTGTAGCAAGTTCAACTGGACCAACTTTTTCTTGCGCTAAAAATATACTGCTACCCTCACCTTGCAAGTCAATTCCTGTTTTCCTTAACAATCCAAATTTTTGTAAATATGAATAATATTTACTTACTCCTATTTTTTGTCCAAGCCCAATAAAAACCGGATTGCACGAATTCATAAGTGCTTCTCTAAGACTTTCAGCTCCATGTGGTCTATAATATCTCCAACACTTTATTCTAACACCTGCAATTGTAATTCCACCACCACAATTAAACTCTCCAGAATTATCTGTTTTTGTAATACCTTCTTCTAAAGCTGCAGAAGCTGTTATTAGCTTAAATGTTGATCCGGGTTCATATGCATCTGATATAGCCTTGTTTCTCCACATATTCTGTTGTATTCTAGTTTTTTCTTCTTTAGACAATTCATCCCAATTATTAGATAGCTCTCCAATTGGTTTATATGGATCATTTAAATTATAGTTTGGATATCCAGCCATTGCCAATATATCACCATTTTTAGGATTCATTATTATAATGTTTCCACCATCTGTGCACACATTATCAATGCATGCCTCCTCTAGATATTTTTCTACTATTCCCTGAATTGTTGCATCTATTGTAAGTACTATATCATTTCCATCTATAGCATCAATATAATCTTCTCCTTTATCATCTAAATTTCCACCTTTAGCATCTGTCATTTTAACAATGCTTCCAGGACTTCCCTTTAAGTCATTATCATACTTAGATTCAATTCCCATTAAACCCTGATTATCACTCCCACAAAATCCGATAATCTGTGACGCCAAATTGTTGTATGGGTAATATCTTTTGGTATCAACATCAATATTAACACCTATAATATTATTTTCTTTTAGCCATGCAAATAGCTCTTTCGATTTATTTTTATCTACCTTTTTAACAATTGTTTCTATAGAGCTTTTTTTAGTAACTTTTTTTAAGGTCTTTTCATAATCTAATTCAAACAACTCACTCAATTTTTTTGCAACTTTTTCTTTATCTTCCTTTTTTATATTTACCGGATTAACTGTTATACTTTCAACGGATGCACTAATTGCTAAGACGTGTTCGGCCGTTGCATCGTATATAGTTCCTCTTTTAGGATTAAAAGCTCTCTCTAGAGTTTGTTGATTATATGCCATATTTTGCAGAAAATCTCTCATATGAAATTGTATCCAAAATAATCTTACTGATAGAAATACCATACATATAAAAAAAGAGCCCATCAAGAGTCTTAGTTTTTTCTTTCTGGTTATTTCTCCTGTCTTTTTAATAATTTTTATCTTTTCTTTCTTTTTAAGTTGCCTTTTTAATTTTTTTAAATTTGACATATTCAATATCATTCCTTCCTCATTGTAATTATTTTCAATATTCCTCCATATGTATTTTTATTAAATAATATTAGATACACAAAAAAAAAGACTAAATTTATTTTAAATTTAAGTCTTTTATTTTATATTTAATAAATGTTTTATTCCTTCAATTACAGGTGAGGAGCTCTTTTCTGTGCTTGAAACTAAACTTTCTGATTTAGATTCAACATACTCCTTCTTAGGTAAACTAATATATACCTTTTGACTATTGCTTAATTTACCCATACCTAACTTTTCTTTTGCTAATTGTTCAACACTTGTAAGATTCAATTCATTCTCAATACCAACCTCAAGCTGTTCATTTATTTTTTGAACTTCGGCAAGCTCAGCTTTAAGATTCTCTTTTCCATTGAATTTTTCATTTATAATTGAGTTTCTATAACTTATGGTAAATAAAACAGTAAAACCGAATACAATGTAACAAACAAGCTTAGCTTTTTTATTAAGCTCTTCTTTAGAAATCTTTTTTGCTTGATTTCCGGTCTTGTTTAATTGCTTTTTGACCCTACTTTTATTTTGTTGTATATTCTCTTTTTTTTGCACAGTTACGTCAGGTTCATACTCCGGTTGTACTTTTTTTGGGCTTGTTTCAAATTGGTACCCTCTGTACCCTTGATAACCATACACCCTATTCGCCATAAGTTCTCACCTCTTTTCTCTCAAAAATTCTTAGCTTAGCACTTTGTGCCCTACTATTTAATTTAAGCTCTTCTTCTGTTGAAACTATTGGTTTTTTATTAATAATTCTTCCATAAGATTTGTTATTACATATACAATAAGGCAATTCTTTTGGACATGTACACCTTCCCTCTGCATCTATAAACGCTTGCTTTACAGCTCTATCTTCCAAAGAATGAAATGTTATAACGCATAATCTTCCTCCATCATTTAATGCCTTGATACTGTTCATAATAGTATCATAAAGAGGCTTTAATTCGTCATTCACTTCTATTCTTATTGCTTGAAACGTTCTTTTTGCAGGATGTCCATCTTTTTGTTTTGATTTAGGAATTGATTTTTCTATAATATTTACTAAATCAGCCGTTGTATTTATAGCTTTTTTCTCACGTTCAATACATATATTTCTAGCTATATTTCTTGAATAACGCTCTTCTCCATACTCAAAAATAATTTCCGCCAGTTTTTCTTCTGAATATGTATTTACTATTTCTTTTGCTGTTAATTTCTGAGCTTTGTCCATTCTCATATCAAGATCATTACTACCAATATAACTAAAACCTCTCGTTTTTTCATCTAATTGGTATGATGATACCCCTAAATCTAGTAGAATTCCATCTACTTTTGAAATATTCAAGCTCTCTAATATTCCCATAATATCATCGTGATTTCCATGGACATATATAACATTATTATAATCTTTTAATCGTTCCTTTGCGGCATTTAGAGCCTCTTCATCTCTATCTATACCAATCAATAGTCCCTTATTAGAGAGATTATCAGCGATAACCTTACTATGTCCAGCCCCTCCTAAAGTACCATCAACATATATACCATCTTTTTTTATATTCAATCCTTGTATGCACTCATCTAACAATACTGGTTTATGTTTAAATTCCAAAAATTCACCCTCTATACTAAATTCCTATAACATAACAAGGTTGGTATCATATAGAATACCAACTTGTCATGTTCATTAATATTTGCATCTTTAGTACCTAAAATACTTTTGTACATACTATAAACTTTAGTGTATTACATATTTTTTCTTTTGCATACTTTTAAAGCTTTATCTTTTGTATCTAAAAATTTATCTTTTGTATCTCAATGTTTTATCTTCTGTAATTTTATATAAACTTTTGCAAGTTATATACCTAACATTGTCATGTTTTCGGCTATATTATCTGCAGAAATATTTTCGTCACTATTATAGTTTTTCCACTTATCTTTATTCCATATTTCAAGTCTAGTTCCTACACCGATTATTACTAATTCTTTCGTTATATTTGCATATTCTCTTAAGTTATTCACAATTAAAAATCTGCCTTGTTTATCTAGCTCACACTCTGTTGCCCCTGATAGAAAGAACCTAACAAAATCTCTAGCATTTTTATTAGTTAGTGGAAGCTCTTTTAACTTTGCTTCAAAGTTTGACCACTCCAACTGAGAAAATACGAATAAACAACCATCTAGTCCTTTTGTTATTATAAATTTCTCTCCTATGTCAGATCTTAACTTTACTGGCATAATAGCTCTACCTTTATCGTCTAGTGAATGTTCATATTCTCCAATTAACATTGGTCTCACCTCACCTATCCAGCGGCACCACTTTTTACCACTTTCTACCACCTGACTAAATTGTAATACAACGTTTTTTAAAATGCAACACTTTTTTAAATTTTTTTTAGAGTTTTCGCTGATTTTGCGCAGTTTTCAAACATTTGTTTGTTATGTATATCTTTGTAACCCTTCATTTCTTCTATTGATTAGTCTTTCACGATATAATAATGTTTATGGTGTTTTTATTTTCACTCAAAAATTTTTTTATTTTTTCCTTGACTTTTTATTTTTACTAAAAAATTTTTGTTTTTCCTTGAAGTTTTATTTTTTTATGTATAAAATATATGTATATAAAATTTTAGGAGATGATGTACTATGATGTTTGTATATAAAAATTATCAAAATAGTTTTTTAGCCACATTTATGTCTATGGTAGCGGGTCTTTTGTATTTAGCTGCAGTATTAGTTATTATTCTAGGAGTAGTTACTGGAAGTAATATCTCTGAAATCATATTATATGTTGTTGGTGGCATATGTTTTGGAATCTCTGGGTTTGGACTTGGTAAATTAGCGAAGCATATTGCTATAAAGAAAGAAGAAAACATAAATATTGAAAGCGCTACGTCATTAGACAATATTGCATCTATTCAGGAAACTACTGAAGAAAATGCTCAAAATGAATTACAAGATCAAAATGATGAAATTATAACAACCGAAAATATAGCTTAAAAAACATAAAATATTATTTATAAATGTTTAGAGGCAAATAACAAAAGAGGCATGATTAATATTTATTGACATTTTAAATTATCTTTCGTGCCTCATTTCTGTTCGTATGCAAAATTTTACAAAGTAAGATTCGTGTGTAATTGTACAATCGTATGTATTATCCATAGCTTACTTCGTTACGCACGGCTAATCGATGTGTAATGTTTATTTTTTATATAATAAGAATGTAAAACTTTCCTATTATATAAAATAAGAGCCATTCCTAAGAATGGCTCTTATTTATTAAAAGTGTCTTTGTACTTTCACTCATTTCAAAAAAAATAAATTTCTCAATGTAATTTATTTTACAAATTTCTCAATGTTTTCATTGCTCAATTTTGTTTCAATCTTTACTGCATTAATATCCTCTGTTAATGTATTGTATCTTCCATATGATACATTTTCTCCACCAACATAATAATATATGTTTCCATCATCTGCATTGTACCCAGTATTTGCAAATTTTACGAATTTATTATTATCTATGTTATAGTATTCAACTTCACCCTCTGCATCACTAGTATAACAAACTATGCTCTTATTTAAATCAACAGAAACTTCTCCTGCTCCCATTTCCATATATTGCTTGCATACTACAATCTTTCCATTTTCATATGTTACTAACACTACATTGTTATTATATGAAGCTTCATCATATGCAATAATTAAATATGCGGGATTTCCGTTTATATTCTTCATCTTTGCAAATGTAAGCTCTTCCTCTTTTCCATTATTAAATTTAACATTTTCTTTTAGCCAAGATTCATCTTTTAATACTTTCTTTATTTCTTCATTTGCAATTTTTGTTTTATTATTTTCTGTTTCGTCACCTACTATTTCATTTTTTGTTTTTTCATTATTTTTTACAATTTCATTCTTAGTTCCATTATCTACTGAATCTTTTATCATCGCATTGTTGCTTTCCGTATTTGTGTTATTATTATTTTTTTCGATAGCAAATTTATCAACAACTATAAATGTAACCAATGCTATGATAACTAAACATAATATAAATACTAAAATTTTCCCACTTTTTTTCATCTAAAATTCCTCCCTTTATCATTAGACTAGAAAAAAACATCTTTGGTTCATATAATGTTATATTTTTTATACCATACTTGTATTTAATTATCAATATCCAGATAAATTAGCAATTGAATGTATTATTTTGTATAATAGGTAAGTTGAACTTTCCTATTATACAAAATAACAGCTTACAAACTATTATAGTTTATAAGCTGTTATAATTTGGAGGCGACACCCGGATTCGAACCGGGGATCAGAGTTTTGCAGACTCATGCCTTACCGCTTGGCTATATCGCCACATATTAAAATATATTCTAAAAAATAAATTTTATTACATAAATGTAATAAAATTTTTGGAGCGGGAAACGGGGCTCAAACCCGCGACCTCTGCCTTGGCAAGGCAGCGCTCTATCAACTGAGCTATTCCCGCGTAACAACAAAATTATAATACCAAAATATATATAAAAAGTCAAGCAAAAACATTTAAATTTTAAAAGGTTTTTTTGTTACAATTCCCAGCTTAGTTTTATTTGTATAAGATTAGCGATATAATGTCAATTTATAGTATGGAGTTAAGGTGGGGACCAGCAAGTTAGAGAATCTAAATTTTACAAGTGTATAACGCAGTAAAAAGAAGATTCTCTTATGTAGCTGGGGCGAAATATTATAAATTGACATTATATCGCTAATCTTTTTTGTATAATTTTAATTATGTGGATTGTAACAATTGTAACTTTTTTTTATATTTTTTTTAATTATTCTTGACAATGGATAGCTCCTGTGCTAATATAATAATGTTCCAAACGGAGAGGTGGTCGAGTTGGTTTATGGCACCAGTCTTGAAAATTGGCGTAGGTTAATAGCCTACCGTGGGTTCGAATCCCACCCTCTCCGCCAACAAAAAGGATAGAATACACTTCTATCCTTTTTTATTTTTCGTATCTCATTAATCATTTTCTTGCTAATTTTGTTACACATTACATACTTTAAGTATATCTTTTCATAATTCACGCTCTTAAATATTAATTTATTCCGCTCTTCTCTACATTCTCCTTTTGAGAAAATGTAGTACGGACATGGTCCTATTATTTCTATTTTTCCATCATTTACAAAAATGGTGTCATCTTCTGGCAATGCAATTATATCCATGTTATGAGATTTTTTCCCTAAAAACTCGGTATTTGCAATATTCTTTTTCTCTTCTCTATTTGTATAATGACATAGAAAAGATATTCCATTAAGTACATCTAATCCTTTTGTATTTATTAGTCCTACATTATTTTCATCATCACACTCACAAGAACTTATGTCATGTCCCATAATAATTGCTCCCGCACTTCCACCAAAAACAATTCCATCATTATATATGAAGTCTTTAATTTTATCAAAACTTCCACTCAATTTAAGCTCAAATAACAGCTTGTATGTATTTCCTCCTCCAATAAAAATTGCACAATAATCATTCAAATTTTTTTCTTCAAGTTCCCTTGCACTTCTTACCATGTCAATTTTGCATATATCTAGTGCTCTAAGCTCTTCTGTAATCCATTCATAACAACTATCATACTCATTATAATCCATAGCTAATGGAATGTATAATAAAGGTTTTGAATGATTAATTAACTCATCTAATTTATTGTATGCATCTCGTGTTTGAACACCTGAGCCACCACCACAAATAAAAACTTTCATAATAAAGTTCACTCCTTTCTCGCTTCGCTCAGAAGACACATATAGATATGAAAAATAAACTTTTTCATATTTTATTTCTTCCAAAATAAAGATAAAAAGCATCAATGACGTTATATATTGTACACGTCTTCGATGCTCACTTATTATTTGCTTTTTGCTGACTTTTTTGTTGTAACCTTTTTTGTTTCTGACTTTTTAGCCGATGATTTTTTTGTTGTTTTCTTTTTAGTAGTCTTTTTTGCAGTCGCTTTCTTCCTTGTTTTCTTTACTTTTTCCTCGCTCTCACCAGCAACGTTTTCCTGAGGGTTCCATTTTTCACCTAGTTTAGGTTTATTCCAAGAAATGTATTGGCATGTTCCTGGATTATTCTCGCAAACATAAAATTTTCTACCTCTCTTTGTTTTCTTTATTTGAACTACTCCTCCGCAAACGGGGCATGGTATATCTATGGTTTCAATAATTGGTTTAGCATTCCTACACTCTGGGAATCCTGGGCATGCAAGAAATTTACCATATCTACCATACTTATAAACCATCATTCTTCCACATTTCTCGCAAGGAATATCTGATACCTCATCTACAAGCTCTACATGTTCAAGCTCTTTTTCAACCTTTTCAACTGTTTCAGCAAAAGGTCCATAAAAATCTGATATTACATCTTTCCAGTTTTCTTTTCCTTCTGCAACCTGGTCAAATTGCTCTTCTATATTTGCTGTAAACGCAACATTAACCACATCTTCAAAGTTCTCTATAAGTAATTTATTTACTATCTTTCCAAGTTCAGTCGGAATTAATTGTTTTTGATCTTTTTGAATATAGTGTCTATCTAGTATTGTGGAAATTGTTGGTGCATATGTACTTGGTCTACCAATTCCCTTTTCTTCTAGTACCTTGACAATGCTTGCTTCTGTATATCTTGCAGGTGGCTCAGTAAAGCTCTGTTTTGTTTCTGTCTTTTCATTCTTTAAAATTTGATTTATCTCTAAATTTGGTAATACCAATTCATCATCTTCGCCAGTTTCCTCATCTTTAGTCTCAACATACAATTTCATAAAACCATGAAATTTAATACTTTGTCCATTTGCTTTAAAATTATATTCATTAGCCTTTATGTTAATTGCTATTGTATCGAACTCTGCAGCAGACATTTGACTTGCAATAAATCGATTATAAATAAGATTATATAGTTTGTATTGATCATTTGTTAAGGATTCTTTTACCTTTTCTGGAGTAAGTTCTACATATGTTGGTCTTATAGCCTCATGCGCGTCTTGAGCACCTTCCTTTGTTTTATAGAATCTATTTTCATAGTATGCCTTGCCATATTTCTCTTCTATATATTCCTTAGCTGCAGCTCTAGCCACATCAGAAATTCTTGTTGAGTCAGTTCTCATATATGTAATCAAACCAACTAAACCTTTTTCTGGAACTTTAACACCTTCATACAAACCTTGTGCAACAGACATTGTCTTTTTGATTGAAAATCCAAGTTTTCTTGAAGCCTCTTGTTGCATTGTACTCGTTGTAAATGGTGGTGCAGGTGTTCTCTTTTTTTGGCCTCTCTTTATGTCTGTAACAACAAAATCAGCATTCTTTATGTCATTAATTATTTGGTCAACTTGCTCTTTATTTTTAATCTCTATTTTCTTATCATTTTTCCCATAAAATCTTGCTTCAAAAGGGCGCTTTGCATCTTTAGCTAATAAACTTGCGTATATATTCCAATATTCCTCTGGAATAAATTTTTCAATTTCTTCTTCTCTCTCGACAATAAGTCTTACAACAACAGATTGAACTCTACCTGCAGATAAGCCTCTTTTAACTTTTTTCCATAGTACTGGACTCATCTTATATCCAACAATTCTATCCATAACTCTTCTTGCTTGTTGAGCGTCAAAAAGATTTTTATCGATTGCTCTAGGGTGCTTAATAGATTCCTGTACTGCATCTTTAGTTATTTCATTAAAAGTTACTCTACATAGGCTCTCCGGCGAAATATTTAAAATATATGCCAAATGCCATGCAATAGCTTCTCCTTCACGATCAGGGTCAGTTGCAAGATACACGATTTTTGCTGCATTTGCTTCTTTCTTTAGACTTTTTATTAAATCTGCTTTTCCTCTTATATTTATATATTCTGGCTCAAAATTATTTTCAACATCTACTGCTAACTTTGATTTTGGTAAATCTCTTATATGACCCATAGAGGCCATTACTTTAACGCTCCCACCTATGAATTTTGTTATTGTGCTTGCCTTTGCAGGAGATTCCACAATTATTAATTTGTTTGCCATATTAAACTCCTTTTCATTTTTTTACTAACTTATTCTAGACTAGTTTAATAAAATTTTCAATAGCAAAGTTAAAAGTTTTTAGGAACACTGAAAAAAACAGCACATGCTGTTTTCTTCAACTTTTCTAGATGTTTTAGTAGAAGCTATTGTTACATATTAGTAAAAGGCAGCATGGATTTTCCTAATATATAAAAAAAGAAGCAATTTCTTGCTTCCTAATGTTAAAAAACTGTGCACAATTTTTTAACTAATTATGCATTAACTGCATTTAATTTTTTTGATAAATTTGATTTTTTTCTAGCTGCTGTGTTCTTTGTTAAAACACCTTTTGTACAAGCTTGATCTATTTTCTTTGTAGCTGTTGAGAATAAAGCTTTTATCTCATCTACATTTGAATTTTCTAAAGATTGTTCGAATTTTTTTACAGCTGATTTATATTCTGACTTAATCATATTATTTCTCATTGTCTTTGTTTTGATAACAGAAACACGTTTAATTGCTGATTTAATGTTTGGCATGTATCGCACCTCCTTCTATTTGTCTTACTATAACAGAAGCTATTCTACCATAATTATGTATAATTTGCAAGAGTTTACTTATAAATTATTGAAGTTTTTGAAGTTTTCGGGGACACTGAAAAGAAACAGCGCTCTGATGACGTTTATAGGGACACTGCAGAAAAACTGCAGTTTGAATTACAAGTTTAAATATACACCATAAAAACAGACTTTGAAAATTTCATTCACACAGCTACCTTAACTTCATTAAGCATGGCTAAACAATGTGCAATGTTTATTTTCTATATAATAGAAAAGCAGAACTTTACTATTATACAAAAAAGAGGTAGATTATAAAATCCCCCCTCATTCATATTCTAATTTATTTGTGTTAAACGCTGTTTTTTGCAATGTCCCCATGAATTGCACCTTTTTAATTATTGAATATAGCATCAAATTCGTCGCCATCAATTTTCTCTTTTTCAAGTAATACGGCAGCTACTGCATGTAGTTTGTCGATGTTCATTCTTAAAATTTCTTCTGCATTTTTATATGCTTGGTCAATTATCTTTTTAACTTCTTCATCAACTATTCCAGCAGTTACTTCTGAGTATTCTTTTGAGTGAGCAAAATCTCTTCCTAAAAATACTTCTTCTTGATCTCCGCCTAACATCATAGGTCCTACTCTATCACTCATGCCATATTTAGTAACCATTGATCTTGCAATTTTTGTAGCTCTTTCTATATCATTGCTTGCACCAGTTGAAATATCATCTAATATAAGAGCTTCCGCAACTCTACCACCTAATAGTGATATGATATTTTCTTGCATTTCTGACTTAGACATAAACGATTTATCTTCTGTTGGTCTATACATTGTATATCCACCAGCCATACCTCTTGGAACAATAGAAATTTGATGTACTGCATCTTGTGTAGGTAAGAATCTACTTACAACAGCATGACCAGCTTCGTGATATGCAACAAGCTTGTTTTCTTTTTCGCTTCTTACTCTGCTCTTCTTTTCTGGTCCCATTGTAACTTTTACCATTGCATCTTCTACATTTTTCATTGTTATTTCTGATTGATTATTTCTAGCTGCTAATAGAGCTGCTTCATTTAAAACATTCTCTAAATCTGCTCCCGCAAACCCTGATGTATTTTTTGCAATTATTCCTAAGTCTACATCTGATGCTAATCTTTTCTTTCTAGCATGAACCTCTAATATTTGCTCTCTTGCTTTAACATCTGGTTGAGATACAACAATTTGTCTATCAAATCTTCCTGGTCTTAATAACGCCTTATCCAGGACGTCTGGTCTATTTGTAGCAGCTATGACTATAACACCTTCGTTCATTGCGAAACCATCCATTTCAACCAACAATTGATTTAATGTTTGTTCTCTTTCATCATGTCCTCCACCAAGTCCAGCACCTCTTTGTCTACCAACAGCATCAATCTCATCTATGAATATAATACATGGTGCATTCTTCTTTGCTTGTTCAAATAAATCTCTAACTCTTGAAGCTCCTACTCCGACGAACATCTCAACGAAGTCTGAACCACTTATTATAAAAAATGGAACTCCAGCTTCTCCAGCTACCGCTTTAGCCAATAATGTTTTTCCTGTTCCTGGATGTCCTACTAGTAATACACCTTTTGGAATTCTAGCTCCCATATCTGTGAATTTTTTTGGATTTTTTAAAAAATCTACAATTTCTTGTAATTCTTGTTTTTCCTCATCAACTCCAGCTACACTATCAAAAGTAATTTTGTTTTTATCAGATTGAGATACAACTCTTGCTCTGCTTTTTCCAAAAGACATTGTTCCACTTCCAGATTGTCTTCCACCCATTGTTAAGAACATAAATATAAAGAAAATTATTAGTAATCCAAATGGAGCAATTAATGAGATAATTGTTACCCATATTGATTCTGATTCTTTGTCTAATGAGATTTTACCTTCTTTTATAGGTGTTTCTACATCTTTCATTAAACTTTGAACATCTGGAATATTAACCTTTTTTTCTGTAGTTCCGTCATTAAATGTAATAACTGCAGATTCTCCACCTGAATCTAGCTCTATTGTTGCAACTTGCCCAGCTTGTACTTTATTTATGAATTCAGTATATGTGAATTTTCTATCTGCATTGTCATAAATTGCTGACATACCAACAATTGCAATAACCCCTATAATTAGCCATATAGCTAATGTTTTAATTCCATTTTTCAAAATTTTACCTCCTCGTAATACAATTATTAACCTTTTGTAAAATCTATTTTCTACATTATATTATATAGCATAAACGTCTATATAATTCAAGCATTTGCATAAAAGTTTCACAATTAAAATTTTACAAAGTTACCATTCACAGCTTAATTATAGTCTTAGAATTAGCAATATAATATTAATTTATAATATGAAGTCAAGGTGGGGACCAACAAGGTAGGATAAGTAAATGTTGCAAGCGTAAAGCGAAGCAACGTATACTTATTCTTCGATGTTGGGGCGTAATATTATAAATTAATATTATATTGCTAATCATTAGTATACTTAGGAGCTGTTAATTGTAACTTTGTTTTAAATAGTAACTCTAGAAATAGTAATTCTTCCTTTATTAACTGCAATCTTAAAATGTTTATTTGGAGTTAAAAATTTATTTCCAATGTTTTTTTCACACATTACAATAATATCTTCTATGTGCTTTTTCTCTATTCCCTTTGTTGTACCAAATATTTTATATGTACATAACATAATAATTTTGCCTCTAATATACTTATCAGCATTATTATATTTATTTAAATCAATTACTATCTCTTCTATCTTTGCCGAATTATCATCTTTGCTGCTCTCACATATGCATATTTCTTTATAGAAATTCTGGATAACATTGTCAATATATTTTGTTTCTTGGTCTGCTAATTTAGATAATCTGTTTATGGATTCAATTATATTTGGATTAAATTGGTCCTTTATATATGGAATTAGCAAATTTCTTACTTTATTTCTAGTATAAACATTTTCCTCATTGGATTTATCAAATTTAGGATTCAATTTTTCATTTTCGCAATATTGCTCAATTTCAGCTCTTTCAATTTCTATTAATGGTCTTATAAATTTTTGTAATCTAATTGGCTCAATTCCTTTTAAACCAGAAACTCCTGTACCTCTAATTATGTTCATTAACACTGTTTCTGCATTGTCATTCGCATTATGTGCAATTGCAATTTTATTAGCATTTTCCTTTATAAACACTTCCTCAAAAAAGTCATATCTGGCATTTCTTCCAGCTTCCTCTGTACTTATTTTCTCACTTTCTGCCTTTTTTATTACATCTATCTTTTTTACATAACAAGTTATGTTATATCTGTCACAAAAATTGCGTACATACTCTGTTTCTTCATCAGCAACTTCACGAATCATATGATTAACGTGTGCAACAACAATTTTAAACTCTATCAATTTTTTTATATTTAATAAAGAGTTTAACAATGACATTGAGTCTGGACCACCAGAAACAGCAACTACTACTTTATCACCTTTTTGAATCATATTGTACTTTTTAATTGTTTCCAATACTTTATCTTCAAACATATTTCATTTCCTTTCATTTTTATCCTTGCAAAAAAATAGTGACATGATCATAATTTCTGGTTATTTAAAATTACTTTTCATGCCACATATTTAAGCTCTTTTACTGATAATCTTTTGCTAAATTTGCAAACTTTGTATAATTTCCTAGCCATGCAAGTTCAACAGTTCCTGTGGATCCCGCTCTATGCTTAGCTATAATAACCTCTGCAATATTTTTCTTATCAGTATCTGGATTATAATAATCATCTCTATATAGAAAAATAACAATATCCGCATCCTGCTCTATTGATCCAGATTCACGAAGATCAGATAGCATTGGTCTATGGTCTGGACGCTGCTCTGGAGCACGAGATAACTGTGATAGTGCAATTACTGG
Organism: Clostridia bacterium; assembly: GCA_017939755.1. Classification (GTDB taxonomy): domain Bacteria; phylum Bacillota; class Clostridia; order TANB77; family CAG-508; genus CAG-492. The sequence goes on along the minus strand of JAGBAJ010000045.1, from coordinate 11,698 downwards.
TACGTTTATCTCCTTTGCTAATATTTTTAACGACCTACTAATTTCAGCGATTTCTTGTTCACGGCTACCAGCTTTTGAACTACCTTGCACAAGCTGCAAATAGTCGATAATTACCATTCCTATATTTTTCTCCATTTTTAGTTTTCTACATTTTGCACGAATTTCCATTACAGAAATACCTGGAGTATCGTCTATATATATTCCTGTTTGAGATAATTGTCCCGAAGCTGTTGCAAGTTTAATCCAGTCGTCATCAGCAATTCTTCCTGTTCTAATGCTGTTTCCGTCAACCATAGATACACTTCCCAAAATTCTGTTTGCCATCTGTTCCTTTGACATCTCGAGACTAAATATTGCTACACCTGTTCCAGCCTGGAGAGCTGCATTTGTTGCTATATTTAATGCAAATGCAGATTTTCCCATTGCAGGTCTAGCTGCAACTAGTATTAAATCCGAATTGTGAAGTCCTGCTGTTTTGTTATCTAAATCTATAAACCCTGTTGGTACTCCTGTAACGTGTTGTTTTCTGTTATATAGCTCTTCTAGCTCTGTAAAAGAATCCACAAGTATATCTTTAATTGATGCATAACCAGTTTGATTATTTTTTTGCATTATATTAAATATCTTCTTTTCGGCGCTATCCATTATAGACTCAACTTCTTGGGTTGGGTCATATCCTGCTGTTAAAATATCATTTGCAGTTTTTATAAGCGTACGCAATGTAGACTTTTCTTCAACAATTTTTATATATTTATCCACATTTGACGTTGTTGGCACTTTTTCTGGTAATTCGGCTAAGTATTCTAACCCACCAACGGCGTCAAATTTGCCAATTGAAGAGAGCTCTGATTTTAATGTAATAATATCAATTGGCTCTGCTCTATTGTACAAATTCATAATAGCTTTATATATTAACTTATTATCTTCTCTATAGAAATCTTCTTCTGAAAGAGCTTCTACAGCTGCAATAACGGCATCTTTATCTGTAATCATACACCCTAATACAGCTTGTTCGGCCTCTATATCGTGTGGCGGTACCTTGTTAAAATCCATTTCTTACAACCTCTCTTACTTTCTACTCATCTGTTTTCGCGGAGCCTATTTTATATATCAGGAAAAGTCAGAATGACTTTCCTAATATATAAAATAAATATTGCAAAAATTCTTATTAGAATAATATGCAATATTTATCACTTGTTATTTAGAAACAACCTTTATCTTTAGCTTTCCTGTAACGCCTTCATACAATTTAATATTAATATCAAAGCTTCCTATATTTTTTATATTTTCATTCAATACAATTTTCTTTTTATCAACTTCTATCTTATATTGCTTATTTAGCTCTTCAGAAATTTCTTTTGAAGTAACTCCTCCAAATATTTTTCCATTTTCTCCAGCTTTAACAGCAATTGTTAATGTTATATCGTCAAGTTGTTTGGCTATCTTTTGGGCATTTTCTTTGTCTACATCTTTTTTGTATTGCTCTGATTGTTTCTTTGCCTTTAGTTTATTCATATTTTCGTTATTAGCTTCAACTGCCAATTTTTTAGGAAATAAAAAATTTCTCGCATATCCATCACTAGCATTAATAACTTCATCCTTTTTTCCTACACCTTTAATATTATCTAGTAAAATTACCTTCATGTTAAACACCTCTAATCTATGCCGAATTATATCATTACTATCCTAATTTTTCAACATAAATTTTGCATAGTATAAAGAACTACTGAATGGCTGTTACAATTTACAGCTGATAGCAAACCATCAATTATTATCTGACTTTATCCTATCAAAAACTGAAGCACATGCTGTTGTAGCTATAAAAAAAATTATTGAAAGTTTTAAACAAACATATCCTATGTAAAACTGCATTAATATACTAGTATGGTGATAAAACGAAAATATCATTGCTGACACTAAACCAATCACCAAACAAAACTTATATAATACATTACGAATTAAATGTATTTTTAAATTATTAATTTTCAATATGTTCATATATCTCATATTTTCTTCCTCCTAATATCTCTTATCTAATAAAATAATATCATCATTTAGAGCTCATAGTCAAAGTAAATACTTGGTAATATTGGTACAAATATAACTAACAATAACTAAGTATTTTTCTTATAATATTAAGTCAGAATTTCCACCACAACATTAAAGCAGGCAAGGATTTTACTCCCGCCTGCTTTAACTTATTTTCATATATTTTTTTTCAGTGTCCCTAGAAACTGCTGTTTTTCCAGTGTTTCTAAAAACTTTCTAAAACTTCTAAGCCTTTCTTCTTCTGTTATATGCTGTGATTCCTAATGATGTTACTACCATAAATCCTATTGCAATACTCATTATAGCAATTTCTGCAGATCCTGTCTTTACTGTTAAAATAACGCTTGTATAGTCTATGTCATCTTCTTCTAATACCTTATTATCAGGTGTTGAATCCCAATCAACTACATCTAATTTATTCTTATCTGCATGTTTACTTATCTCTGATAAGTTCTCTTTAACACCTACATTTGCTGATCCATTCCATCTTAGTACTAATGTAACTTCTCTTGTATCACCTGGATTTAATAATTCATTTGATAATGCTTCTGTTGTAACATATCCATCATTTGCTACCCAATTTGCATTGTCATTTCCATCAAATATGAATCCTTCTGGTATATAATCTTTTATCTCTGTTGCATATCCTGCTGATTCACCATTATTCTTAATAGTTATCTTATACTCAACTTTTACATTTGTATTCTTTAACTTTGATTTCGCTATATCAACTTTTGCTAATTTTCTTATTTCTTCTCCGTTCATTACGGTTACTTCATTTGTTTTTGTATTTGTTACTTCTACACTATTAATTACTTGCTCTAGCTCTAGGTCAAATATATTTACATATATTTTTTCAACGTTATCTGGTCTTCTCTCTTCTGGGTCTCTATCTTTTACATTAATTCCTAGATCATCAATGAACTTAACTATTGTTGCTATGTTCTTAACTATTCTATCTTCAGATGTTGGCTCAGTTACTATAAACTCAACCTCTAGCTCTTTATAATCAATAATTAAATCTGAACCTTCTATTGTTAATGGTGCTAACCAGTTGCTATTCTTTCCAGTTTCTTCATCAACCTTACCTTTAGCTTCTGATAAGTAATCTGTTACTACATATGCAGCTTTTTCAGCATCCTCTGTTGGATTTTTATCTGCATCTAATAGCTTCCAACCATATTTCTTATTTATCTCACTATCCTTATCAAACTTTAATCCGCTTGGTATAGTATCCATTACTTCTGTAGCATATGAACCTACAGATCCTTCATTACGAACTTGAATTCCATATACTATCTTATCATTTTGGTCTAATTTTAACATCTCATTTTCATTCTTATATTTAAATCCGTTAAATATTCCTTTTCTATATTCATCAGCCCTTGTTTCATCTAATTGTTCAATTGGTGCTTTATCTTTTTGCTCTGTTCCATTTACAGATTTTGTGAACTTAACTGGTGCTAAATCAAACTCTTCGATAATTAGTTTTTCAAAATCATCATCGTCTTCTTGGTTTTCTGCGTATTCTGCTAAGTCATTTCCTATTGGTAATGTTACTAAGTCATATGAATCTCTATCTACAGATTCTTTTCTATCGTTTGCTAAGTATTTAGTTACTTCAGCAACCGTTGTTAAGATTGATTTCAACTTAACATCTTCTTTTACTTTTAATTTTAAGTAAATTACTTTACTGCTTAATCTATCTGCTTCATTTTCTGCATCTTTATTATAAGCAGCTATTAAGTTTTCTTCTTCATTTGTTTCTTTTGATAATGCATGAGTTACTACACCTGTATTATCCTCATTTAATTCCCATCCGTATAGTTTGTTAAATTCATCATCTACAAATTCTAATCCTTCTGGTAAATATTGCATTATCTCTTCAGCATAACCATCAATTATACCTTCATTGAATACTTCAATTGCATAAATTACTTCTTGACCTGCATATGCTCTTTGTGGATTTTTATTTAATTTGTATTCTGCATCTGTAGCTTCTGCACTTTGTAATTTATCTGTATTTACATCAAGTTTTCTTTCAAATTTTGTTCCGTTTACATCTACAACATATTGTCTTAATGCTAAGTCAAAGTACTCATTTTCAATTCTTAACCCAATATTTTGTTTTTCTTCTTCTTTTGAACTATGCTTTTCTGAAATTAAGTCATGATTTCCTTCTTTTAACTTAATATCACCTAGTACGTAATGTGCATCATCAAATTCTCCTTCAATTACTGTTGTTACTTCTAGCTCAATTACATCATCAAGTTTTGTAAATGTAATCTTCTTTCCATCTTCAGTTTCAATAACTGGAGCTTTTACTTCTTCAATTTTAATTGTATATGTTTCTGGAAGTTCAATTCTTATGTCTTTGAAAGATGTTGTTCCATTAACACTTGTTGACTCTTCCTCTTCATATGGAATTAATTGTTCCATTGATAACACATCATCATTTGATAAGTATAATACTTTCTCCTCTTTTCCTTCTTGCTCAACTGTTACTTTATAAACAGCTCCATCCAAAGGTAATCCAGTGAATTTATTAACCTTATTTAAATCTAAATCATATTTTCCTTTGATTCTCTCATTTGTTACATTTACATTAACAGTTTGAGTTTGGTCTCCAGATAATTTAGTTTTTTCTTTGATTGTGTATCTCTCAGCTTGTTTTGTTGCCATATTCTTTAAAACATATTTTCCATTTTCTACAACTATATCAGCTGTTAGAACTATTGGCTCTGATTTATCTTTATAAATCATTCCCTCTACCTTAGGTGTTACCTCTTCAATTTCAAATGTATAAGTTCCGCAACGCTCTATTAAAATGTTATTAAAGTCTAAGATTCCGTCTACTCCCTTTACATTCTTTGTTAATTGAGATTTTGTATTAATTGTAGCAAATTCGCTCTTAGCGTCTTTACCAGATTTTGTATCTTTTAATACTATCTCTCCATTTGCATCTTTTACTGTAACTGTGAACTCTACATCATTCATGTTTGGAGAAACCTCTGGATATTTCTCTGGGTATGTATTTACTGAGTATAATACGTCAATATCTGTTTTCTCTAATCTGAAATCGTATTTTTCAGGTGTCACAATATAAATATTTAATGTACAAACATTGTTCTCATCTTTTGTAATTTTAACTTTTACAAAGTCATCAACCATTGTATCGTTAAAATCAATTTCTGCATATTCTCCACTAGCTGTTTGTTTATATAGTTTATAAGAAACAGTTGTGTAGTCTCCATCTTTAGATATTGTCTTAATATCACCGTTTCCTGGTACATATAAGTCAATTCCAATATAGTATCCATCAAGCATATTTACAAACTCATCTTCAACTTTTACTCCATTAAATTCATTTAATTGGAATATTCTATATTCATATGTGTCTGCCCATACTGCTCTTTCTTCCATGTAATCATATCCATTGCAATTTTCTTTTGAACCTGTTACTAAAGTAGTGTCTCCACTAAATTCGCTTTGAACTTTTACAGGAATATTGTTTAATTTAACCTTTTCATCTCCATAGATTGTCTCATAAACTGCTATGTTATATCTTACTGGGTTAACAATACTTGCATTCATTGTAGCTAAAATCTTATTGTTGCTTGCACTAATGTTTACATACTTATACATTTCATTATTTGTATCGGTAATTTCTTGTCCAGCTTCTGTTTCAATAGTGAACTTGTATTCAGCATCTTTTGCATATGCATTTCCATTTTTATCAACAAGTGTTAATGTTCCATCTGCACCAACTCTTGCTCTTACAACAACTTTGTGGCCTTCTAACATATTTACATATTGTGCTCCAGCTGTCTTTGTTTCTCTAATGTAATATGTATAGTAACCATTTCCATCGTTTGCATCTACCCATGTTTCTTCATAGCTAATTCTTGCTCTTTGCATATTTCCATCTTTTGATTTTTCTATTGCGTTATCTGTTTTTCCTGTTACAACTCCATCTGTTGTAATACCATCATCATCTATTCCGTTTATTTTCTCATTATTATGTTCATATGCTTGATCTTCGATTATTGGACTTTCTATTTCAAATGTTGTATCTGTTAAAGGTGCATTTGCTGTATCATATTTATCAACTTCAACTACAAATCTTACAGGATTTACAATTGTTACATTTAATCTTGATACATCTCCAGAATTATCAGCAACTACTGAATAACGCTCTAGTACTTCTCCAGTTGTTACTTGTTTGCCTTTTCCGATTTCACCTTCATATAATTTGTGTGTTTCTGTTAGCATACCATTTGGTGCAACAGTTAATTTAATTTCAATATATTTGTTCTCAAGAACATTTATATATCTTTCTGTTGGAGCATGATTTTCTTTTACATAGTATGTATATGTTCCGGCATCTGCTGGTATTTCAAGTTTTTCAACTTCTTTTACCACAGCTACATCAGTTGCATCATCAGTATATAAGTCTTTATTTTCGTCACCTACAACTTTGTATAAAGAAACGTTAACTCCATTTAAGAATTGATTTAATGTATCTTTTGTTATAATGTCAATTTCATATCTTACTGGGTTTGTAACATTAACATCTAATTTATATACACCATCTCCATCTTCATCTATTGACTTAACTGATATATATCTTAGAACGTTATCATCTGTTACTTTCTTTCCAGATTCTTCATATACTTCGAAGTAATCGCTATTATTGCTATTTAAATCTAATATATCGATAACTCCATTAGCATTTACTTTAACCCTTAATTTAATATATCTACCTTCAAGAACATTTACATATCTATTACCTACAGTTTTATTTGTTTGGTTCTCTCTAATTAAATATGTATAAATACCACTATTAATTGGATCTTCCTTAATTTCAACTGCTTCGTTAGGCTCACCTTCAAATACTGGTGTGTCCTTTCCTTCTCTTGTAACTGTAAACTTAGTTCCAGCTAATGGTAATCCATCTGTAGATTTCTTATTAATATCAAAATCAAATCTTACAGGGTTTGTTACATTAACTTTTAATTCATCTGTTCCCTTAATAATTGCATTTACAGAATTGCTTTCAACACTAACATTTACATATTTATAAGCTATATCTGTTGTTGGAACTTCTGAACCATCAGCAATTTTAACTATTGTGTATTTATATTTTGCATTTTTTCCATATTCAGTGCCATTTTTATCAACTAGTTTAACATTTCCGTTTGGATCAACTTTAACTCTTACGATAACTTTGTATCCCTCAAGAACGTTTACATATTGATTTCCAGCTGGCTCAATTTCTGTAATTTCATATGTATAGAAATCTCTATTTTCATTTGATAATTTGTTTGATTCATTTGATTCAACCCATGTCTCCTCGTATTTAATAACACCTTCACTATTTGTTGTTCCGGCTACTATACCCTCTGCTGTAATTCCTATACTATCTTTAGATTGTGCAGACTCAATAACTTCATCTTTATGTACAGCATTTTGTTCATCCACAACCGCACTATTTATAGAAATTTGTGTATTTTCAATAGGTTTGTTATCTGTATCAACTTTCTTAACCTCAACAGAAAATCTTACTGGGTCAATAATTAATATATCTAACATTGACTCACCATTATCTGGATTAGAAACTGATACTTTTACATATTTTTCTGCCTCATCATTTGTAAGTCTCTTGTTATGCTCATCACCAATTGTTCCTTCGAACATTTCTTGTTTTGTTATTGCTAATTTTCCATCAGGAGAAACTGTAACTGTTACTTTTAAGAACTTGTTCTCTAATGGGTTAACAAATTTGTCGCTCTTTGTTGTAGTTTGAGAAATATAATATTCATACTCTCCAGCTCTAATAGGTGCTTCTGTTAACTCGGTATCTTTTGTAGGTTGTGCACTATAAATTGTTGTATCATTTCTATTAACGATAACATCTGTCTTATCTAAGAAGTATTCATCTATATTTTTATTTGCATCATATGCTGTAGTAGCAGTTGTAATATTTACAAAATATTTAACTGGGTTCGTAATTTTAACTTTAATTGTTGTAATTCCAGCTTTATCACCTGTTTCGGCAACTTCTGGCCATACCTCAATAAAGTCAAGTACATTTTCTTGATCAGTGATTTCAGCACCTAATTTATCATAAACTTTAAAAGGTTTTCCATCTTGTTCAACAATGTCAACATGTCCATTTCCTTTTACATCTAAAATAAGTTTGATATATCTGCTCTTTAAGATATTTTCATACTTTTCAGATGAAGCTTGATTTTCATAAATATAATATTCGTATGTTCCAACCTTAATTGGATCTTCTACTACTTCTACATCTCCATTAGCAGATTTATTATCAAATAATGGAGCATCTAAATCTCTTCTACTAATTGTAAACTTAGCATTATCAATAACATTTCCAGCTGAATCTCTCTTGTCAATATCTAAGTTAAATCTTACTGGGTTATCGATATCTATATTTAATTTACCAGTTGTATTAATTATTGCATTTAATGAATTGTTTTCAGCACTTACATTTACATATGAATATAAGTCGTCTGTTACTACCTTACCAGGAGCTGTTGCTACTATAGCAAAGTTTCTTCCGTCTTGTTTTACTACTTCTAATAAACCATCAGCAGAAACTCTAACTTTAACAACAACTTTGTATCCTTCTAAGATATTTACCATTTGGTTTCCAGCTGCTCTATTTTCTACAATTTCATATGTATATTCATCAGCGTCAACCCATGTTTCTTCATATCTAATGCATCCTCTATCGTTAGTTAAACCATTAACTTCTCCTGATTCAGACATTGTTAATCCGTCTTTAGACTCAGTTACTATTTCTTCACTATGTGCAGCGTTTTGAGAATTAATAACTTCGCTCTTAATTGTAAATTCTGTATCAGGTACAGCCTTTGGATCATCAGCTGTATCTAATTTTTTAACTTCTACAGTATATCTTACAGGGTTTATAATTTTAACAAAAATCTTATCAACTCCATTAGCTGAGCTTACAACTGGTGCTCCTACATATGAATATACTTCATCTGTATCAGCAACTTTTCCGTTACTATCATAAACGCCCCATTCTTTAACACTAGCTTTTCCTTCATCAGAAATTGCAACTGTTACTTGAACAAATTTTCCATTTAGTACATTTACATATCTTAAATTTGGAGCTTCATCTTCTGTAATTCTATATGTATATGTATCAATTATAGTTCCTCTTTCTTCAATTTCTGTATTGTCTGTAACAGCTTTGCTATCCCAGATTACATTTTCTGTTTCGCTTGCTTTTTGTCTTGTAATTGTGAAAGAGTTATTTGTTAATGTTTTATCTGCTGTATTCTTTAATACAACATCTAAATCATAATTTACAGGAATTTCCTTAAAGTAAACTTTAAGTACTGTGCTTCCATCACCTTCAACATTGGCACTTACAACATTAGATGCCTCAGTATCGTATTTATAGTTTCTATCTGTCTTAGGTCTAGAAATATCTTCATCTTTAACTTTACTATCACTAACAGTTACTGTGAAATCATTGACTTTTGTAGGTGTTTTTAATGATACATTTGTATCTGTTAATGCCATTCTATTATCTACAGTTGCATATGGCTTATTTGGATATGAACCATTTTCTTCATAGTAGAATTCAACTTTGTATGGTACTTCTAGTGCTTTCCATTGAGCAACATATGTAATATCATGTGTTACTTTAGCTTTAGAAATTGTTCCATCTTGTAATAATGGTGTTGTTGTTTCTTCTTCTAACCATCCAGTGAACTCGTATCCTGGTTTATGAGTTTTTTCATCAACTAATAATGGTGTTAATGTTCCATGAGGAATATCTTCTTTTGATTTTGTTTCAAAAGTTCCCTTTGTTCCAGGTTTATATGTTACTGTATATCCTTTTGTGAAATATACATTAAATACATTATCTCTTTCTGTTGGTGTAATTGTTAGATTACTGTCAGTTCTTTCTGTAGAAATTGTATCCTCATCATCTAATAGGTATTTTCCAGCAGGTGCGTTTTCAACTCTTGTTGGGTCAAGATTTACATCATTACGTGTAATTGTTGTTCCAACCTTAACTGGACCAGCATTCTTTGTTGATACTGGTGCACTTGGATATACTCCATTATCATTTAAATAGAAGTATCTAACTTGGTAATTTACTTTCTTAAGATCAAAGTAAACTTTTAGGACAGTTGTTCCATTTGCATCAACAACTCCAGTTTGCTCAGTTGTATCGTGTGTTTTAGATAATTCGTACTCATCAAATAATGGGTTTTTATCTTCATTTGTTACAGCAACTGTTGCACCAATTAGGTCTCTTGCAGATCTTGGTTTTCTCTCATTTTTTTGGTTATACTTGCCATTTAAGTTTTCGTAGTAATACTCAACTGTGTATGGAGCATCTTCCAAATCAAAATAAACTTTTAATACTGTTGAATTATCTGATTTTACTGTATCTGAGCTTATGCCTTTATTAGATGTTGATAATTTGTAATGTTCATATATTGGGTCTTTATCTGCATCTGTTACGTTTACAGTCTTGCCAATTTTATCTTTTCTTTCTGCAGAAGGTCTATCTGCTCTCTTTGAATATGTTTTGTTAGGATTTTGATAATAATACTCTACATTATATTTAGCTTCTTTTAAGTCAAAGTAAACTTTTAGTATTAAAGAATTATCAGCTTTTACGTCTCCAGATCTTTCACTTGTATCATGTGTTGTAGATAATTCGTAATTTTCAAATAATGGTTTTAAGTCATCTTCATTAACTGATACATTTTTACCTATTTTATCTTTTCTCGCTGCAGATTGTGGTCTTTCTGCTTTTTGGTTATATTGTCCGTTAACATCTTGGTACCAATATTGAACTCTGTAATCTGCTTCTTTTAAGTCAAAGTACACTTTTAATACTAGAGCATTGTTAGATAATACCACACCCGTTCTTTCATTTTCATTATGACTTGATAATTGATAATTGCTATCTTTTGGATTTTTATCATCATCTGTTATTGTTACAGTTTTTCCAATTTTCTCTTGTCTTGCATCAGATTGTGGTCTTTCTGCTTTTTGGCTATATTGTCCATTAACATCTTGGTACCAATACTGAACTCTATAATTTGCTTTTCTTAAATCAAAATATACTTTTAAGATAGTTGTTCCATCTGCTTTTACTGTTGCTTTACGTTCAGTTGTATCATGTGTTGTAGATAATTCATAGTTTGCTATTACAGGTCTTAAATCATCTGCAGTTACAGAAACTTCACTATTTATTTGTCCTTTTCTACCTGTATCTTCTGGTCTTTCTGTTTTTTGACCATAGTTACCATTAATATCTTCGTACAAGTATTGAACTTTGTATGATGCTTCATTCAATTTAAAGTATACCTTTAATATAGTTGATCCATTTGCTGCTATTTCTTTTTCTAGTACATTTCCAGCATACCCACTATCAAATACATATCCTGTTTTTCCTGCTGCTGGTGTTTTATCAGCGTCTGTTGCCACTGCCTTTGTAAATGCTGTTCCTGTTCTATCTTGTGTGCTATCTGGTGTATCTTTATAATTTCCATCTACTTGATAATAGAACTGAATGCTATATTTTGTATTTGGATCTGGTATCCATTGTGCAATATATATCATATCTTTTGTT
>JAGBAJ010000044.1 GCA_017939755.1 Clostridia bacterium | reverse complement strand
ATTTGTATTTTGTTTATCAAATTTATCTTTCATATTTATGAGTTCTTGCTCTTTTTGTGCTAGTTGTTCTTTTAATACTTTTATCTCTAGTTCTTGTGGGGTTGGTTGTGGAATAGCAGGTTTTGCTGGTGCTACAGGCGCAACCGGTGTTGGTTTTATCTCTTCAAATTTTAAAGATTTAAATTTATTTTCATATTTAGGTAGAGGAATATCATAAGGCATATCTTTAAAATATGCAAAACGATTTTTGTTTTTATTGCAATATATTGCATTATATACAAATTCTAATTTTTCTTGTGCTGTGTTTAGGGAGTCTAGTTTTTCTTCAATTACTTTAGGGGATAAGAATTCGTTTTGGTTGTAGGTATATTTAAAATCATCTCCCTGAATATTAATATTTAACTGTGTTTGTTCTTTAGTATAATTGCCTGGATATTTTCTTGACCAGAATATATCCTTCTTTATTTCCCTGGCTGGAGAACCAGCATAAACAGTATTTGAATAATATTCCTTAGAAACGGCCAATGAGTTAGCGCCTAGCATAGTTCCAGACGCAATAAATGCGCCTTTTGCAATCATAACTCCTTGAGCACACCAAACATGATCACCTATATAAATACTTTTAGAAAAATTAATTCTATTATTTGTCAAGATATCGCAAATAGTATGGTGATCGGATGTTTCAAGATTTATCTTCCACGAAAACATACAATCATTTCCTAAAAAAATATATTTTGATTCTAATACTCTAAAAGTTGTTCCCCAGAAACTAGAATTATCGCCAATAAATAAAACACTCTCGCCCACCATGCTGATGTCTATTTTAGCAACATTTTGTCCTATAAAAATTAATCCATTATTGCCATGTATAACCATACTTATATTTCTACTTCCGCCAGCAAAAAATATAATATTATTTTTACCTTTAAATTCATATTTTAAATTTATTTGCTTAGATAGATCACCATAAATTATATTCCCATTTTCTCTTATATGCTTTTGCATCTATATCCCCCATGCAATTTTTGCAGCAGGATATCAAAAAAAAAAAAAACGAGATTAGAAAAATAAGTTAATTAATTTATTTAATATTTTATTTATTATTATATCTATTGAAATTTTTTAAATGAGTATAACTAAGAATATAAACTATATTTTAGTAGTGATAATAATTTAAATATAAATTAGCACCACCACAATCTAATGATGCTAATTTTTTATCTATATAAACTCAACTATAGATCTATAACTACCTTAGCAGCTATTGCTAGTTGATATAGAATTTGAGTTAGGATACTTGTAGCTTGAAGAGTTTTACCCTCGACTTTTGGTAACACCAATATAGAATCCCCTGGATGCACATTCTCACCACTAGAAGCTCTAAATTTACCCGCCTTGCCATTGGCTGCAACAAGTATAACTCTACTACTATCAGCCCTAGCGCTTAGATCTCCGGCCATCTCGATATAATCTTCTATATCAGAATCAGCCACATGAGTAAATGCCCCTGGCATAGAGACTTCGCCTTGGACAATTACTATGTTATCCTTAGTTGGGATATATATCGTATCATCTTCTTGCAATACAATCTGATTTATATCATCTTTATTACTAATTACTACTTGACCTTTTGGTTCAACCTGT
>JAGBAJ010000043.1 GCA_017939755.1 Clostridia bacterium | reverse complement strand
CCTTTTAAGGGTGGTAAGTAGTAAGAACGCGAAAGTCATGGCGTAAAGCCGTCAAACGAAACCGCTTTAGCGGTAGCTTGTAACAAGGCCTTATAGGCCTATATGAAAATCCACGGGTTCTACCCGTGGATTGTTATTATATAAATAATCTTAAAAAAGAGGAAGAAATTATAAAAATAATTTAATCCTCTTTTATTCGCAGATATGGTAGTCATTTCCATTATTCATAGAATTTTTTAATATTTTCTAAATCAAATATTTCTTTTACAAACTGATTTAGATTTGATAGTCCTGCAATTTCTTTACTATCTATATTCATAACAAAATCAATACTTTTCCATTCATAATGACCTTCTTCATTATCGGTGACAGTTACCTCATGAACAAAGTCATATATAACATTTAGTTTCGTGTTACTATTCATTATATTTGATTCTGGATATATGTATGTTACTAAAAGTTTTGGATTCGTTAAAATAATATTTGTTTCTTCCATACATTCTCTTTTTGCAGCCTCAAGAGGAGTTTCATTTTCTTCTATTTTTCCACCAATTCCATTCCAACAATTTTTATAAGGTTTTTTATTTCTTTTTACTAACAACACTTTGTCATTGCTTTTATTAAACAACATAATTACCACATAGTTTTTATTCATGCAAACCCTCCTAAAGAAAAAATTTTTATATTATAATAATACTATATTTTGGAAAGTTTTCATATACTCCTTTGGATTAAAAAGAAGAATCTAAGCAATTAGTAATACAAATAGTATGAAATGGACATGCTTAATGATATAATAAAGGTAAAAGGAGGAAAGATACATTGAATACTGAAGGAATATTTAATCCAGGTTTTATACATGATTAGAAGTCACATGAGAGATTTTATTAAATACATACTTTAAAATGGCAAAATTTAATAAAACATGTAAATAATAAAAACTTGTAATGTTATAAAAAAGAAATATAGGAGATTAATATGCGATTTAATAGCAAAAAAGAGACAGAAAACGTTATTAACTTTGTTAAAGAATATTATAAAAATAATAATTTAAAAGGTGCCGTAGTGGGTATCAGCGGCGGTAAAGATAGTGCAGTTGTAACAGCAATTTTAGTAGAAGCACTTGGAAAAGAAAATGTTGTAGGCGTTACTATGCCTTGTCATTCAAATAGCGAAGACAGGAGCGATGCGGAGCTTGTAGCTAAACATTATGGAATAGAGCTTTTAAACTTTGATTTAACTGGTACTTTTGATACATTTAAGTCAGAGCTTTCTAATCTGAAGGTTAACTATACAGAAAATCAAATAAAAAATAGCGATATAAATGTTAGACCACGTCTTAGAATGGCTACTTTATACTACATAGCTGCAATGTATACAGCGATAAAACAGGGAACATATCTTGTGGCAGGTACATCCAACAAAAGTGAGTTATATGTAGGATATTTTACAAAAGGTGGAGATCAAGTTCACGATTTCGAAGTTATCTCGGACTTTACGGTATCAGAGGTTATTAAGATTGGTGAATATTTAAAGGTACCAGAGAAAGTACTATACAAGACTCCATCAGATGGATTATCAGGAGAGTCGGATGAGGACAAAATGGGAATTACATACGATGATATTGAAAAATACATTTATGCTAAGCCTCTAAAACAAGAAGTAAAGGATAAAATTGCCAAATTACATAGCAATAATAAACACAAGTTTAATATGCCAGCGTATAAAAGACCTAGAGTTGGTGTATTTGTAGGAACGTTTGACCCAATTCATAAAGGTCATACACACATTATGAAATACTTGCTTCAATATAACATTGTAGATAAGATAATTGTGGTACCTACAGGGGATTATTGGGACAAGAGCCCAATTGCATCTTTGAATGATAGAATAGAAATGTGCAAGTTTATAGAAAATAAGAAAATAAAAGTATCAAGTAATTTAAATAAATATGAGTATACATATCAGGTTTTAAAAGAGCTTGAAAAAATGTATCCAATGGATTATTTATTTTTAATTATGGGTGCTGATAATATTATTCATTTTGATAAGTGGAAAAATATAGAGGAACTATTAGAATATAATATTATTGTTGTAAACAGAGATAATATTGATATAGTAGAATATACTCAAAAATTTAATAAAAAAGATAACTTTATTATTATTGATAATTTCGACTTCATTCCAGTATCATCAACATATATAAGAAATAATATTGAAACAGAAAATTCAAAAGAATATTTAGATGAAAAAGTTTATTCTTATATAAAAGAAAATAATTTGTATAAAAACAATTAAATTATTATAATATTCCAAACAAAAAGTATATGTACATGCATCTAAATAGTATATAGAAAAGAGGGAGATGTATATGAAGAAATTAATTGTATGTTTTATTGTAGTAGTTGTTATAATAATGGGTGTAATAGGAACTAGAGCCTTTATTAAAAGTAGAAATGCTAGAAGTGAGGAAGACTCCAAAATGTTTATGATTGATGGTCCGATTGGTGGACCATACGGAAATATAGTCAAAAAACAGCCAAAAAAATCATATGATTGTTATACAGGTCCATTTACATATGTTAATGATATAGATGCTTCAGACGCGAAAATTATTATTTCTAGCCGCCAAGAGCTAGAGGAGTATAAAAATAAATTTGTAACTGGTGGAAAGTATAACGAGGATGGATACCAAAGTAAGCATAGTGTGGATACATTAAACAGCTGTCTAGAAAAATATGATGACGAGTACTTTAAAGATAAATCCATAGCATTAGTATACGTAACGTTGGCAAGTAGTAGTGAGTTTGTGGAGAAAACCGATGCAGAAATTCAAGGAAATTCAGTTAAGGTGAATTATACAATAGGGGCACATGGAGATGTAGGTTTATGTGTAATGGGAGCTAGCATAATTATTACTGAGGTTGATCAAGGAATTGACACAATATTGTAAACACAGGTTTATACTAAAGCTAAAGGAGAGATTTAATTTGTTTAGTTGTTTAAAAAAGTATAAAAAGGAACTATTTTTTGGACCCTTTGTAAAATTAATAGAAGCAATAATTGAAGTAGCTCTTCCATTTATTATAGCTGGAATGATTAATAAAATAGAAGTGCTAACACAGGGCGAAATCGTAAAATACGCACTAATAATGTTTGCTTTAATTGTAATTGGATATATTTGTGCAGTATGTGCACAATATATTGCTGCAAAAACATCTCAAGGATTTGGAACTGAATACAGGAATAAAGTATACGAACACATATTAAAATTGAAAAATAAAGATATAGATAAGTACGGCTCATCAGCTATGGTTAATCGTATTACGACCGATATAAATAACTTAGAGATAGCAGTTGCAATGTTTATAAGACTTGTAATTAGAGTACCATTTATTTTTATAGGATCTCTTGTGATGGTAGCTATATTAAATATAAATATTGCAGAAATATTAATTGGAGTAGTTTGTATATTAGCATTTGCAATTTTTATAATAGTAAAAATTGCGTCAAATTATCAAAAGAAGTCAAATATTGCTCTTGATAAGATATCTAAAAAAATAAAAGAAAGCTTAATGAATATTAAGGTAATTAGAAGTTTTTGTAATGAAGATATTGAATACAAAAACTTTAATAAAATTAATGAAGAAAAATATAGGTATGATAAAAAAGCAAATGCATTTTCTAATTTATTAAACCCAGTTTCAATAGTAATTTTAGATTTAACAATAGCGGTTATATTGTATTATACTGGCATCTGGACAATTTCAATTGGAATATCAAAAGGTGATTTAATTGCGATAATTAATTATATTTCCCAAATGATTCTCGCAATAGTTATTTTATCAAATTTAGTAGCAATATACACAAAGGCGTTTGTATCTGCTAAAAGAGTAAGGGAAATACTAGATATTAAGGTAGATGAAAGTTCAAATCAAGATAATTTTAAGGATAACCCGAAAGAAAGCAATACTAGAGATATATTTAATGATACTAAAAATCATCAGGGCAAGAGCTACCCAATAGATGACGATGTAGCAATTAAATTTAACAATGTATGTTTCGGATATGACGCAAAAAATGTGTTTTGTAATGATATAAACTTTGAAATAAAAAAGGGAGAGACAATAGGAATAATAGGACTAACTGGTTCAGGAAAGTCAACTATTTTACAGCTTATAAATAAAAGCTATAATCCTACTTCAGGAGACATATTTATCAATGGAACAAATATAAAATATAGCTCTCAGAAAAGTATAAAAAATCAAGTTGTATTGGTGGAACAAAAAGCTAATTTCTATACACAATCAATAGCAGATAATGTAAAAATGGGGCGAAAAGCACCAATAGCAGAGGTAATAAATGCACTAAAAATTTCTGGAGCATATGAATTTGTGGAGAAACTTGAAGAAGGAATTAATACAAAGATTGAAAATAACGGAAATAATTTTTCAGGAGGACAAAAACAAAGAATTTCATTAGCAAGAGGTTTTATTGGAAATGCACAAATTTTATTATTAGATGATACTACAAATGCGTTAGATAATGAGACAGAGCAAGATGTGTTAAGTAATATTTGGAAATACGTTAAAAGTAATAATATAACTCTTATAATTGCAGCGCAAAAAATTTCAACCATTTCAAATTGCGATAGAATAATTCTTATGAATAATGGAAACGTCCAATGCATAGGAAACCATGAAGAGTTAATGATGAAATCTAATTTGTATAGAAAAATTGATGAGGTTCAGAATACCACAAAATGAGATTTAGAACAAAAGATAAATTTGAAAGTTATAATGAGCAAATTTATAGACTAAAGCTAAATTAAAACTGAGAGGAACTGATATGAAAAATTTAAATTATTATTTAAAAAAAGTAAAAATACAATTTATTTTGATCTGTGTATTTTCCATTATAAGTAGCATAGCAACAATAGTTGCACCAGTATATATAGGTAATATTGTGGAAAAGGTTATCCCAATATATAACAAAAGTGTAGTTTCAGAAATTGGCATATTAGTAGTAATATATATTATTTTATTCGTATCTAATCTTTTGTTAAATCATTATTTAATAAGTTTCGCAAGTAAAATTTCCTACAATATAAGATTAGACTTGTATAAAAAGATTAATTGTTTATCAGTAGCTTATTTAGATAAGGTTAGGTTTGGTGATACCATAAATAATTTCACGATTGATGTTGAAAATGTTTCAACAGGATTGATTCAAGCTATATCTAAGATTACAGGCGGAATTATTACGATTATTATTTCTGTTGTTATCATGTTAACTATAAATGTTAAAATGGCTTTTGTTTTAATTGGTGTGGCACCAATTATGTACATTGTTTCTAGATATGTTGGAACAAACACAAGCAAATTATTTAAAGAAAGAGCAAATTTAGTATCAGAGCTAAATGGATATACAGAAGAGCAAATTTCTGGCATAAAAACAATAAAAAATTTCAATGACGAAGCGGAATCTCTAAAAAGATTTAAAGAGAAAAATACACAATTAAGGAGCGTTGGAATAAAAGCTCAGTTTTATTCTTCGCTTACAAATCCGTCAACTAGATTAATTACAAATATAGCGTATATAGCTGTTGCGATATTTGGGCTTAGCCTAATAAAATCAGATAATGGATTAAGTTTGGGAAATTTAACAACCTTTTTAGTGTATACAAATGTATTTACTAGGCCATTTAATGAAATAACATCAGTTATATCAGAGCTACAAACTGCAGGGGCATCAGGTAAGAGAATATTTAAATTTTTAAATGAAAACGAAGAGGACTTATCAGGTGAAAATCAACTAGTAGATTTTAAAGGGAAAATAGAATTTAAAGATGTATCTTTTTCGTATAATGGAAAGAAAAAGGTATTTCAAAATTTTAACTTTGTTGTAAATCCAAAAGAGCATGTAGCAATTGTTGGTAAAACGGGCGCAGGTAAAACTACTATAGCAAATTTATTATTACGATTTTATGAAATAGATAGTGGAGAAATTTTAATAGATGGGGTAAACATCCGAAACATCGGTAAAAATCAGCTTAGACGCAATATTGGGATAGTACTACAAGACACAAAATTATTTAATGGAACAATAAGAGAAAACATTGCATATGGAAAACAAAATGCAAGTATGGAAGAAATAGTAAATGCTGCAAAAATGGCAAGAGCCCATGATTTTATAGAAAGGCTTCCACAAGGTTATGATACTTATGTAGAAGGAGAGAATGTATTATCGGTAGGGGAGGTACAACTAATAAATATAGCAAGAATAATGTTGTCCAAACCACCTATTTTAATATTAGATGAGGCGACAAGCAATATAGATGCTGTAACAGAGCAGAAAATAAGTACCGCATTTACAGAGCTTGTAAAAGATTCAACATCATTTGTAATAGCACATAAAACAAAGACAATAAAGGATGCAGACAGAATATTTTCACTTTAATACAATATAGAAGAGAATAGGACTATAATAATTTTATTCAATGACAGATAGAGCAGTTAATACCTAGGAACAAAAGAAAGTTAGTATAGTCCATTTTTTCCTTCTATTTACGAACTTTAATTAGTCCGTAAGTTGCCTTCAAATGGAGCGGGTAGCGAGAATCGAACTCGCGCTATCAGGTCGGAAGCATGACATTCTGCCACTAAATTATACCCGCATCTATTTTAATTATAGTATAATTTTTTTGATTTAGCAACCACATTTCATTGCTATTTGTTTCTATCCTTGCTATTTTTCTGGATAAACCAATTCTTTTAAAGTCTAAATTAAGTTTTTTGAATTCTTCATCTTGATGTTCATGCATATATCTAATAATATCTTCATTAGTTAATTCAATTGCTAAATAGAAATAATTACTTCATTAACTTGAAAATTATGTAAATTTGTAATAAAATTAATATGATATGGATATCATGCTGTATCAATCACCTTAGCACTGATTTGTGAGAGGGGATTCTCCTCGAGCTTTTCAGAGTTTCATTCGTATAAACAAACAACAGCAAAAGAAGGAGGAATTATTACTATGTTTGGAAAAAAGAAGGAATCGAATCCATACGTCTCTCGGATGAGAGATTATTTGAAAGATGCAATTAGAGGGACAAACTCAGGTGGCCCTTGTGCAGGGGAGATTAAACCCATGCTTAAAAGCTTTTTTAAGAAGTTGATTGATGTTAAAATCGATAACAGAGCTCTGAATTTTGAATTCGAGAAGCTTGCTGAAGCTGCGTACTATCTTTCAAGAAACACTCGTAGTTACGATAAACTTAACGCTAACGATGTCAAGTCTTTCAGGAAGCTCTTCAAGGAGTTAGAGTTATTATTTGAATATACTTGTACAATATCATCATATGTTAATCCGACGTTTTTTCAAAAAGTCAGCTGCATAAGAGAAATCTTGCATAAGAATGAAGTTGGCATACATTGTTCTGCTGAAGATTATAAAGATTACGAAAATTGTCGTGATGGAATGATCTTTCAGAACTATGAAAACTTATGGAGAGTCGTCCATCGTATTAACACAGAGTGGGATGAATTGTGCTCAAGAGGATTTAAATTACAACTATTTAATGACTTCTGGAAATCATTTAAATATGATAGAAGCTGCGGTAAGGAGAAAGGTGAAAAAGAAAAATTTGAGGAATTCATGGGTTTGCTCGATGGCAAAATGAAGTTTGTCACTATTTATGAGAAAGTACCAGTGGGATTTACGATTGTGGAGGCAGATTTTAAAGAAAATGAAATTGTTAATACAATTGTAAACAAATATAACGAGCCATATGGTATGTGTATGAAAGAATAAAAGCTGTATCAGATAGGGGGATTCTTTTAATTAACATTAACGTAGTAAAAACGAAAAAAACTGGTTCTGTAGGGAGCCAGTTTTTTCGTTTATGAATTTAGTATGAATGTTGAATTTAATGATATATAATATTAGTTTACGAATTTTTTTACAGCTTTAATAACTTCTTCATGAACTAGACCATTACTAATAACAGCACCAGTTATATCAGAGTCGTATCTCTGTTCATCTCCAAATAAATTGGTAACTTTTCCGCCAGCTTCTTCTACAATGACTTTTGCGGCTGCTATATCGCAATTCTTATGCTTTGTTCCAGGAAAAATTGCTAAACTAAAATCGCCAGTGGCAACACACATGCATGCATGAATAATACTTCCGATTCCAATAAAATATGTTTTTTTGCCTAATTCTTTTATTAAATCAAATACATTATATTCAGCTTCCGGCCACATATCATAATGCGATACACTTCTCATGTCCTCCAAAGGTAGAGAATTAACCTTAATTTCCTTTTCATTCATATATGCACCAGTGCCTTTAGCAGCAGCATACAAAGAATCAGTAAATGGATCATATACAACACCAACTTCTGGTACTCCATCAATAACAAGAGCAAGAGAGAATACTGCAACAGGAATATGCCTTGCATACATTGCTGTGCCATCAACTGGGTCACATACCCAAACGTAGTTACTTTTACCAAATTGCTCTTCTTCGCCATCAACACAATGATTTGGATATCTTTCTTTTACTTTTTCAATTAAATATGAATTAATCTCCGTATCTGCTTTTGTAACAATAGTTTGGTCAAATTTATAGCTCGCACCATTGTCTTCTTTAAAGTATTTTTTCATTATTTTTCCTGCATTATAAGCGATGTCTTTTGCAAATTTTAAATATTCATTATACATAGTATTTATGCTCCTTTAATTTTCGTTATTTAAAATAATCATAAATTCTAGGTTACCTTATTAAACTTGTTTGTTATTTGAAATTTTATTTTAAACTAATTAGTATGTTGTAATTCCGTTTAGTAAATCATCATTTTTTACCCAATCTTCAACATGAATTTCAACATATTCAGATTTATTAACCCTAACGAATACATTTTTTATACCAGAGTTAATAATTAGCTTTCTACACATTTGACAAGGAGAAGCTCCTTCTTCATATTCATTTGTGTCGGATCTAACACCAACTAAGAAGAGACTTGAGTCTATCATATCTTTTCTAGCGGCACTTAGCATAGCATTTTGCTCTGCATGGACACTTCTACAAGCATCATATCCGCCATGTCTGGTGTTAGGAAATACTTGTTTTTTTACACAATAACCTAAGTCAATACAATTTTTTCTGCCACGTGGGGCTCCAGTATAACCTGTTGAAATTATTTCATCATGTTTAACGATTATGCAACCATAGTTTTTTCTGGTACAGGTGCCTCTTTTTGAAACAACTTCAGCAATATCTAAATAATAATTAATTTTGCTAACTCTTTCCATATTAAATTCTCCTTGGCGAAATAATATCACGGGGTTAAATAAATGTCAATTATGTGGTAAGATAATGGGCTTTATGGTTACAATTCACAGCTTTAGAATTAAATAATAAAGATTAGTGATATAGTGTAAATTTATAATGTGAAGTTAAGGTGGGGACCAGCAAATTAGAGAATTTAATTTTTACAAGTGTATAACGCAGTAAAAACGTAAATTCTCTTATGCAGTTGGGGCGTAATATTATAAATTTACACTATATCCATAATCTTATATGAAATGAAATTATGCTGTGAATTGTAACGCTTTATGTGAAAATGTCATAAAATTTATTTTTTTAAATTGAATTAAAAATGTTATTTTGATAAAATAAATAAAAATATTAAAATAAGACGAATAAGAGGAGGAATAAGATTTATGAAAGAGAAAAAGCTTATAGTTATTTGCTCTAAAAACAAAGCAAAAAATGATGCAGTTATAAGTATTTTGAATAACTATATAGATGAATTTAGAGCACAATCATTAGAAACAGAATCTGGTGTATCCGAGACTCCAATTGGTGACGAGGAGGGTATAACAGGATGTTATAATAGAATTAAGGATGCTCTTAATCAGGAACCAAATGGATTTTTATATGTGGCAATGGAGGGAATATTAACAAAGACATCTTTTGGAGTATTTATTTGTGGATGGACAGTTATATATAATAAGGAGCTAGACGAATATTACTATGGATGTAGCTCTAAAGTAAAGGTCCCAGATGAGATAGTAGCCAACATTAGCCAAAAACAAAGGTTATCTGATATAGTGGCTCGTTTTGTAAAGAGCACAGATGATGAAGTAAGCAACTATGGAACTAATGGCATATTAACAAATGGTGCTTATACTAGAACTGATGAGTTTAAAGACTCAGTTATGTGTGCAATTTCAAGTAAATTTAAAAGGATACATGGTACGAAAGAGGAATAAGGTTATGAAAGAAAAGGGAATTCTGCTTCCAATATTTTCTCTTCCAAGCAAATATGGAATTGGAGATTTTGGGTATGAAGCTTACGAATTTATCGATATTTTAAGTGAGAATAATATTAAATATTGGGAAGTTCTTCCAATTAATGAATGTAATGGACTTCCATATTCTCCAGTTAGTTATTATGCACTAGAAGAGGATTATATTTCACTTGATAAGCTTAAAGAGCAGGGGTTAATAAAAAATGTGGAAACTCGCCCTGATACAGATAGAGCTTTATATGATAACTTTAAAAATAAATATTACAAAGAGGCATATGAAAATTTTGAAGTAGATGAAGATTTTAGGCAATTTGTAAAAAATAAGAAATTAGTGGAATATGCAAAATATGCAAATCTAAAGAAGGGCGAATCAGAAGATTACTATTTGTTTGTACAATATATTTTATACAAGCAATGGATGGAACTGAAAGAATATGCAAATTCTAAAAATGTATATATAATTGGTGACATGCCAGTGTACCCCGTGTTTGATTCTGCAGAGACGATGTTTCACCCAGATTGCTTTGAAATGGCAGATGGAAAGTTTACTTTTGAAGCTGGAACTCCGCCAGATTATTTCAACAGTAAAGGTCAAAAATGGAATAGTCCTGTATATAATATAGAAAATATAAAGAAAGACAACTATGAATATATGGTTGATAGATTTAAATATCAAGAAAAATTATTTGATAAAATAAGGGTAGACTATTTTAGAGGATATGATTCATTTTTTAAGATACCTATAGGTAAAACTGGGCTTGAAGGTGAATATTCAGATGGCGTAAGTTATGGATTTTTTGATGCTCTATTCGAAAGCGGAGAAGTAACGCCAGAAGACCTAATAGTTGAGGATCTTGGAGACATAAGACCAGAAACAATAGCTTTAAGAGATCACTACGGCTTTATGAGGCAAAAAATCATGCAATATTCGATAGATTTAAACACATTGTATGACTACGACAATGATGTTGAAAATATGCTAGCATTTCCAGGAAATCATGACTGTAATACTTTGTACGGATGGTACAAAACGTTGAGTGACGAGTATAAAGGAAAGTTAAAAGAATTCCTTAGAAAAAATGGGTGCAATGATATAAATATCAATATTGGATTTATGGAATATTGTAAAAAATGTACAGCGAGAATGGTAATTATAATGGCCCAAGATGTTTTAGGGCTTGACGAAACTGCAAGAATAAATCTTCCGGGGACTATCAGTGATAAGAATTGGACATGGAAGCTTAAAGATTTTGATGGGTTCAGGGAACAAATAAAGTATTTTTAGAAAAGTCGGCATGGTAAATGCCGACTTTGTTATATACATTTTTTTTGATTTGTGATAATATCTATGTACAAAATTTATAACTTACCTAATTAGGTTGTTATATACATTAAGAAATGTTCTTAAAGCAGTTAATTCGATGAAAAAATTAGTACTTTTTCAATATGAATTAAACTGAGAAAGGAATGGAAAATTATGAAAGGTAAAATTAAAATCGCAATTTGCGGATATGGAAATTTAGGAAGAGGAGTAGAAAAGGAAATTGTTAGGTCAGAAGATATGGAGCTTGTAGCAGTATTTTCTAGAAGAAATATGCTAGAAATTGCATCAAATGTTCCAGTTGTAAATATGAAAGACATAGGTAAATGGACTGATAAGGTTGATGTTGTTATTATGTGTGGTGGATCTGCAACAGATTTGCCTGTTCAAGTGCCAGCTGTGGCAAAAATGTTTAATACAGTTGATAGTTTTGATACACATGCAAAAATACCAGAGTATTATAAAGCAGTAAATGAAAGTGCAATGTCAGCAAATAAAACATCACTTATATCAGGTGGTTGGGATCCAGGAATGTTTTCTGTTATGAGAACTTATGCTAATGCAATAATGGACCAAGGAACAACGTATACATTCTGGGGAAAAGGTGTTAGCCAAGGTCATTCAGATGCTATAAGAAGAGTTGCAGGAGTTAAGAATGGGGTTCAATATACAATACCAGTAGAAGAAGCAATGGAGCGTGTTAGAAATGGAGAAAACCCAGAGCTAACTACAGCAGATAAACACCTAAGAGAGTGCTTTGTTGTAGCAGAAGAAGGTGCCGACAAAGCTGCTATAGAAAATGAGATAAAAACAATGCCAAATTATTTTAGTGATTATAACACAATTGTACATTTTGTAAGTGAAGAAGAGCTAAAAGCTAATCACTCAAAAATGTCTCATGGTGGCTTTGTTATTCATAGTGCAGAAACAGGAAATGGAAATAAACAAATTATTGAATATTCATTAAAGCTAGATTCGAATCCAGAATTTACAGCATCAGCGTTAATAGCTCTTGCAAGAGCCACATACAGAATGAATAAGTCTGGTCAATATGGAGCTAAGACAATTCTTGATGTTCCACCAGCTTTAATGTCTAAGAAGAGCTCTGAAGAATTGAGAAAAGAGCTTTTATAATTTCGTAGTAAGTTATAACTTAAATTTATTTTGTTGGAGGAATCATGGATAGTCAAAAAGAATTATGGGATAACTTAACAAAGGAAAATACCCTAAAAGAAGTTCAAGATTATATTAAAAGGGTTATAGAAATAAGGGGTTTTAGTGAACAAAATGTCGAAAAGACCATGTTACTTCTAACAGAAGAAATAGGTGAGCTTGCAAAGGCTATTAGAAAAGAAAAAACAGAGATGTCTATTGATAGGAATAAAATAAAAAATTATGATTCTGTTGAAAGCGAAATTGCAGATGTATTTATTGTATTAACAAGCTTATGTAACAAGCTTGGAATCGATTTATTTCAAGCTATAAAGAGCAAAGAGCAGGAAAATATAAATAGGAAATGGACTAAATAAAAGGAGTTTGACATGGCAGGAAAAACTTTTGGTAATGAAATTAAATTTAAATATACTTGGAGACCATACCAAGAAAGAATTTTAAAGAAAGTAGAGCAATATGGAACTGATCAAAAAATTCATATTGTAGCAGCACCAGGCTCAGGGAAGACAATCCTTGGGCTTGAACTTGTTAGATATTTTGATAATCCAGTTATAATATTTGCACCTACTGTTACAATTAAAAATCAATGGATTGAAAGATTTATTTCTCATTTCAGCGATTATGAGAAGGCTCCAGATTGGATAAGTACAGACATATATGATTTGAAGAAATTTAATGTCGTAACATATCAGGCTCTCCACTACGCTTATAAAAAGAAAAAAATTAAAAATGAGAGCACTGATGAAACAGATGATGAAATAGAAGATACAGAATCTACAAATGTTTCAGCAGAAAGTATAAGGCAGTACGACATTGTTCAAGAGCTTAAAAATAAAAACATAAAGACAGTGTGCTTGGATGAGGCTCATCATTTAAAAAGCGAATGGTGGAATAGCTTAAACCAAGTTATAAATCAACTAGAAAATGTAAGATTAATAGCTTTAACCGCAACTCCTCCATATGATAGCCAATTTTCAGAATGGAAAAGGTATATAACTTTATGTGGAGAAATTGATTCAGAAATAACAGTGCCAGAGCTTGTAAAAGCAAATAATTTGTGTCCTCATCAGGATTATATATTATTTAATAAACCAACTGAAGATGAGCAAAGGAAAATTTCAGAGTATAGACAAAAACTTGCTGAATTTATCGAAAACACAAAAAATAATAAGAGCTTAGCAGAATGTATAAAAAGTCATAGATACATGATTGATCCGTACAGCTATCAAGAAGAAATACTTGACAATGTTGAGTATTATAGCAGTATGCTAATATTCTTAAACCATATGAACATCACCATTTCAAAAGATAATTTATCTATATTAGGTGATATAAAGAAAATTCCGGTACTTACACCAGAATGGCTAGAAATATTACTTGAAAATGTGATTGTTACGGATAGAAAGAGCTACAAAGAAAATGAAGACCGTATAATAGAAGTTGAAAAGCAGCTAAACGATATAGGGGCTATTGAAAAGGGAAACTTATCTTTTTCCGATAACAAGACATTGCAAAGATACTTTTTAAATAGTATTGGTAAGATAAATAGTATATCTGAAATATTAAGAATTGAAAGATCAAATTTAAAAGAAAAATTAAGAATGGTTGTTCTAACAGATTTTATCCGCAAAGAATATATGGATAATCCAGATATGGAAATTAATAAGTTAGGTGTATTTCCTATATTTATGAAACTTACCAAAGATCACCCAGATATTAATATGGCAATTTTAACGGGAACAATTTTTGTTATTCCAAAATCAAAAGAAGAGAATCTGTTTGGACTTTGCCATGCACACGGAGTTGATACAGACAAGCTTGCATTTGAAACTTTAAAAGTAAATGAAAAATATTCTATTGTTAAAATACCAGCATCAATTAGAAATTCTGTAATGTCGTTAATTTCTAAATTGTTTTCTGTAGGAGAGCTAAACGTAATTATTGGTACAAAATCTCTTTTAGGAGAGGGATGGGATGAACCAAGTATAAATACACTTGTTCTTGCCAGTTTTGTTGGATCTTTTATGTTATCAAATCAGATGAGAGGAAGAGCTATAAGAGTTAACAAAGATCCAAATAAAACATCAAATATCTGGCATTTAGTTTGCGTTACAGATGATGTAAATGAGCAAAATGACATTAAGCTAAATGCCGATTTTGAGATGCTTAAAAGAAGATTTAAGTCATTTGTTGGTATTTCGGCATACGATTCTGTAGTAAAAAATGGAATTGAAAGATTAGGTGCAATTAACGAACCATTTACAGACTCAAATATAAAATCAATTAATGAAATGATGGTTAATAGAGCTAATGATAGAGCTGCAATGTATAATGCATGGAAAAAAGCAACTGAAAGCATTTCTTCAAATGTTGCACCAACAGAAATGACAAACAAAATAGAGCTTACTGCCGATAAGAAGATGAAGAAAACGTGGTTTATAAGTAAAGGCGTATTAATTGCAATTGCTGTGTTTGTAGCATTGTTATTTATAATGATACTGGGTGTGTCACCATTTATCTTTAAACTTATAGAAGCGGTGTTGGGTATATTTTTAGTGGCCAAATTTATTAGCATATATTCAAAGAGCAAATCAGAAAATATGTTAAAACTTGTAGGGGAGGTAGTTCTTAATTCTTTATACAGACATAAGTTTATAACAACGCCAAGAGCAAAAGTTAGACTAAAGGTTGATAAACAAATAAGAGATAAACTACCTTGTTATGTAACTTGTTATATAACAGGAGCCACTTTAAAGGAAAGTAGCTTGTTTATAGATAGTGTCGAAGAAGTATTTTCAAAAACAATAAATCAAAGATATATCATAGCAAGATTAAATAAAAATTTGAAGCAAGTAAATGATTATTACAACGTTCCAACAATCCTGTCAACGAACAAGGAAATGGCAGAAACTTTTTCTAAATATTGGAAACAAAAAATAGGGGAGCACGATTTAGTATATACAAGAACCGCTGATGGTAGAAGGATGTTGCTTAAGGCTAGAATGAAGGACATTTCTATAAAAGACAAGGTTACAAAGAGCCAAGAAATGTCAAAATTTAAATAATTTGTCAAAGGAGAGAATGGTTAAATGTCATTAATAGAAATTATAGTATTAAGCATAGGATTAGCCATGGACGCTTTTGCAGTATCAATATGTAAAGGTCTATCTATGAAGAAAATGAATTGGAAAAACGCAATAATAATTGCATTATATTTTGGGCTATTTCAGGCTTTAATGCCAGTACTTGGATATTTTTTAGGAACGACATTTGAACACATTGTAACAAATATTGACCACTGGATAGCATTTATATTATTAGGCTCGATAGGTGGAAATATGATAAAAGAATCATTTGATGGCGAAGATGATAAAAAGAATGATAGTGTAGATTTTAAAACAATGGTAGTACTTGCAATTGCAACAAGTATAGATGCCTTGGCAGTTGGAATAACTTTTGCATTCTTGCAAGTGAATATATTAGTGGCTGTTGCTTTAATAGGTATTATAACCTTTTCAATATCACTATTAGGTGTAAAAGTAGGAAATAGATTTGGTGATAAATTTCAAAACAAAGCAGAGCTTGCTGGAGGTGTTATATTAATAATTTTAGGATTAAAAATATTATTGGAGCACTTAGGTGTATTCGCAGGATGATGGACAATGGGACGGTTCTCTCGTCCAAATTTTGGACATTGCACGTTTTTTCTAGATAAACCATTAATAGTAACATAACGAAAAACGATGTATTAGTCTATATTGATTAAAGTAACATAATATGGTATAATCTTTCTTATAGTGAAATTATGTGCAAAGTTGTAATTTCATTGCAAGCAGAATCGTAAAGGAGGCAAAGAAAATGGATTTAGGTTATACGAAACAGACCACTAGTGCAATGGAACGGGAGGCTCTAAAGTTCTGCGATGAGATGCGCAGAAAGGCTGATGCAATTTCGTGGCCAAATGAATCCTTAAGAAGAGCATTTATTACTCAAATTGAGGAGACATTGAAGGAATACACAGAAAAGTTGGTGACTCTTTGCAAATATCCTGTATCTGTAGCTGAAAAAGAGCAGGAAATGATGCAAGCGGAGATTGAAAACTTTAAAGGTCTGTTTCAATGATAATTTGTAAATTAATAATCCATAAAGAAAAGGGCAGTCCATATGGACTGCCCTTTTCAAATATTAAAAAATAAGCAGGATTTATATTGACTCAACACGTATTGCGTGATATCCTTTTAATAAATTTTACAGAGGAGGAGAATTTTGTGAAGAAAAAAGTTTTATTAATTACTATACCAATAGTATTGGTTATTGCAATTGTTGCAGCAGTTATTATAGGGCTTGTTTTAAATAAGGATTCAGAAGAAGATGAGTCTGTAGGATCAAAGTGGGGAGATACTTACTACGCATACCTAAAAGAAGCTATAAAAGAAAAGGATTTGACAGTTGCAGAAGAAAAGTATGGAATGATGCTTGACATGAAAGATGCTAAGCTACAATTTTGTGAGGTTGAAGAAAATCAAAATCCAACTATGATAATGACATATAAAAAGAATGAAAGTTCGTATATTAATGTGTATCAATTAACAGATGAGAAAAAAGTAAATTATATTGCGTATAAGCAACCAACAGAGCTTGAATATCTATATGATATATCAAAAGATGAATATTCATGGTATATACACACAACAGAAAATGAGAATGAATCATATAGCTCTTTAAAAAGTATATCAAATAATTTAAAGGAAAATTCAACTAAGTCAGATAGTAGTGAAAATGTAAATATTGCAGAGCTTCAAGCGGATTATACAATAAAGAAAGAAGAAGCAGAAGTTACTACAGAAACTACAGATGGAAATACATTGAGTTATAAGAAATTTGACGAAATATTTGTTAAACCAAATATAGAGCAAAATAAACAAATAGATTTTAATGTTAATATAAAAGAAAAAGATTTAAAACAATCAATGAAAGATGCCGTTGGCAATTATGAAAAGGATTCTAATAAATTAACAGATGAAATTAAGCAAGAAGTTTCCAAAAAGGTTGAGGAAACAAAGAAAAAAATAGAAGATGTAAATAAAGCTAAAGAAGAGGTAGCAAAGAAAAAAGCAGAGGAAGAAGAAGCTAAAAAAGGATTGGTTGTTGGAAAATATACATTAAAATATGGAACATATACTTCAGATATACATGAAAGTGGTTTGTATGGAACAATCACTTTAAATTATGGGGGAACATTCCATATAAAATCAAATTATGAGGAGTCATCTGCTATAAAGAATGGTGGTATTGATGAAGATGGTAAATATGAAGTAAAGCTAAACCAATCTGATGGATACGGAGGAACAACAAATTATATAGAATTTAAAACAAATTCGGGATATACATTTAGCTTTGAAGTTTCAAATAATGATTCTTTAACAGATCAATACCATGGATATTATTATGGAACTACAAAGAAGACGTATCCAGGTACATCTACAAATAGTACCAATAGTTCATCAAGTTCAGAAACCTCAAGCAATACAAATACTTCTTCAAACAAGGATGGACTTACGCCTTATGAATACGATACTGCTGCAAATAATTCCGTTGCAGAAGGAACATATTACAGAGATAAGGGGACAGGAGTAGAAAGTGTACTAAAAATTACAAATACAACTGGAAGTTCATTTGATTTTACAATCAATGCTATCTACATGACACAAGCTGGATATCCAAATTTTGGTGAAGTAACTGGAACTGCAAAAGCAATAAAAGGTGGAGGATATGTATTCCATACAACAGAAGGCACTTTGGAATATAATATATTCTTCAAGATATCAGGGAATGAAAGTAATCCTACAATTGATATAAATGACGAATGTTATAATACTAAAAAACGCCAAAAAGAGTTTATAATGCCTTACTGTGGACATAATGTTACATTTGTGGGAACATATAATAAATAATTTTTGAATAATGACGGGTTTTATGTTTAGAAAACCTCCAGAAAAGTCTGTTAAAATACAGATAAATCTGGAGGTTTTTCTATAAAAATTACATTTTGTATTATTCTAGTTACAGTTCAGACTTATATCAAAAAAGTAGAGCCGTAAAGATAGAAAATTCTCTAATTCCTGATGAGTATGGTGCAATATCATATTGCTGAAAATAAATTATAATTGAACGTTGATCTAAGTAAAAACTTTGAGGGTTAAAAGTGTCAATTAATAAACAGCATGCATCATCAAAGTAAATTTCTGGATTTTCTTCAATCTGCATTTTTATATTTTTCAATATTTGCAGTATAAAATATGGATTATTAAAAAATTGATAGAGTTCAATTTGTCTTCCTCGACTTAAATCCCAAGTTTGCGATGTTCGTATTGTATTACCATGTGCTCCACCAGTAAATGTGTATTCATCTATAAACAAACTTATAATTTTCCATGAATTAAAAGTAATTTTGTAATTTTGATATACTTCATACACCATAGTTGGATAGTTATTCTTTTTATTAAATTTATATAATTCAATTGCTTCCTTAAATAGTTCATTTTCGGCTTTTTGTTGTAACGATAACGCAATGTTTTCATTATATAAATTAAACCTTCTTATATAAACAGTGCTATCTGGTACTATTTGTGGGTATTCAATATGATATTTTAGAACAATGGTATTGTCATAAATTAAATTTCTTTCTAAAATTTTATTTTTAATTTCCATTATAACCTCCATTCCGTTGCCTCGTTTAATGCAAGAGCTATGAAAAATAACTTTTATTTTTCTTACTAGCTCTTCCTAAGATTATTATATGAGGAACGTAAGATAGTAGTGTTAGGTTCTTATTTAAAGAGCATTGAGATTTAACAGAATGTTTTATTTCAAGAAAATAATTCGTTAGTCGATAAATAAAGCTTTAGCAATATAAGGTAAAACTTCGTCTATATCATACCATCCAGAGCTTTTACTACTATTTTCAAGACCATTAGGATTAGAAACATATACCATTCCATGGCCATCAGTGGCAAGTAGTACCATATAATGCGAAGAAGTTGTCCATCTATTATCCCCAGATTTACTCCACATACAAATTAAAATAGGCCTATTTGATTGTAAGTGTTTTTCAATATATTTATCAGATAGATGAGAGCTATCATAATAAAAGTCCGAATTAGAAATTCCAAAAGTATGAGACAGTTCATACGAAATTTTATCTCCACGCAATGATGGGTAATATTTTTTTCTAAGGTCATCTGGAGTATAGTTTTTATTATATCCACTTAATATAATAGACATTGCCGTTATTCCACAGCCACTTTCAGACATAGTACTATCCCAATACTTTTTGTTGCTCCAAGAGGAGTTTCCGTTTTGTTTGTATTCTTTATAAATTTTTTTATTGCCGTTTTCTGTTGTAAATGTGGTAAAATATCCGTCCTTACCTGTTACTTGCTCTTGTCCAATTCCAGAATAGTTAGAATTATGGTCTTGTTTTATAACTTTATATTTGGATGAGTCTCTGTTTATCCAGATACTACTAGTAATATAGTCGTTAGACGATTTTTGTCGTATATTAAAAATTATAGCAATAATTAGAGCAAATAAGATTAACAATAAAATTACTTTTCTAAAATTTAATTCGTTTCTTTTTTTATTTTTCATAACATAACCACCTTTTTTACATGATTGTTACAATTTCACGGAAAATCTTTGATTTTTTTCCGATTTGCTCTTCATTAGGAAAGTCATGCTGACTTTTCTAATGAAGAACAGGCTTCGCCGAGAACCGATGCACATCGATTAGCCGTGTGAATGTAACATATGATTACATTATAAAAAAACATAATTCAAATTTTTTTAAGAAATACTTAAATAAATCTTAAATTTTTCTTACATTTATATTTAGTAGGTAGAATTTCTAAGTAAATATGATATAATGCACCAAATATGATAAGTAGCTTAAAGCACTTAAGTTGATGGCTTTTATTGAGAGGCAGGGGATTTTTATTATGAATATATTAGTATTAGATGATGAAAAAGAAATTGCAGATTTAGTAGAGCTATATTTAAAAAATGAGGGGTATAAGATATATAAATTCTATGATTCTGATGAAGCAATCGAGTGTATAAATACAAAGGAGATAGATTTAGCAATACTAGATGTTATGATTAAAGGAAAGGATGGATTTGAAATTTGTAAATACATAAGAGCAAAAAATCTGAATTTTCCAATTATAATGTTAACAGCAAAGATTACAGATGAAGATAAAATAACAGGACTTGCTCTAGGGGCTGACGATTATATTACAAAACCATTTAATCCACTAGAGCTAATTGCAAGAGCAAAGTCAGCACTTAGAAGATATACAAAATATAATGAGAAAAAACAAGAAGATAGTGTATATATAAATGGACTAGAAATTGATAAGGGTAAACATAGATGTACCTTATATAATAAAGAAATAGATCTAACGCCGTTAGAGTTTGACTTGCTACTATATTTAGTAAATAATAGAGGTAATGTAGTAAGCTCCGAGGAACTATTCGAACAAGTGTGGAAAGAAAAATATTTTGAGAGCAATAATACTGTAATGGTTCATATAAGAAGAATAAGAGAAAAGCTAAACGAGAATACAAAAAATCCGAAATTTATAAAGACTATATGGGGAGTGGGATATAAAATTGAGTAATAACAAAGAATTTTCAAGGTTAAAAAATAGTCTAGCTATAAAAGCAGTTGGAAAAATAATACTATATACATTAGGTTGTGGTATATTACTTAAGTTAGTAATAGATGGAATTTATAATGACAAAATAGCAAATGATGTTTCAGATTATAGTCGTCAATTATATTATTTCTTTGTAGTAAATAAATCAAATATAATGTTATTTATATATAGTATTATTTTTATAATAAATTCCTTTTTTGTAATAAGAAGTATGAATAACAATTTAGTAGATTTAATACATGAAACTGATAAGATTTTGAAAGAGCCTGAAAAAAAGGTAAAATTATCGAGCAATTTGATTTTATTAGAAAATAAATTAAATAACATAAGAGCCGATTTAGTAGCGAGTAAAACACAAGCAAAAGAAGAGCAACAAAAAAAGAATGACTTAATTATGTACATGGCACACGATTTAAAAACACCGCTTACATCAGTAATAGGGTATTTAACATTGCTTAATGATGAAAAAGATATACCAAGAAATTTACAAGAAAAATATATAAATATAGCATTAGACAAATCACTACGACTAGAGGATTTAACAAACCAGTTTTTTGAAATAACTAGATATAATTTAAAAGATATGCAAATTGTAAAACAAAAGTTGGATTTATCATTTTTATTAGATCAATTGGTAGAAGAATGTTATCCTATGTTACAAGAGCGAAATTTAAGCATAGACATAAACAAACCAAATCATATATATTTTTTAGGTGATGGCGACAAATTGGCAAGAGCTTTTGGAAATCTATTAAAAAATGCAATTAATTATAGCTACGAGAATTCAAAAATAGAGCTAAATATTACACAAAGTGAAACTGGCATACATATGAGTTTTAAGAATAAAGGTGACAAGATACCAGAGCATAAATTACAAAGATTATTTGATAAGTTTTACAGAGCAGATGAGTCAAGAAGGTCTAGTACGGGAGGTACTGGACTAGGGCTTGCTATAACAAAGGAAATAATAGAGCTTCATGGAGGAGTAATATCTGTTAAGAACGATGATGAGTATATAGAATTTTATGTGGAACTATAAAATATATGTGTTATAATGTAAAAAATTAAGCTATTATGAGAAAATATATTAATTTATTCTTATAGAAGAATTATTAAGGAGAAAAAGTATGAATAGCTTAAATAAAGAAGAAAATGAAATTAAAAGAAAAAATATATAAGTAGCTTGATAGCAATATTTTTTATATTTATTAATAGAAAGAGATATTAACACTATGAAAAAAATAATAATGTATATAACAATAATTTTAATAATTATGATATTAATCATCCTAGGAATAAACTTCTATGTAAAATTATCAACTAAAAAACAGATTATAAAAAAAGAAGATTGCTCTAACCTACAAGATGTAGATTGCATAATAGTATTAGGAGCAGGAATATGGGGAGACAAGCCAAGTCCAATGCTAGAAGATAGATTATTAGAAGCAATTTCACTATATGAAAATAATGTATCTGCTAAAATAATAATGAGTGGTGACCACGGACAAGAAGATTATGATGAAGTTAATGTTATGAAAAAATTTGCAATAGAAAAAGGTGTACCATCAGAAGATATTTTTATGGATCATGCAGGATTTTCTTCTTATGATAGTATGTATAGAGCTAAAGAAGTATTTGGGGCAAAAAAAGTAGTTATAGTAACACAAGAATATCATTTATATAGGTCATTATACATAGCAAATAAATTAGGATTAGAGGCATATGGAGTAGCTTCAGACCCGAGAAAGTATGCTGGACAAACTATGAGAGAGCTAAGAGAGGTACTTGCCAGAGATAAGGATTTTGTTAAATGTATATTTAAACCAAAGCCAAAATATTTAGGAGATACAATTCCTATTAGTGGTGACGGAAATATGACAAATGATAAAGAGTAAAGTTAAAAGTGGATAACGGGAAGGTTCTCCTGCCTGGAAAAATGGGAGAAAAAAGAGAAGAAAACGAGACTGATGAAGAAACTCTAATTAGAGAACGCAAAAAATTGACAAAATATTATGAAAGGATATATAAAATATGGAATTAGTAGATAAGTTTGATAAAAGGAGAGCTCCTTTAAATAAAGTAGCTGAGCGTAGCAATATCATTGAAGGTGAATATAGACAAAGTATGCATCTCTGGATTATAAATGATAAAGGTGAATTTCTAATACAAAAGAGGTCTGATAGTAAGAAAAAAAATCCAGGTTTATGGTCAATAACTGGTGGTGGAGTTGAAGCAGGAGAGCATAGTTATGAAACGGTAATTAGAGAGGCAAAAGAAGAGCTGGGTATTGATATAAGTCCAGATAAAGTTAATTTTATGCTTAGTATTAAAAGGAGATATACTTTTGCTGATGTTTACGTTGTAATGCAAAATATAAATATTGATGATGTTATAATGCAAGAGGAAGAAGTTTCTGATGTAAAATGGGCGACTATAGATGAGATAAAGAATATGATTGATGAAGGACAATTTACTTCAAGTATTAATATATATTTAGATATGTTATTATATTTAATAACGGAATGGACAAAGGGATAGTTCTCTTGTTCAGAAAAAATAGGAGGAAAAATGATATGAAAGAAATCGATAAAATAGCATTTATATATTTAAAAAATGGAAAAATATTAAGCACTTTATCTAAAGGAAAAGATGCATATTATATTCCAGGAGGAAAAAGAGAAGAAAACGAGACAGATGAAGAAACTCTAATTAGAGAATGTAAAGAAGAATTAACAATTGATATAAAAAAAGATACAATAAAATACTATGGAACATTTGAAGCCCAAGCACATGGAAAAGCAGAAGGAATATTAGTAAAAATGACATGCTATATGGCAGATTTTGAAGGAAAACTTGAAGCAAGTTCAGAGATTCAAGAAATTAAATGGCTAGACTATAATGACTTAGATAAAATATCTCCAGTAGATAAATTAATATTCAAAGATTTATACAAGAAAAATCTGTTAACAGGAGGAGTTTTAGATAAGCTTGGTGAAATTGAGAACAAATAGACAAGGGGACGGTTCTCCTGTCCAATTTTATAAGGTTTAAAGGAGTTAATCTAATGATAAAAGTATTATTTGTATGCCTAGGTAATATTTGTAGGTCACCAATGGCGGAGTTTATTTTTAAAGATATGGTAGATAAAAAAGGAATATCACAGAAGTTTTATATAGATTCAGCAGCAACCAGCAATTATAATGAAATAGAAAAAGCTGGTATATATGGAGATGCTAAAAAAATGTTAAAAGAAATGAAGATTCCATTTACTGAACATATATCAAGACAAATTAGAAAAGACGATTATGATAAATTCGATTATATTTTAGGGATGGAAGAAAAAAATTTAGCCAATATATTAAGAATTGTTGGAGATGACAAAGATAATAAAGTTTTTAGATTATTAGACTTTACTGATAAACCACGAGATATAGCAGATCCATGGTATAGTGGTGATTTTCATTCGACATATTATGATATAGTATATGGTTGTGAGAAATTCCTAGAATATATTGATAACAAAAGTAACTAGTAAATTATTAACTTATATTATAGGAGAATTTGTATTAAGATACAAATTCTCCTTTTTGATATAATAGGAAAGCAAAAATAATTTTCCCATTATATCAAAAAAGTTTCGTGAAAACATTTTCAAAAACAAAAAAATACCTTGACAGTTGACAATAATAAATATAAAATATGATTGTTAGTAGAAATATATTAAAATAGAAATAGATTATATATATTTAAACTGTACATTGAAAATTAAATAGGAAGAGGTGTTAGATTGTGCAAATAATAATCGATATAGCTATCTTTCTAATCTCCGCAATTATTTTCTTCTTCGTAGGATTCGTTGTAAGAAAAAAAATTGCAGAATCTAAATTAAAGGGTGCAGAAGCTGAGGCTAAAAGAATTATAGACTCTGCAGCTAAAGAAGCTGAAAATAGAAAAAAAGAGGAAATCTTTAAAGCTAAAGAAGAGATAAT
Organism: Clostridia bacterium; assembly: GCA_017939755.1. GTDB lineage: Bacteria > Bacillota > Clostridia > TANB77 > CAG-508 > CAG-492. The sequence goes on along the minus strand of JAGBAJ010000043.1, from coordinate 29,804 downwards.
GAATTCAAGAAAAGAGTTAGATGACGAGATTAAAGAAAGAAGAAGCGAAGTACAATTGCAAGAAAGAAGAATATTGCAAAAAGAAGAAAATTTAGAAAACAAATTGGCTCAATTAGAGCAAAAAGAGCAAAATTTACAGAAAAAAGATAGCGAATTAGAAGGTAGAAAAGCTGAAATTGAAGCTATCATTGCAAAGCAAACTGAAGAATTACAAAGAATATCAAGATTATCTGTAGAAGAAGCAAAACAATATTTACTTTCAGAGGTAGAAAAATCAATTGTAACAGAAAAAGCTGAAATTATTAGAAAACTAGACGACGAAGCAAAAGAAAAGGCTCAAAAGAATGCTCAAGAAATTATAGGATATGCAATACAAAAATGTGCTGCAGATCATACTTCTGAAACCACTGTTTCTATTGTGTCATTACCAAGTGATGATATGAAAGGTAGAATTATAGGTAGAGAGGGAAGAAACATTAAGACTTTAGAAACTTTAACTGGAATTGATTTAATTATAGATGACACTCCAGAAGCTGTTGTTATTTCAGGTTTCGATCCATTAAGACGTGAAGTAGCAAAAATAGCATTAGAAAAGTTAATTGATGATGGCAGAATCCATCCTGCTAAAATCGAAGAAATGGTTGAAAAAGCCAAAGAAGAAGTAACAGCAATCATCAAAGAAGAAGGTGAAAGAGCTGTTATGGAAGCTGGAGTTATCGGTCTCCATCCTGATATTGTCAAACTATTAGGAAAGTTGAAATACAGAACAAGTTATGGTCAAAATGTATTAAATCACTCAATAGAGGTATCAAATCTAGCAAGAATTATGGCAGATGAACTTGGCTTAGATGTGAAATTAGCTAGAAGAGCAGGATTATTACATGATATTGGAAAAGCTTTAGATCACGATATGGAAGGAACTCACGTAGAAATAGGTGTAGAAATTCTTAAAAAGTATAAAGAAAATCCAATGGTAATCAACGCAGTTGAAGCACATCACGAGGATGTTGAACCACAAAGTATTGAGGCAGTTTTAATTCAAGCTGCTGATGCAATTTCTGCATCAAGACCTGGTGCAAGAAGAGAAACTTTGGAAAATTATATAAAACGTTTACAAAACTTAGAGGGAATTGCAGATTCTTTCGAAGGTGTAGAAAAATCATTTGCAATTCAAGCAGGTAGAGAAATTAGGGTTTTAGTAAAACCAGAAAAAGTATCTGATGATCAAATGGTTGTTATGTCTAGAGATATAGCTAAGAGAATAGAAGACGAAATGGAATATCCAGGACAAATTAAGGTAAATGTTATAAGAGAGTCTAGAGTAATAGATTATGCAAAATAAAAAAGGATCCCTAAAGGGATCTTTTTTTATGTAATAGCAAAGTGTTTCTAATCCCAAAATTGTGAACCATTTTCTAAAAAATTCGCCCCTGTTGAAGGGGCGAATTTTGCTCTTATATTATTTCTAATTTAACTAACTCTTTTTTTGAAGGATTCTATTTTATCACCATCAGACATTCGTATTCTACCAAGTTCATATGGATTATCACCAGGGCGAACTCGTGAATATTTTGTTGTAAATGCTAATGAAAAGTTTGCCTTTTTTAGAACTTCAATACATTTATCATTGTAATGACCATATGGATAGCAGAATATATTGGCGTTACCAATAAATGATTGAGAGGTTTTCACATCATTAAGTGCATCTTCTTCGGATAATGTTAAAAATCTTCCTTTTCCGTCATTTCCAGACCTATGCATGTCATTAGAATGTGATTGGAATAGTATTTTATTTCTATCGAATTTATTCAAATAATCAGAATTTTCTAACAACGAGGTTACAACAAACGAAGTAACTTTTACGTCATATTTTTCTATAACTGGAACAGCTAAATCAAAAAATGTTTTATCACCGTCATCAATGGTAATTACTACACTATGTTCAGGTAAACATGAAGTTCCATCAACATAATTTTTTACTTCGTCCCAAGTTGGGAAATAGTAATTATTTTCCGTTAGATATTTTAATTGATCCTCAAAATCATGAATTTCCATATAGTTTCCATCTTTTGCAGAAGCTCCAGTTGTTTTATCGTAGAAGAAATGATACATAAGAACAGGTAAACCAGCTGCTTTTTTTGTTGAAATTCCTTTTGTGCCAGACTCAACAACATTTACGATTCTTTCTTTTGTTGCTGTGTTTCCAGAAGAATCTTTTGCGGTATATTTTATAGTATAAGAACCTTTTGTTGATGTATCAACATTATTTTCAATGTTGATTTTTGTTGTAATATCTCCATCATAATTGTCTGTTGCTATACAACCAAGCTCCTGATATTTTGAACCCTGAGCAATTTTTATTTCCGCATCTCCATTCATTGTAATTGTTGGAGAAACGGAGTCCTTAACAGTTACAGTTCTTGTAATTGATTTTGTTTTTTTCTTTTGTTTTGCAGTATATGTTATTTTATATGTACCTACTTTAGAAGTGTCAACAGTTCCAGATATTTTTACAGATTCTGATATATCTTTATTTCCATAAAGTGCTGTTACAAATTCATCGGAATATTCTGTACCATACTCGACTACTACGTTGTCAGATCCTTTTAAGGATATTTTTACAGATTTCGAAAATAGTCTAGATATTAGGAATATGAATAAAATCATGCATAATACAAATAACAATACTTTTTTCTTGTTTAATTGTCTATGATTATTAGTAGTATTTTGTGTCATATAAGCACCTCCTTTGTATACAGCGATTATAATTTATCATAATTAATAAGTCAATGTGCGAACATTAATTTTCTGCTTTTTGGGAATGTGTTGGTTACTAGTCAGCAATATTTGAAAAGATATGTAATAAAAAGTCTTAGTATTTATATTTTACAGCTATCGAAACATAAATGTTTCGATGCGGACGCTTTCGCTACTTAAAATAATTATCTAAAAAGATAATTATTTTAGTACCTTGACGCTTACAAATATAAATACTAAGACTTTTTATTACATTATAATTTGGTCTAAGGCTGACTAGTAATAATGTGTTTCTAAAAGCACACAAAAAGTAATTTCGCTTATTGATTGATTTTTGCTTATGTATTATAATTCATAGCAAAGATAGGAGTAAATTCTTTTTCACACAAGATTTGTGTCCAGAAGGAATGGAGGTTAAAATGATTGAAGTTATAAAAGATTTTGATAAAGCAAAATTTGTTACTCATGCTGGAAAATTCCATGCGGATGAAGTATTTGGTACAATATTACTGGAAAAAATATATGGTGATATTAAATTAATTAGATTGCCTGAAGTTGATGGATATAATTTAGAAGGAAAAATTGTATATGATATTGGTGGCGGTGAATTTGATCATCATCAAATAGGTGGAAATGGTGAAAGACCATCAGGAATTAGATATGCTGCATTTGGATTATTATGGAAAGAGCTAGGTATAAGATATTTAAAAGATTTGAATGTAGATTGTGCAGAAGATTGTTTTAAAATGTTTGATAAGCATTTCGTACAATTTATTGATGCAGGGGATAATGGACAAATTCCATTTGAAAATATTGATATAAAACTAGAGACTTTATCAGATGTAATAGAGGGATTTAATCCAAATTGGAATGAAGATATTGATGCAGATGTTAAATTTATGAAAGCAATAGAAATTGCAAGAACAATTTTTGATAACAAAATAGAATCTGTAATTTCTAAGTGCAGTGCTAAGGTATATGTAGAAAAAGCAATAGAAGAATCAAAAGATGGAATAATTATTTTAGATAGGTTTATGCCATATCAAGAGTTTGTTTTAGAGTCAAATAATCCAAAAGCAAAAGATATTTTATATGCAGTATTTAAATCAAATCGTGGTGGATATAATGTAAAGGCAATTCCAAAAACCTTGGGGAGTTTTGAAAATAGAAAAAAAATGCCACAAGAGTGGGCGGGACTTCGCAATGAAGATTTACAAAAAGTTACAGGTGTTGCTACTGCTACCTTTTGTCATAATGCAGGATTTATTTGTGTAGCCAAAACATTTGATGATGCAATAAAATTAGCAAAGATTGCAGTAGAGAGCAATAAATAAATTTTTAATAAAAATTTTACTAAGGTGTAGTACAAAATAATAAATTTGTAACTATATTGTAATAAAAATGTAATATATAAACAGGGAGGCTGCAATTTATGCAACCTCCTATTTACATAATCTTATTTTTATGATATACTATCAAAATATGTTATTTTTATAGAAAAGGGAGAATTTATGAAATTTAGTGATTTAGAATTATCTGAAAAGATACTTAGAGCGTTAGAAGAAATAGGGTACACAGAAACAACAGAAATACAAGAAAGAGCCATTCCTGAAATACAAGCAGGAAATGATATAATAGGTTTATCTCAGACTGGTACAGGTAAGACTGCAGCTTTTGGAATTCCAGCAATAGAAAAAGTAAATCCAGTTAGCAAGAAAACACAAATTTTAATATTGGCACCAACTAGAGAGCTTGCTACACAAATTACAGATGAACTTAGAAAGTTTACTAAATATACAGAAAGCATTAAATTACTTACCGTGTATGGAGGACAATCTATTGAAAAACAAATTATTCCATTAAGAAAAGGGGTTCAAATTGTTGTAGGAACTCCTGGAAGAATTATGGATCATATGAGAAAGAAAACATTAAAACTTGGTAACGTAAAAATGGTTATACTAGATGAAGCAGATGAAATGTTAAATATGGGATTTAGGGAAGATATAGAAACAATATTAGAGGAAGTTCCAGAAGAAAGACAAACTCTGTTGTTTTCTGCCACAATGAATGAAAAGATAATGGACATTACAAAAAAATATTTAAAAGAGCCTAAAAAGATAAAAATTAAAGCAAAAGCACTAACAGTGGACAATATTGATCAAATAGCATATCAAACAAAGAACAACATGAAAGACGAAATTACAACTAGAGCTATAGATTTATATAATCCAGAAAAATTAATAGTATTTTGTAATACAAAGAAAAAGGTGGATCAGTTATATGATTACTTAAAAAGCAATAAATACAATGTAGAGGCAATTCATGGAGATATCAAACAAGATCAAAGAGATAGAACAATAAAGAAGTTTAAAAATGGTGATATTAAAATATTAATAGCCACGGATGTAGCTGCAAGAGGTATAGATATTGCTAATCTAGACTTAGTAATAAATTATGATATTCCACAAGAGAATGAATATTATGTTCACAGAATTGGTAGAACAGGAAGAAATAAAAATGTGGGAAAATCTATTACTTATGTTGTGGGCAAAGAAAAAAATAAACTTCAAGAGATTGAAAGGTATGCAAAAACTAAGATTAAATTTGAAAATATTCCTACAATAACAGAAATAAATAAAATAAAAGATGCTCAATTAATCAAGAAGATTGAAGGAGTAATATCAGAGCAAAAATATAACAAATCTGATGTATTTGATAAATTTATTTCAAATAGAAACGAAGACCTAGCTGATATAGCAAGGGCAATGTTTTCTATAATAAATGGAAGAAACATAGAAGGAAAAACAAATAACAATTATGCTACAGATGAAAATGGTATGGTTAAATTATTCTTTAGCCTAGGAAAGAAGGATAAAATAATGGCTAAAGATATTATAGGAAGTATTTCATCCAATACAGCAATTTCAGGTAGAGAAGTTGGGAAGATAAACATACTAGATAATTTTTCATTTGTTGAAATTCCAACAAATTACATCGAAGAAGTTTTATCTGGAATGAATGGTAATACAATTAAAGGAAAGAGAGTAAATATTGAAATCGCAAATTCGTAATTTGACAATGTATTGTAAATTTTAGTATAATAATGTTAGATTGTGGAAGGAGGATTTTTTTATGGATAATCAAGTAAATCAACAATCAAACGCAGAGCCAAGAGTAGCTCTTGGGGTAACATCACTTGTATTTGGAATTATATCTCTTGTAACAATGTGTTTTATTATCATATCAGTTATAACAGCTATAGGAGCAGTAATATTTGGAATTTTAAGTGTTATATTTGAAAAAAATAAAGTTGGTGTTGCTGGTCTTGTATTGGGTATAATAAGTATTGTTATTACATTAGTATTATATGTTGTACTAGGAGTGCTTGGAACAAACCTATTTATGATACCAGAGTGGTATAAACTATAGAATGAAAAACAATACACTTAGGGTATTAATATTGCATTAATATCCTATTTTTTGATTTTTAACATAGTATTAATATTCACATCTTGAAATCCTTGTATGGATATACAGCTATGAAATATAAGATTTTAACCATAGTATAAATTGAAAAAATAATTAAAAAAGGTTTAAAAAAATATGTTTTTATGATAAATTTAGTAGGAGGAGTATATGCCTTTTTCGGGAGAATTAACTGAAGCAATAGAATCTTTAGTACGAGGAAATAATAATATTAAGGAAATAGATATAAATGCCAAAGCTATAAGTAAGAAATATAGAGAAAACGACAATGATGGAAAAAGATTAGTTACAAGCACTGGCGAAGCAATAGCATATGCCTTATCTAGAATGCCTGCAACATATGAGGTTGTTGCTAGTGTTATGGGTAATATATTTGACATAAATAAATTTGAAATAAATTCTATTCTTGATGTTGGAGCTGGAACTGGTGCAGCAATATGGGCAATGTATGACAATTACAATTTTCAGAGATATACATGTCTTGAAAGAGAGCAAGAAATGATCAATATTGGTAAAGAATTGATGAAAAGCTCTGATATTTCAAACTTGGTTATCTGGAAGCAGTTTGATGCAATTACAGATAGTATCGATAATCAGGAGGATTTGGTAATAACTTCGTACATGATAAATGAATTGCCAAAAAACAAGGTGGACGTTGTTATAGAAAAATTATGGAATGCAACAAAAAAGGTTCTTGTTATAATAGAGCCAGGTACCCCAAGGGGATATTCAAATATAATACATATTAGAAATTATCTATTAAATAAAAATGGACACATTATAGTGCCATGTCCGCATGAAAAAGAGTGCAAATTGGCACAAGATGATTGGTGTCAATTTGCATGTAGAATTCAAAGAAACAAAATACATAAAAAGTTAAAAGATGGTAGTTCTCCATTTGAAGATGAGAAATATTCGTACATTGCGTTTTCAAAGGATATAGTGGAAAGAGCACCAAATAGAATTTTAAGACATCCAATAATTAATAAGGGCTTTTCTGAATACAAAGTATGTATGGTGGATGACATAAAAGATATTAAGCTATCAAAAAAAGATGGGAATATATATAAAGAAGCAAAGAAAAAATCAGCTGGAGATTATTTAAATATTTGATTTGTACTAAGAAGGAATGGAGGTTAACATGGGATTAGATATTAAAATGCCAAAATTTAAATTTCCAAAATTCAAATTTAAGGAAATGGAAAATGTTGAAGAAATTAACTTAGAAAAAGAAAGAGAAAAAACAGAAAAGGCAAAAAAAGATAAAAAACAATATGAAGGAACACATTTTAAGACTATAAAAGAGGCTTTTCTTAATAGTAAAGAAAAATATGCAGAAAACACACTATTTTTAGAAAAACTTGATCATAAGGAGCCATATACTGAATTTAAATATAAGCAATTTTGTGATGATGTTATTAATTTTGGCACAGGATTAACTAAATATTTAAATTTAAAAGATGAAAGATTGGTAATTATTAGTCAAACTACTTATGGTTGGTATGTTTCATATATGACTGCACTATGTGGTGCAGGTATCGCTGTACCATTAGATAAGGAGCTTCCAGTTAATGAAATAGAAAATTTAATTAAAAGATCCAGAGCAAGCGCAGTTATATATTCTGCAAAGTTGAAAGATCAAATCGATAAGGTAAAAGATAGTGTTCCAATGGTTAAGTATTTTATACAAATGAATTCAAACAATAAGGTTAAAGGCAGAGATGTTGGAATGAACCATGTTATGGAAGAAGGAAAAAAATTGGTTCAAAGTGGAGATAATTCTTTTATAAATATTGAAATTGATCCAGATGAATTTAAAGTGTTATTCTTTACATCTGGAACAACATCACAATCAAAAGGGGTTATGATTTGCAACAGAAATCTTGCTAGCAACATAAACGCTTGTAGTGCATATGTAGATTTAAGAGAATCAGATAGACTATTTTCTGTTTTACCATTACATCATTCATATGAATCTACAATAGGATTTTTGTATCCATTTGCACTTGGTGGTTCAATTGCAATATGTGAAGGGTTAAAGCACATACTACCAAATATGAAAGAGTCACAACCAACAGCAGTGCTTGCTGTTCCAATTCTTGTTGAAAATATTCATAAAAATGTTAACAAGTCAATTATGAAAAGTGGTAAGTCAGCTATAGTAAATTCCATGATCCACGTAACAAATGCAATAAGAACGGTTGGTATAGATTTAAAACGTAGAGTATTTAAAGAAATTCTTGATAATTTTGGAGGAAAGTTAAGAATTATAGTATCTGCAGCAGCACCTATAGATAAAAAAGTAGGTAAGTGGGTGCAAGATATAGGAATTACATTCCTTCAAGGATATGGATTAACAGAAACGGCCCCAATATCTGCACTAACACCAGATTATGATACAAAAGTTGGTTCAGTGGGAAAGGCAGTTAATTGTGCGGAGATTAAGATAAATAACCCTAACGAAAATGGTGAAGGTGAAGTATTTATAAAGAGCAAAACACTTATGCTTGGATATTATGAAGATGAAGAAGCTACAAAAGCTGTTGTTACTGAAGATGGTTGGTTTAATTCTGGTGATGTGGGATATCTTGATAAAGAAGGATTTTTATATATTACAGGAAGAAGCAAAAATGTCATTGTAACACAAAATGGAAAAAATATTTATCCAGAAGAAGTTGAGATGCTTTTAAAAAAGCATACAGAAATTAAAGAATGTCTGGTATATGGAAAAAAACAAGACGATAGTAAAGAGTTAATTATTACTGCAAGGGTTTTACCAAATATTCCAGAGCTAGAAGAGAAAATAGGAAAAGATAACTTATCTGATGATGAAATTTATGATAACATATGGCAAATAGTTAAAGAAGTAAATAAAGAGTTAACATCATATAAAGCAGTTAAAAAACTCGAAATAAAAAATGGCGAGTTTGAAATGACCACAACTATGAAAATAAAAAGATATAAAGAAGTCCAAAAAAAAGTGTAAGTTGTAATAGAGGTTTTTATGAAATTAGAAAATGAAAAATGTCAAAATGCAGTTATATGTGCATTAAGTGGATTAGTTAAAGCAATAAAAACAGAGCAAAATTTAAAAATTGATATATTGGTGGCAGTAGTTATAATTGTATGTGGCTTTGTTTTTAAAATTAATAATTATGAATGGATTGCTTGTATATTTTCAATAGGCATAATGTTATTTGCTGAACTTATGAACACTGCAATTGAAACTGTAGTAGATATGTATACTAGAGAAAAGAATGAAATGGCTAAAAGAGCAAAAGACATTTCGGCAAGTGCAGTTCTTGTACTGGCTTTAAACATTGCTATTGTTGGTGGTATAATTTTTATACCTAAAGTATTTAGTTTATTAATAAAATAGTTTATAAATTATTTGTTACAACTTAATAGTATAAAATTAAAAGCATTGTAACATATGGATTTTAGAGTGAAACAAGGTATTTCAATTTTGATTGTAAATCAAAATTAAAATAGCAAAGCGTCCGAAGTGGAATGTCAAAATTCATATGTTACAATGCTTTTGTATAATAAAAAAGTTTCGCAAAAACAGATGCACATCGATTAGCCGTGCGCAACGAAGTTAAGATAGCTGTGCGAATGAAATCAAGATAGCTGTGCGAATGAAATGAGCTACAGATATCTTATGCAAAGCTGAGCTACGGATAATACATGCACCTGAACAAATTTACTGAAAAATCTTTGATTTTTCAGATTTGTTCTTGTGCAAGGAAAAATTTAAGTGTATAATGATGTTGTTTAGTGCACGATAGAAAATGAAAGGAAGAATTTTATATGAATTCAGATAAAGGAAGAGAAGTTTTTGAATGGTTAGTATGTATATTAATAGCACTTATAGTAGTAGCATTAATTAAATCGTTTGTTGGTTTTCCAACGGTCGTAAGTGGTGCTTCTATGGATTCAACATTGAAAGATGGACAACGTCTTTGGGTTAGTAGAATCGGAATAGAAATAAATAAATATCCTAAAAAAGGTGATATTATAACATTTGAAGCTCCAACAACAACATATATAACCAAGGCAAGTGCAAATAAGGACAATCCAGTTGCTATATATAATGAGGTAAATAAAGGCTTCTTTGCAAATATTTCGTCAGCTATCTCTCTATTTGGAGAAACAAGTTATATAAAAAGAGTTATAGGATTACCTAACGATCATATTGAAATAAAAGATGGAGTAGTATATGTAAATGATCAAAAATTAGATGAACCATACTTAGATTCGGGCACAGAAACGACATCTGCAGACGGATGCTTTACAGATATAGTAGTACCAGATGGTTATATATATGTTTTAGGTGACAATAGATCAGTTTCTGGAGATAGTAGAAGGTTTGGATGTATTCCTATAGATAAAATAGAAGGAAGAGCGGTATTAAGATTTTGGCCGTTAAGCAAATGGAAATTAATAAAATAATATACCAAGGAGGAGTTTTAAATTGAGTGCTGCGAAAGTAGTTGAGGAAAAATATCCTATAGAATTAGTAAATGAAAAATTAGAAAATGTATATGTTGGATTGTTATTAGCTAATCCAAAATCAGTGGCAAAGTATTATTTATCATATGAAGATAGTCAATTTTCAGATCCAATGGCATTAAACGCGTATAAGAGCGTTTTGTTCACAGAAGGTGGATCATATACACCAGAGAATATAAAAAGAGCATTTACATACCCAAAGACCTCTGAAGAAATATACAAATATAAGGAAAGAATAAAAGCAGAAGTTAGCCAAAAGAATTACAATATTGATTCCATCTTTGTGAAGATAAAAAAATTATTTTTATTGAAAAAATACTATTTATCTGCACCAACTAAAAAAATCCAAGAAGAAATACTTAGAATCAAAGACTATAAAAGATACAAAGATATGACAATTGATGAATTGGAAAACATAGTTTCAGAGGCAGGCGTTAGAAGAGGAATAAGCGAAGGTAGATTGAATAGCAAAGTTACAGACTTTTTATTAGCTGGAGAAAATACACTTACAAGTGGAATTGACTTACCATTTAAAATACTTACAGAAGTGTTTAAAGGTATAAGATTGGGAGAAACAATGTCTTTTGCTATGCCATCAAATTCTGGTAAAAGTAGGTTTACAATCAATTTAGCAGCACATATAGCATTTGTCAAAAAGAAGAAAGTATTAATTATTTCTAATGAGATGTCAGAAGAAAAAATGAAATTGTGTCTTATAACAACAATTATTAATAATCCTACTCTTCAGAAAGAAATAGGATGTAAAGTTAGAGTTTCAGAAGGTGAATTATTAGAATTTAAGTATAGACCTGATAATCCTAAGGAAGTAAAAGTTGATGAAAAAGGGTATATTTTAAAAGAAGAAGGAGAATCGCATGAACATTTTGTTAAAAAATTAGCAAAATATTCTTCTGAATTTAATAAGGTAATTAAACTTACAGATTGGCTAGGAAAACAAAATAATAATCCAATATGTTTTATGCATATTGCAGAGCATACAAATGATGACCTTTACAAAATAATACTAAATTATTATTATAAAGAGGCAGTTGAGTACGTATTTTATGATACACTAAAAAATGATATTGAACACATAGGTAGTAGTGATGAAATAAAGAAAACAGCAACGATATTGTCTAATATGGCTCAAAAATTTAAAATATTTATAGGATCTACTTTGCAATTATTAGAAAGCACAACGACACCATTAAATCTTACAATTAATGATATGGCGGCAAGTAGAACAATAAAAGAAGTGTTAGATACACTTTGTTTGTTTAAACAAATCACAAGTGATTCATATAAAGACTATGAATATTCAGAGGTAGAAGAATCAAAAGAGTACAAAGATTTAAAAATATATGAAAATCCAGATGTAAGATATTATGCTTGTGTAGTAGACAAGAATAGAGCTGGAGCAAAACCACGATTATTGTTTAGGTTAAACTTAGCTTACAATGAATGGTTTGAATTGGGATACTTAAGAATGAAACAAAAGTTGAAATGAGGTCGTAGAATTTATGCAAAAAATATCTTTACAAAAAAGAAGCTTTTTCAATAGTATAGGTTTAGATGTTAATAATTTGCCAGCGGAATTACAAATAAAAGCAAATAGTATTCAAAAAAAAATACCACTTGAAGATTTAAAGTTTTTAAATCAAAAGGATTTAACAATTCCTAAGGAAAAGCATTTTAAACTTAATAATTTATTTGGAACAGACAACATCAAATTAGATAATAAAACATGGATTGAAATATTTTCTAATAATGAAAAAACGGATGAGATTATTACTAAGTATTTTGAAAATCCAAATTATTATTACAGGGAACTAAAAAAATTAGATCAATCAAGTTTAAAGCATAATAACACAATTATGCTTTATGAGGATGATGGAAAATTCTTTGTAAAGGATGGTTTAGCTAGATTATCATTGGTAATGATAAAATATTTATTAGAAATGTCTAGAGCACAATCCAAAGAAGAAAAAATAATTATTAACAAACAATACATATATGCTGCAATGGTACGCTCAACTCCAAAAGATAGAGACATTATGTATTTAATAAACATGTTATTAGAAATATATGGTCAAAAGTTAAAGCTACAAAAAATAGATAACGACAATGAGTGCAGTTACATAATGAGATATGAGGATAAACAGATAGAAATAAATTCAAAAAAAGATTTTGAAAATTTCCTAAGAAGTAGCTTGTTACCTAAAGAATATAAAAGCTCAGAAAGTTTATTGCAAAAATTAAGCAATATTTCTAGAGTTGGTTTAGAATATAAAGAGAATGACGATGTAATGGAGCAATTTCTTGTAATGGGAAAATTATTTTCGAATTATGAAATATTCGTAAAATACTACAAAAAATTGTGTCAATATAATCTTAAAGATAAATTGATAGAAAAAATAGATTTGAATAATGTTTCATATGATGATATTCTAAAAAAATTAATTAAAATTGTAAATCAAGAAGAGATGAGTATGAGTAAATTAGAAGTTAAGAACAAGAATACAAAAGATGAAAAAAAATTGGTTAAGAAAGTGAATCAAGATAGTGAAGATACCATTAAGGCTGAAGTTAAAAAAATCAAGAGCATACAAAAGGATATAGAATCAAAAGAGCAAACTATCAAAAACAGTAAAATTGCAAAATCAGATGATGATGAAAATAAAGAGCAAGAGGAGTTACTAAAAAAATTAGAAAAAGCAAGGGCTCTTGTGAGTGATCAATTAAAAAGCGTTATAGATAATCTAGAAATGACATACTATAAACTAAAGACTGAAGAATCAAAAATGATGGATTTAGCAAATAGTACATCTATTGAGCTAAACATAGATAAAATAAATGATAATTCTATTAATGCAAATATCAATTCAATAAAAGAAAGTGTATTTGCTCTTAAGAAAAATATAGAAGAAGAAGACATTGATAAATTAAATGGATTAAATGATACTCTTAATGACACAAGGAGTTTGTCTAATGATAAAAATATTGTAAATGAATATTGTGAAGAAATGAAGAGCATATTTATGGTATGCTTCAATAAAAACATTCGAAAAATGATTACTGATTCTAAATTAAAAAAATTGGATAAACAGAGAAAAGAAATTGAAAACGAAAAGTGTTCTTTCTTTAGTAAGCTAATAGGTAAAGCTAAATTAAAACAAGCGAAACTTGACAATATAAGTTTAAAAGAACAGCTTATTTTAACAGAATCACAATTTTCAAGTAGTTCATATACTACACTTGAAGATGGTTTATCAGATATATATGCATATGTTAAAACTGAAGAGGATGTTAGTTGTATATCTGAATTAAAAATATATTTAAAGGATATTGAAACAAATGCAAAAATAAATGAAATGATAGATCAAAAAGTATTGAATCAAAAAACAAAGGAGAAAATAGAGCAACAGCGTAATTTGCCGCAAATAGCTCTGTCAAAAGAGAAGAAGCATTTCTTTAGCAAGGCACAAATTAATTTAGTTCAAGAAAAGAATAATGAGCTAAAACGTGTAATACAAATTAATAGAGCAAATTCATTAAAGTTACAAAACACAGGAATGATTCCTATATTAGGAAATATTAAGTCTACTAAAGCTGTTAGAAATTTCATAAATAATTTAACTCAAATTGATAATTCACTAAAAAATCACATAAACTAATGAAAACAAGCAGGTGGAATGCACAAAAATCAAAGTTCTAATATAACCTTCGTGCGAATAAGATTAAACAAAATTATTCGTATGGAGGTTTTTACATGAGAAGTATTTCAATAGAAGATCGTGCAATTGAACTTGCACATTATATTATAGATTCAAAAGATACTGTAAGGGGAACAGCTGCAAAGTATGGTGTAAGTAAAAGCACAGTACATAAAGATGTTTCAGAGAGGCTTGAAAAAATTAATCCAATTTTAGCTCGCGAGGTTAGAGAGATTCTAGATGAAAATAAAGCTGAAAGACATATTAGAGGGGGCTTAGCTACTAAATTAAAATATAGCAAAAAATAAATATGTAGAAATTAAGGCTCTCTTGTGATATAATTGTACAAAAGATAGATAAAAGGAGAATTATAAATGAAAAAACCAGAATTGTTAGCCCCTGTAGGGTCATTTGAAAAGGCCAAGACTGCCTTCTTATATGGTGCAGATGCTATATATGTAGGCACATCATCATTATCTTTAAGAACAAGAGCAGAAATAGATGATGCTGATTTAGCTAAAACAATCGAATATGCTCATAGTTTAGGAAAAAAAGTATATACTACAATTAACATATATGCGTGGGATGATCGCTATGAAGAAGTGGCAAAGCAGGCTAGAATGCTTAATGATTTAAAAGTAGATGGTATTATAGTTGCTGATGGTGGCGTGCTTGAAGTATTGAAAAAGGAAGCACCAGATGTTGATATGCATATAAGCACTCAAGCAAATATTGTTAGTGGTCATAGTGCAAACTTTTGGTACAAAAATGGGGCAAAACGTGTGGTTTTGGCCAGAGAGTTAAATAAAAATCAAATTAGAGAACTTGTTGATACAATTCCAGATGATCTTGAAACAGAAATGTTTATTCATGGAGCAATATGCTTTGGATATTCTGGCAGATGTTTCTTAAGCGATTTCTTAGCTGGAAGAAGTGCAAACTTAGGTGATTGTGCACAGAGCTGCAGATGGGAATATAACGTTTATGTAGAAGAGCATAATAAGCCAGGAAACTTAATGCCTGTTGAATATGATGACAAAGGAACATATATATTCTCTTCAAAAGACTTATGCCTAATAAAAGAAATTCCGGAAATTATCGATTTGGGAATTGATAGTTTAAAGATTGAGGGAAGATTAAAAACAGAATACTATTTAGCTTCAGTTGTAAATGCATATAGAAATGCTATTGATGATTACATGGCAGATCCTGAGCATTATGATTATAAAAAATATCTAGCAGAGTTAGAAAAAGTGAAAACAAGAGGCTTAACAACTTTCTACTTTAATGATAGAAATAACAAAGATTTTCAGGAGTATGAAGGCAAGCAATACAATCCAAATTTTGAATATGGTGGAAAGGTTATAGATTCATCAGGAAGCAAAGTTATCATTGAAATAAAAAATAAATTAATGGTTGGAGACAAAATGGAAATTATTATTCCAGGAAAATTAGAGCCATTTAAATTTGAAATTAAAGAACTATGGGATTCAGAAACAGATGAGCAGATTCCATATGTAAATCCTGGAAAAGCTGGACAAAGTGTAAAAATGGAGTTACCAATTGAAGTAAAAAACGGATGGATTTTACGAAGAAAGAAATAACTAATTTTCTTGACAAAAATATACGCATTAGATAAAATATCTATAGAGAAGGACCAAAGAAAAGGAGAGAAAAGAATGAACTTAATTGATGAAAATGTTGAAAAAGAAAGTGATGAGAAACAAAGAAAATTAACTAAGGTTATTATTTTTTCAATTATAATATTACTATTAATAGTTGTAGTTATATGGATATATTCAACCATAAAAAAGAAAAACACATTACAATTAAAAATTGATAATAAAGAAACGAAATTTTCTTCGGAGCTGTTCTTAATGCAGGATAAAAATAATTTAGTTAAAACAGAAGATGGCAAAATATATATATCAGTTAAAGGTTTAGCTAGTATGTTGAACGTTGGATTCTATAATGACGAATTTAATGGCGGAGGAGAAGATGTTACAAAATGTTATATAAAAACAGATAATGAATATACATCATATATTTCAAATTCAAGCAAGATATATAAAGTTACAGATAATAAAGCAATAAAAGAGGAAATGAACAAAGACAAAAAAAATGCAGAGCAAGATAGCCAAATGGAATTATTAAACGACTATGAATATCAGTATTTTTCAATAGAAGATGGTGTTCGCTACGTAAATAACGAAATTTATGCTCGTTCGGATGCAATTGAATTAGGTTTTAACGTAACAATATCTTACGACGAAAAGAATAAGAATGTTTCAATTTTATCAATTGATGGATTGGAATCAATTGCAAAATCTAAAGTTGGAGATGCTGCAGTCACAGGTGAGGATGCTAGTTTTAATAATAAAAAATTATTGAAGCATGGATATGTACTTATAAAAAATGGTACAGAAGAATATGGTATAGCTGATTATTGGAACTATAAGCAAGGAAGTTATTTCTTAAGCTGTAAATATTCTAAGATTGAATATATAGAGAGCCTAGGATGTTTAATAGTAACAGCATCAGATAATCAAAAAGTTGGTATTTTGAAGATGAACCTTGAGGGCGAAGGAAGTGTTTCTAAGGTATTAGATCCAAGATACGATTCTATTACACAATTAAGTGAGGATGGAAAGTTCTATCTAATAAAAGAAGGCGACAGATATGGAGTTATTAAAATTGAAGAAGGCGACAATGGCATAGAATACTCTACAGTTTTAAAAAGTGAATATAAATATATAGGTATTGAGAACCCAGAATCATATGGTGACGAAACAACATCAAGATTTATATTAAGTAATAAATATATTCCAATAAAAAATGATAGTGGAAAATGGGGATTAGCTTCTATTGAAGGTGATATATTAGTTGTACCACAATATGATATTATTGGATGCAATATAAGTAAAGTAGGAAATCCGGTTTTAATAATTAACGACTTAAAGAAGGGTCTAGATGTTGTTGTATTTGGTAATAGTGTTGCTGTTGACGAGAAAACAACTAAAACAACATATAGATTAATTGATCCAAAAACAAATGCTGTAGTTGGTTTAGAAGCATATGATATTTATAGTATATATGAAGACAATGAGACTCTATACTATTTAAATGCAATACTTACGAGTGGGGATCCTATGAAAGTAAATATTATAGATATTTACGGTGATCCTAATAGAAATAAACAAGATTCAAATAATAAGGAAAATAACAAGAAAGTAAATGCTAATTCAGATTCGGATAGTGGACAAGATAATGGGCAAACTGATGAGCAACAAAGCTCTAACAATGAAGCAAATAATGGAGAACAACAAAATTCTGACAAACAACAAGAAAATAGCAACTCAAATAATTAATAAAATATAAAAAACATAACACGAAAATGCACCTATGTTTAGTAAACCATAATAAAGAATATTATGGCAAAGTCTAAATATAGGTGTATTTTTATTGCTAGACACGTTTGTAAAATATATATTTTCTAATTTGTTGATTTTCACCTCAACGCCACATTATAAATTGACATTATGCCTTTTACTTTGTTGAGAATATCTTTTGGCTGTGAATAATAACAATAAAAATAGACCTATCATAAAATAAATTAAAATAACTTGAATTTGTTATTTAGTTAATATATTATATATGTGTACAAAAGAGCGGAAAGGAGTAAATTCAAATGGATAATAATATAAAAATTGATTGGAAATATACAGGAATATCAGATAAAGAAATATATGCATACTCAGAAAAGGTAAAAAAAGTGCATAAAGAATTAAATAAAAATATTGAGGATAAAGATAATTATACCGGTTGGATAGATTTGCCTATAAATTACGAAAAAAGGGAGTTTGAAAAAATAAAGAAAATTGCAAAAAAAGTAAACACAGATTCCGATGTTCTTATTGTTATAGGTATTGGAGGATCATATTTGGGGGCAAGAGCTGTTATTGATGCACTAACAAATAAATATGAAAGAAAAAGTACAGAAATAATATATGTTGGAAATAACTTAAATCCAACATACATAAACGAAATAATAGATTATGTATCAGATAAAGACATTTCTATAAATGTAATTTCAAAGTCTGGGAAAACAACAGAGCCTGCTATAGCATTTAGGATATTTAGAGATTTAATGGAAAATAAATACGGAATTGATGAAGCAAGAAATAGAATTTTTGTAACAACAACAAAGCGAAAAGGTGCACTATATAAAATAGCAATGCAAGAAAAGTATGTTAAACTATCAATACCAGAAAACATAGGTGGAAGATACTCTGTATTAACAGCAGTAGGTTTATTGCCGATGTGTGTTGCTGGAATAAATATTGATGATATAATGGCTGGAGCTAAATGTGCAGCAGAAACATACAACGATGACAATATAAAACATAATGAATGTTATAAATATGCTGTTGTAAGAAATATACTATATGCTAATGATAAAAATATTGAGATTTTAGCTTCATACGAGCCAAAATTATTCTATTTTGCTGAGTGGTGGAAGCAATTATTTGGTGAAAGCGAAGGAAAAGAGCATTTAGGAATTTTCCCATCATCAGTTACATATACAACAGATTTACATTCTTTGGGACAATATGTTCAAGAAGGAAGAAGAAATTTATTTGAAACAGTAATAAACGTAGAAAATCCAAATTCAGATATCGTAATAGGATATGACGAAGAGGATTTAGATGAACTTAACTACATTGCTGGAAAGAAATTATCATATGTTAATAAAAAAGCTATGGAAGGCACAATACAAGCACATGTTGATGGAGATGTTCCAAATATTGTTATAAATGTAGATTATTTGGACGAAATTGTTATGGGTCAATTGATATATTTCTTTGAGAAAGCATGTGCTATGTCTGGAATGTTATTTGGAATTAATCCATTTGATCAGCCAGGAGTTGAAAAGTATAAATCAAACATGTATGAATTATTAGGAAAAAATAAATAGAGAAATTTAGGGAGTAAACATGAAAGTTATAAGAAATATAATTTTGGTGCTACTATTTATTACATTTGTTGCAATTTGCTTATATATAGCACCAAATTATAAAAAAACAGGATATGAAGATAAAACAAACTTGGTAATTAATTATACTAATGTAACAGCTAAAATGAAAGGAAAAATAATACGAGAAGGAAATGAAATTTACCTTTCTATAGATGACATAAAAAACTATTATGATAAAAATATATATATTGATGAAAAGTATAATGTAGTTGTTGTAGCAAAAGATAAATATTATGCGTGTTTTGATATAAAAAATAACACGTTAGAACTAAATGATAAAAAAAGTACAAAGAAAATAATTAAAGAGGACAACTTATATTATGTACCAATCACAAGCTTACAAGAAGCGTATAATATCGAAGTAAAATATAATGAAGTAACAGATTGCGTAGTAATAAAATCGTTAGACAGAGATATCAAAACGGGTGTTACAACTTCAAAGGTAGCTGTTAAAAGTAAACCAAACTTATTTTCAAGAACAATTGAAAGAATAGATGGCAATGCCAAAGTATACATCAAAATCGAGGATGAACCTAAAAAAGTGGATAATTCAATAAATAAGAAACCTTCAAAGTCAATATTGGACAAGGCTACGAAGTATCTAAATGAATTTGAGGAAAATATTGCAAAAGATTGGATATATGTTAGAACCGAGAATGGAACTTTGGGATATATACCAAGCAAAAGCATAAAGGATATCAATGTTTCTGAATATAAAACACAGGTTAATAATAAAAAAATAAGTCTTGTATGGGATTTTTATGATTCAAAATATGGTAAAGTTCCAAAAGTTGAAGCCGATACTAAATATAATGGCGTTACAGCAGTTTCACCAACTTGTTTCTTTATGAGAGAAGATATTGTTAATGAAAAAGTAGGAGAAGATGGAGAAAAATATTTTGCATGGGCAAAAGAAAATAACTACATGCTATGGCCAAGATTGGCAAATGAGTCAACTACAGCTGAAGACATGAAGGCTTTTTCAAACTGGATTACAGATTATAAAAAAAGACAAGATGTTATAAATCAAATTGTTAACTATGTGGATAAATACAATTTAGATGGAATTAATCTTGACTTTGAAAGTATGTACAAAGAAGACGTGGATTGTCTTTCTAGATTTATAATAGAGCTTAAACCAAGATTAGCACAAAGAAATGCAATATTATCTGTTGATGTAACAGAACCAGATGGGTCAGATACATGGTCTTTATGTTATGACAGGAGAGTAATAGGAGAAGTTGCGGATTATATAGTATTTATGGCATATGATCAAACTTCTGGCAAAGCTAAGGAACCAGGAAGCAATGCTGCATATTACTGGGTTGAAAGAAATGTTAAAAAGTTTATTAATAACGAAGGAGTTAATCCAAACAAAATTATACTAGGTATACCATTCTATTCGAAACTTTGGAAAATTAATAGTAATGGACAAATAGAGAAATCTTATAACATAGCAATGAAGGATCAGCAAAAGCATGTAGATAGAGCAACAACAAAAGAATGGCTAAAAGATTCGAAGCAAAATTATATTGAGTATGTTAGTAATGATGGATATACATATAAAATGTGGGTTGAAGATGTAAAATCAATAACAGAAAAATTAAATCTAATTAATGAATATAATTTAGCGGGAGCTGGATTCTGGCAAAATGGAAATGAAGATAAAGAAATTTGGGATGTTGTAACAAAGAAAATATTAAAATAATATAATAAATAAAAGACACTTACATATTATTATTGTAGGTGTTTTTTATGAATAATGATATATATTATATTAAGTATGAAAAAATGTATGCTGGATGGCTAAATAGAGTACTATTTAGGTATAATATTGTTGATATAGGTCAATGCAAACATCTTGTCCAAATAAATAGAAAAGTAATAAATAAAAAAGTGTATGAGAAGATAATTAAAATTACAAAAAATAACAAAATATTATTTTCAAACAATGTTGTATCTAATCAGTATAATAACTTTTTTTCTGGAAAATTATTAATGAAATATATGATTATAGATATTATAAAAAGTATGCAACAAATGATTGGTAGTAACTTTATTCAGGAAGATTTATATATAGCTTTTTGTAAAGAAGTTGATTACAATATTTTAAGTGACTTAAGCAAAGAATTTAAGAGCATTAACATTATTACTGATAAAATAAGAAAAATAAAGAGAATTGAAAGTAAATTAGAAAGAGATAATATAGCGTACTCAATTTCCAATAACAAAAAAAAAGCTTTGAAAAAGGCGAAAATCCTTATAAACATGGATTATAGTAGCAATTTTTTTGAAGAATTTTATATAAATAGAAATTGTATTATTATAAATTTAAATCCACAAAATCTACTAATGAAAAATAGTTTTCAAGGAAGTATTATTGAAAGAATAGAAATAGATTATATAAATAATAATGAATATTTAGATCCAATGGAATACGACAAAAACAAATTATATGAAAGTTACATAATATACAACAAATATATTGATACTAGAATAATACAAAAACAGGACAAATGTATTATAAAAACGTTACTCGGGTCTAGTACAAAGCTTAGCCCAAAAGAGCTAAAAAATAATTTTATAAAAAGCAGTATAAAACTTGACAAAAATAAAAAAAAGGATTAAGATGACTGGGATTTAATATCAAAACAAGAAAACATAAAGACAAAGAAAGGAAGAGAGCATATGGAAGAAAACAAGGCAGTTATATTAACACAAGAAGGTTTTGAAAATTTAGAAAAAGAGTTAGATTATTTAAAAACAGAAAAAAGAGCTGAAATATCAGAGCGTATAAAAGTTGCTTTAGGTTTCGGAGATTTATCAGAAAATTCTGAGTATGATGAAGCAAAAAATGCTCAAGCTGAAAATGAAAATTTAATTAATGAATTAGAAAACAAAATTAGATATGCAAAAATAATTGATGAATCAGAAATTGATACAAAAACAGTGCAAATAGGTAATACAGTTAAGCTTTTAGATATAGAGTTTAATGAAGAAATATCATATACTATCGTTGGATCAACAGAGGTTGATTTAGCTCAAAATAGAATATCAAACGAATCACCAATAGGAAAAGCACTATTGGGTGCAAAAAAGAATCAAATGGTTGATGTAGAAGCACCTGCAGGAGTAATTAAATACAAAATTTTATCAATTACAAAATAATAATTCATAAAAAAGAATATTATCTAGAACAGATAATATTCTTTTTTATACATTAGGAAAGTAATACTGACTTTTCCTAATGTATAAAAAAAGCTTCGCCGAAAACAGATGCACATCGATTAGCCGTGCGTAACGAAGTTTGCTACGGATAATACATACACAGGAAATTCACGGAAAATCTTCGATTTTCCGATTTGTTCTGTTGTAAGCGTACAGCAAAGCAACAATTACTTATTCTTTGCAGTTGGGAGAAACACATAAATTGATACTATCTCTTTAAGTCCTAAAAGACTCTATTAATTATAAATAGTAACACTTTTGTGAATTTTATGTAAAAAAATGTAAGGCTATTGACAATCTACTATATTGAGAATAATATGTATGATGTATAATTTAAAGAAGGTGATTCAATGGAAGAGTACCAAATATTGTATCAAATAAAGAAGTTAGAAAAACTCGTAATTCGTAATATATCTGGGAATTGCATGGAACTAAAGAAAAATAAAAAAATACCAACACTTACGCAAATGGAGATAATTGATTATATACTACGAAGTGAAAATCAAGATATATTTCAAAGAGATTTAGAGCAGGTACTTAAATTAAGAAGAGCTACTGTCTCAGGAGTACTTCAAACAATGGAAAAAAACAATTTAATAATTCGTGTGCAATCTAATGAAGATAGTAGAGCAAAAAAAATAATATTAAATGAAGATACTAGAAAGATATTTATAAAAAATAGGGAGAAGATGGAAGAGCTAGAAAAAACTATAGTTTGTGGAATATCTGATTCAGAGCTAAAAAATTTTGTTAATATACTAGAAAAGATGAAGAAAAACTTAGCAGAAACATGTTAAAATAATTAATTTGATAAAAGGAGAAGTCTATTAATATGCTAAAATTATTAAAAAAGTTAACCAAAAAGGAAATTATATTAGCTATAATTTCTACGATACTTATTGTTGGTCAAGTATGGCTTGAGCTTAAAATGCCAGACTATATGGCTCAAATAACAAAGTTGGTAGAAACAGAAGGCAGCAAAATGAGCGAAATACTAAAAAATGGTGCATATATGATGCTATGCGCATTTGGAAGTTTAGTTTCAGCGGTTTTTGTTGGATATTTGGTTTCGACTATAGCTGCAAATTTTTCAAAAAATATTAGAAAGAGCTTATTCGACAAAGTACAAAGAATGGCTATAAATGAAGTAAAAACTTTTTCCACTAGTAGCTTAATAACAAGAAGTACAAACGACATTACTCAGATTCAAATGTTGATTGCAATGGGTTTACAATTAATGATAAAATCTCCAATTACAGCTGTATGGGCAGTTACCAAAATACTAAACAAAAGCTGGGAATGGAGTTTATTAACAGGCTTTGCAGTACTTATTTTAATGTCTGTAGTTGCTGTACTAATGGTTATTGTAATACCAAGATTTAAGATTGTTCAAAAGCTTACAGATAGAATAAATGGCGTAACAAGAGAAAATTTAACAGGAATTAGAGTTGTAAGAGCTTTTAATGCAGAAAAGTACCAAGAGCAAAAGTTTGAAGATGTTAATGAGAAGCTAACAAAATTACAATTATTTAATCAAAAGAAATTTGCAATAATGCAACCTGTAATGTTTGGAATAATGAATATATTAACACTATCTGTATACTTTGTTGGTGCAAATCTTATAAGTGAATCTGTATTAACACAAAAGATAGAGCTTTTTGGCAATATGGTTGTATTCAGCTCTTATGCAATTCAAGTTATAATGTCGTTTCTAATGCTTGCATTAATTTTTATGATGGTACCACGTGGTCAAGTATCTGCAAAACGTATTAACGAAGTTTTGGATGAAAAAATAACTATTAAAGATGGAAAAATAAAAGATAGTAAAACTGAACAAGTTGGTACTATTGAGTTTAAAAATGTATCTTTCAAATATCCTGACGCAGAAGAATATTTGATAAAGGATATTTCGTTCAAAGCAGAAAAAGGCGAAACTATTGCTATTATTGGACTAACAGGAAGTGGAAAATCTACATTAATAAACTTAATACCAAGGTTTTATGATGTTACAGAGGGTGAAGTTCTTGTTGATGGTATAAATGTTCAAGATTATACACAAGAAGCGTTGCATAATAAAATAGGTTATGTTCCTCAAAAAGCTGTTATGTTTGATGGAACTATTTCTTATAATGTTGCTTATGGTGATAATGGAAAGGGAGATATATCAGAAAGTAAAATAAAAGAAGCAATTGAAGTTGCTCAGGCAAAAGATTTTGTTGAAAAAATGGAGCATAAGTATGATACTCATATAGCTCAGGGCGGAAGCAATTTATCAGGAGGTCAAAAACAAAGAATTGCTATTGCTAGAGCCATAGCAAGAAATCCAGAAATATATATTTTTGACGATAGTTTTTCAGCTCTAGATTACAAAACAGATTCTATACTTAGAAAAGAGCTAAAAAGGTACACCAAGGATGCGACAAGCGTAATAGTTGCACAAAGGATAGGTACAATTATGAACGCGGATAAAATTATTGTTTTAAGGGATGGAGAAGCTGTTGGTATAGGAACTCATAAAGAATTATTAAATAGTTGTGATGTGTACAAACAAATTGCACTTTCGCAATTATCAAAGGAGGAATTGGAAAATGGCTAATAATGAAGAAACAAAGATTCCAAAAAATGGACCGAAAGCATTTGGAGGACCAGGAAGAAAAAGCAATGCTCCATCAGAAAAAGCAAAAGATTTTAAAAGTGCAATTAAAAGATTATTCTTAGAGCTTAAATCATATAAAATAGTTATTGCAATTGCCCTTGCTCTTGCAATTATTGGTGCAATACTAGCAATTACAGCACCAAATAAATTGTCTAAGCTAACAGATGAAATATCTGATGGTTTAAAAATTAACAAAGACAATATAGATGCTTTAACAGGAAAAATCTCAGAAAATATAACGAGTGATGAAATGAAATCTATAATTAGTCAAATTATAAATCTAGATTTTTCAAAAGAAAATATGGAAAAAATTGTAGCCAATTCGTCAATCTCAGAAGAAGATAAACAAAAATATAGCGAAACCATTAAAACTATGGAAGTAGCAAAATCAGAATTTGATAAAGGAGAGTCTGTAAAAAGAGAAAAAGATAAGAAGGAATTTAATGCATTAAAGTATATAGCTGAGATACCAGAAAGCATTTTAAGAGTACTTTTAAGCGAATCTACATACAATGGTAGAATTATTAGTATTGAAGATAAAGTTGTTTTAATAAAAGGTGTAGGGCAATTATATAATGCAAATAAAACTAATCTTAAAGTTCCAGAATCTATGAAAGATATATTGTTTAAAGACGTAGAAATTGATGGTCAAAAAATTACAATAGAAGACCAATACATTTTTGTTACTGAGCTAAGTACAGTCCGGAGATATGTCTAATGTAAACCTTTTATATGAAAAAATAATGACATTGCCACAATCTCTTCAAAACATTCTTGAACCTAGAATGAATAAAGAAAAAATAAAACAAATAACAATTACCTTAGTAATAATGTATGTTTGTAGTGCGATTTTTTCATACACACAGGCAATTCAAATGACAAATGTGTCAAACAAGTTTGCAAAACAATTACGTAGTAGAATTTCTATAAAAATAAATAAATTACCATTAAAATATTTTGATAGACATCAAACTGGAGACATACTATCTAGGGTAACAAACGATGTTGATACAATTGCACAATCAATGAATCAGTCATTAGGCACTCTTGTTACATCATTAACGTTATTTTTTGGATCAATAATAATGATGTTCGTGACAAATTATATTATGGCATTAACTGCTATTGGAGCAAGTTTAATTGGCTTTTTTGGAATGAGTTTAATATTAAAAAAATCACAAAAGTACTTTGTTGCTAGACAAGTAGAGCTTGGAAAATTAAATGGACATATTGAAGAGGTGTACTCAGGACTTAATGTTGTTAAGGTATATAATGGTAAGAAAAAGGCAAATGAAGAATTTGACAAACTAAATCAAAAAGTATGCGAAAGCAACCAAAAGAGCCAGTTTTTATCAGGTTTAATGCAACCATTAATGGGATTTATTGGAAACTTTGGATATGTTGCAGTGTGTATTGTAGGAGCTTTATTGACAATGAATGGAAAAATATCATTTGGTGTTATAGTAGCTTTTATAGTGTATGTAAGATTATTTACAAATCCTCTATCTCAAATTGCTCAAGCATTAACGGCACTTCAAACAACAGCAGCAGCTAGTGAAAGAGTTTTTGAATTTGTTGATGAAGAAGAAATGGATAATCAAAAATATATTACAAAACGATTAGATAAACGTAGTGTTAAAGGAAAAATCGAGTTTGAAAATGTTGTATTTCAGTATGATAATAACGATAAACCAACAATCCACAATTTTACAGCCACGGCAAATCCTGGACAAAAAATTGCTATTGTAGGTCCAACTGGTGCAGGAAAAACAACAATGGTTAATTTACTTATGAAATTCTATAATATAAATTCAGGTGATATAAAAATTGATGGAGTATCTACAAAAGATTTATCAAGAGAGAATATACATGATTTATTTACAATGGTATTACAAGATACATGGCTTTTTGAAGGAACAATTAAAGAGAATATTATTTATAATATGAAAGATGTATCTGATGAGAGAATTGAAGAGGTATGTAAGGATGTTGGACTTCATCATTTTATAAAAACACTACCAAAAGGATACGATTCGTTATTATCAGAAAATGATAGTGTATCAGCAGGGCAAAGGCAATTATTAACAATTGCTAGAGCTATGATAGAAGAATCACCATTTTTAATTTTAGATGAAGCAACTTCAAATGTTGATACTAGAACAGAAGAGCTAGTACAAGAGGCTATGGATAAGCTTACAGAAGGTAAGACATCATTTATAATTGCTCATAGATTATCAACTATAAAGAATGCTGATTTAATATTAGTTATGAAGGATGGCAATATTATAGAGCAAGGAAATCATGAACAATTAATAGCTAAAAAAGGAGCGTATGCTGAGCTATATAATTCACAATTTGAGCTTTAGTACTGTTTTTAGGGGCACTGGAAAAAAACATCAAGTTTGATGATTTTTTCCAGTGTCCCTAAAAACAGCCTGAGAAGTGACTTTGAAAGGTGTCCTCCAAAAACATTTCACAAACTATTGTATGTAAAAATTTATTATTATATAATAAAGAAAAACGAGAGAAGAAGGTACTATTAGTAATGAAGAAGACGATATTTTTTATTATAATGATTGTAGTTGTAATTTCTGTATATAGTATTACACATGCGGAGCCTTTTGATGAACAAAAGAAAGCTGTTCAAAATGAGATTGAACAGAGCAGACAAGAGCTTGAGAAGATATCAGAAGAAAAACAAAAGACGATGGAAGAAATTACTCAGTTAGGTATTTCAATAAATGACACACAAAATCAAATTTCAGATTTAGAAAATCGAATAGTCAAATTAAATGAATCAATAGATGCAAAAATTGCAGATATAGAAGAAAAAGAGCAGTTATTAGATGAAAGATTAGAAGCCGCATATATGACATCTGGAAATACATATTTAGAAGCTTTATTTAATGGTGGATTATTTAATTTTGTCTCAAATTACGACATAATTAAACAAATTGCAGAATATGACAACAAACTAATTAGTGAAATAAAAAGTCAAAAAAGTGAATTAGAGAATTCTAAAGTTGAATTATCCAATTCAAAGGCAATAATTATAGCAAAACAAAATGAATTAGAAAATCAAAAACTAGAGCGTCGACAAAAAGTAGAGACATTAACAGAAGAACAAAAAGTAATTCAGCAGCAAATAGAAGAAAAAGAAGCAGAAATTGTTAGAATAAACGAAGCTGTTAGAAAGGCTACAGAGCAAGCAGCTCTAAATTTAAATGGTGAATATGTACCAGCTGTTATGTCTGGAGGAGGAATGGCTTGGCCAACCAGAATTGAACATAGAGTTAATTCAGTATACGCTCCAGCTGGTAGAACGGATACTTCTGGATATCATGGAACACCACATAAAGGACTAGATATATATGCACCATTAAATACTCCAATATATGCAGCTAAGGAAGGAACAGTTGTATATGTTAATAGTAGCGGATATGGTGGAGGATGGGGATTATACGTAGTTATATATCATGGAAACGATGATAATGGAAATCCTATATATACAAGGTATGCCCATGGATGTGCTATTGCAGAAGGAATTCAAATAGGTAGTAAAGTAACTGCTGATACAGCAATAATGTTTGCTGGAAATACAGGTGCATCCGAAGGCGCCCATTTGCATTTTGAAGTGTGCGTAGGAGATATGTATCATCAAGTAGATCCTTCAGTGTATTTGGGAGTGCAAAATACTAGAGGCAGTCATTAAAAAACACAGATAAATCAACATAGTTATAGAGGGCGATTTGGTCATTAATCGCCCTCTATAATTATGTCACTATTGTGAATATTCTACACATGATTTTAGAGTTTTTGGAATATTATTATTGATTTTTAAAAATTAATATGATATTCTTATAGAGTTCTTAGAACACAAAAAATATATTGGGGTATCGCCAAGTGGTAAGGCATCGGACTCTGACTCCGACATTTCCTGTGTTCGAATCACAGTACCCCAGCCAAATATACGCACAGGGCGTATATGTAAACAAACCCAAGCTTATTATAAGAGAGGGGATGAGAAAGATGAAGCACATTAAGACCCTTAATTCTGCGACGCTAATGAAATCAGCAGTCACAGGAGGCTGTGGTAAATGTCAGGCATCGTGTCAGAGTGCATGCAAAACATCCTGCACTGTTGCCAATCAAAAGTGCGAAAAACTGGAAAAAGAATAATCCGGATTCCCTAAGATTGACGATTACCTTATCTACATATAGGGCTGATTTGTTTTGTTTTTGCGGTAATTCCATAGATATGGATTACCGCTCTTTCTAACTTTAAGGGTAAACCACGGGCTATGCCCGTGGTACAGGAAAGCTTATAGCGATGAGCAAAGGTTACAAAAATACCCACTCAAAACATGATATAATATTTAAAGTTTGACGGCTTAAAATATTAATTATGAGAGGAGTG
>JAGBAJ010000042.1 GCA_017939755.1 Clostridia bacterium | reverse complement strand
TGCTGGGTCTCTCTCATCTTCTATTATTCCAAAATACATATTAAAAATCTCATTCATACTCACTTTCATCACCGAGATGAATACTAACATATTTTATCAAATATTACAATTCTGTAATATTTGATGAAATTACCCTGCAATAAATAATCTTTTTATTGAAGAACAGAGCAAATTGTTGTATAATTAACAAATGCAATAGCAAATTCACTTGAAGGGAGTGAAAAAAATGAAGGCAGTAAAATCAGCTTTATGTGTGCTCGGCGCAGCATTTATATTCTTAATGATTATGTCGTTCGCAGTAGCCGCCTCGGAAGCAGATGAATTCTTTGGCTGCATGGAATAGCTGAAACACGCCTCCAATATTTGGAGGCGTGCATTGCACAAAACAGAGGGAACCTTATTGGCATAAAAGTCAATAAGACTTCTTCTGTTTTTTATTATGGAATTAAAATATTTTATTGAAATAAAAAAATCGTTCTGATAGAATGATTATGGTAATGTAAAAGTTACAAAAAGAGTACAAAGGAGAGAATATTTATGGGGAAGAAAACAAGAATTTTTATTACATTATTATTTATGTGTGTAGTTGTAGGAGGTTGCGTATTTGCATGGTTTAAGTTCGGAAAGAAAGATAACCAAGCTAATAACAATACTATAGCTGAGGAGCCTATCTCAACAGAGCCTATTTTTACAAAGGAGAACCTGCCAAGAGTTGATGCTTCTTTAGCAACACAGCCATTAGTAAGTGCTATGGTTAAGAATTTTACTGGAGAAGAGATGTCTGATGAAGAGCTAGGGTATTCTAATACTCATCCAGGATATGTAAAATTAATAAACAATGAGGCAGATTTAATAGTAGTTACAGAGCCATCAGCAGAGGAGCTAGAGCTAGCTAAGAAAAATGGAGTTGAACTTGAAGTAATTCCTGTTGTTAAAGAGGGATTTGTATTCTATGTTAATGGAAAGAACAACGTTGAGAGCGTAACTTTAGATCAAATAGAGAGCATATATGCTGGGGAAATTAAAAACTGGAAAGAAGTTGGTGGAAATGATGAACAAATTGTTGCATACCAAAGACCAGTTAATTCTGGAAGTCAGACAGGTATATTATCATTAGTTATGAAAAATAAAAAAATAATGGATCCGGTACAAAATGTTATTTCTACAATGGAAGGAATTATCAAAACAGTTGCTGATTACAAAGATGGACAAGGATCTATAGGATATTCATATTATTATTATGCTACATCAATGTATAACTTGATAGACGAAAATTCAGAAAATGGAATTAAATTATTAGGTGTTAATGGAGTTAAACCTTCATACGAAACAATAAAAGACGGATCTTATCCAATTCAAACAGCTTACTATATTGTTATGAGAAAAGATGAACCAGAAAACAGTAGCGCAAGAAAATTAGCTAACGCTATGCTTTCAAACAGAGGACAAGCAGTAGCAAAGGAGGCAGGTTATGTCCCAGTTAAATAATAATGCTGAGGAAAATACAACACAAAAAGATGAATTAAACAATAAGAATAAAAATTCAAAATCAGCGAAAAAAGAAAAAATGATAAAGAAGAAACATCCTATACGCAATATGGTAATCTTTATGGTGTTATTTACAGCTGTATGCGTTGGCATAACAATATTTATAATATTAAAAAGCCATGGAAGTGCAAATGTTACAGATATAAAAAATATTGTTGAGGAGACTACAAAAAAAGATGATGAAGCGATAGTTCCAGATGGACTAGGTTTAAAATCTTTAAACGAGACATACAAAGAAAATCCTATTAAAGTAACATATGTAAATGCAAAAAATACCACGGATGAATCAGGTCAAAATACATGCCATTATTTGAAGATTGATGGTCTTGCAAACGATGAAATAGAGCAAAAGATAAATAATAAAATAAAAGAAGAATTTATGGCAGTATATAATAAACACAAAAATGAAAGTGACCTATACTTAGTTTCAAATTGTTATGCAAACTTTGGTAATGTTATATCGTTTTATATGACATATCTAAATGATGAAGATAGCTTTACTAAAGGATTTAATTATAACTTGGCAACAGGAGAAGAGCTTAAATTTAATGATTTATTCACAAATACAGCTACAATTAAAAATATTTTAAGTAATGCAGTATATAATAGTTTATCTGAAGATATAGCTGATGGCCAAATAATAGGGGACACTAGCACATATTCTAAATATGAAGAGAGCGAATATGATGATGAACAGGCAAAGAAAAGACGAGAAGAAGAGCTTGCAAAGTCAGAAGAGATTGCATTTAAAATAATAAGTTTTTACAATAATGGAGGAGAATTTAACTACTATTTTTCACCAAGACAAATATATATAGAATGGAATAAAGACAAAATATCTATTCCAATGTATAGGTATTTTGACCAAATAGCAATATATAATAGATATAAAGATAATTCTAATATATATGATGGACAATTTAATAGTCAGGATGCTATAGAGAATAATTCAATACCAGTGTTTTGCTCTTCAAATGATGTAAATATAATGGTAGACTTTGCTCAGACTGAGGCAGTATTTGTTAATTATCTAAATGTATCTAAAGTATCTGATAATATGATTGTATCAATATATAATGATTCTGGATTAAATAGTGCTACTATACTAGAGCATCCAGAAGAATTTAAATCTGCTCAAGAAATTATAAAAAAATATATTGAAGAGTATAAAAAGGATGATGGAAAAGCAAGATTTGTTCAAATTAATATGGGATTTGGATATAATGGTTATAAAGATGAAATCAGACTAGATAGTACTATTAGTGAATACCTTGTTGCTAATAAAGATAAAGAGCAATTTTTTGAGGAGCTTTTAGGATTTTACCAAAGTGGTTCATATGCTATTTATTGGGAACCAGATTATCAAAATGGTGTATTTGAAGGTTTAGATGTAAAATTAAATGAACGCAATTATTATGATGATAAAAGCTTATCATATGTGTATAATAAATCTACAAAAAAATGGGAAAACGAGTTATCTAAAGAGCCAGCTTCAACAGAGCCAGAAGTAACTAACCCAATAACACCGGATCCATCAGTACCAGTAAATTCAGATGGAGAAGTTATTGTTATTGATCCAGGTCACCAAACAAAAGCAAATTCCGAAAAAGAGCCAATTGGACCAGGTGCATCAGAAACTAAGGCAAAAGTTTCAGGGGGAGCAACAGGTGTTGCAACAGGGAAAACAGAATATCAGTTAAACTTGGAAGTATCACTTAAATTAAAAGCTGCATTAGAGCAAAAGGGATATACAGTTATAATG
The DNA here is from genome assembly GCA_017939755.1 of Clostridia bacterium. Taxonomy (GTDB): domain Bacteria; phylum Bacillota; class Clostridia; order TANB77; family CAG-508; genus CAG-492. Next base: position 207,009 of record JAGBAJ010000042.1, on the reverse strand, counting down.
ACCAGAACAACAAATGATGTAAATTTAAGCAATAGCGAAAGAGCACAAATAGCAAATAATGCAAATGCGGCAGCATTTATAAGGGTTCATGCTAATTCTGTAGATACAAGCTCTGTAAAAGGAGTACTTACAATGTGCCAAACTGCTAATAACCCATATAACGGAAACTTAGCAGCCAAAAGCTATAGCTTATCAAAAGCAGTACTTGATAATTTTGCAAGTGAAACAGGTGCTGTAAATAAGGGAGTTACAAGAACTGACACTATGAGCGGTATAAACTGGTGCACAGTTCCAACGACTATTGTAGAAATGGGATTTATGAGTAATCCAGAAGAAGATAGATTAATGGCAACTGAAGATTATCAAAATAAAATGGTAAATGGAATTGTTAAGGGAATTGAACAATTTTTAAATCAATAAGTAATATAGATAAAAGAAGCATTTGAGGAATCAAATGCTTCTTGCAATATTTTACATAATATGATATAATATCATGCAAGTTGATATATTTCAGCTCAAACGTATATAAACCAATTCGACAGCCACAATGTGGCGAAAGGAGTATTTATGGTACATCTTAGCGAGAACTTATTAACAAAGGTCGAAGGAATTATTAAATGCGATGCCAAAATCAAAGGCTATGGTGATCTGATGCCATACTTCACGACTGAAGAAAGAGGTCATGGAGAAATTGACCATGTGGGATTCCTCATGCAAAATGACGGAAATCCTCCAGAAGGTGGCACTTGGGCAGAGCAGCATATCACTTATGAGCAGTTGCAGGCACTTTACAATTTCTGCCAGGGAAATGTAATGCCGTGCAAGGATACGTATCTTAAGCTGATCAGAGAAATGGATAAGAACGTATTGCTGTCTTTCCCAAATGTCAAGAAGGGCGTTATCTCAAAAGAGATTAGCTCCAAGCGTGACAGATGGGTGAAAGGAAATCTGAGAAAGAATCTGAGAGAGCAATTTGATGTGAATCGTCCTAGATTCTGGCAGCTGGAGAACGGAGACATTATTTGTCAGCCAAACAGGCGTATCAACAAATTTTACCAGTATTATACTAACTATGTTGGTGGCTATTGGTTTAGCGAAACTTTGATGGTAGGTGATACTGCAATCATGGTAAAGCGAGCCTGGTAAGACTCAGTTTGACATTTGTACAAAACTGCACCCTTAAATGGGTGCTTTTTTGTAATATAAAATCTCGAAAAAATAATGTTAAAATATACAGCCATATGTGAATATAGCGATTTCAAGATAAAATACCAATTTATAATGTGAAGTTAAGGTGGGGACCAACAAGGTAGAATAAGTAAATGCTGTAAACGACCAGTGAAACAGCAAATACTTATTCTTCGTAGTTGGGGCGGAACATATAAATTGGTATTTTATCTTGAAATCGTAATAAGATCTTATTAGCTGTTAATCGTAACGCAAAATAATTGTGTATAGATTTAATTTTTTTATTGACAAATACCCTATATGGGTATATTTTATATAGTGTGAAAGTTCTACTTTAATATTACAAAAAAACGAACATCGCATACAAATTTTATTTCATAAAACATAGAGCACGGACAAATACGTGGAATAAGGTGGTGAAAATAATGGAAAATAAAAAATGTGAATCGTGTAAAAATGAAAAAAATACGTATAGAGCTGATGATGAAAAGAGAAAATTAATTAATAGACTAAACAGAATATCTGGCCAAATTAATGGAATAAAAGATATGATAGAAAACGACAGATATTGCAATGATATATTAATACAAGTAGCTGCAGTTCAAAATGCAATAAAGAGCATGGGAAATCAAATATTAGAGCATCATCTAAAGACTTGTGTTATAAGAGATATAAAAAATGGTGATGATAGTATAATGGATGAAGTAATGAATCTAATTAATAAATTAAGATAATCAATAAATGGGATTAGTGCAAAAGATAATTAATTAGAAGGACGGAGGTTAAAATGAAAAAATTACACTTTGATATTCAAGGTATGACCTGTGCGAGTTGCCAAGCTCATGTAACAAAGGCTGTCGAAAAAATTGATGGTACAAAAAATGTACATGTAAACTTACTTACAAATGATATGACATTAGACATTGATGAAAATAAGTTGGACGAACAAATCATAATAAAGGCTGTGGAGGATGCAGGATATGGTGCTGTATGTACAAACCAGAAGACATATATGAAAAATAAAGTACAAGAGAGCAATGAAAGGGCCATAAACAATATGAAAGTAAGATTGATAATTTCATTAATTTTATGGATTCCATTAATGTATATATCAATGAATCATATGTTTAATATGTGGTTTGGAATACCAATACCCAAATTTATTATAGACAATTTTCATGGAGTTCAGAATTCTTTAAAATTAATAATAGCACAATTTATTTTGGTTGCACCAATTATTTGGGTTAATAAATCATATTTTAAAAATGGATTTAAAACATTGTTAAAGTTATCTCCAAATATGGATTCATTAATTGCATTGGGGGCAACTGCATCAATTGTTTATGGTATTGTGGCTGCTGTATTTATAGGTCGCGGTTTAAGTACAAATAATTATGAATTAGTAAAAAATTATAGTAATCAAATATATATAGAATCAGCGGGAACAATTCTAACTTTAATAACAGTAGGTAAGTTTTTAGAAACCAAATCAAAAGGGAAGACTGGTGATGCAATTTCTAAACTAATAAATTTAGCTCCAAAAACTGCAATTGTAATACGAAATGGTAAAGAGCAAATTATTCCATCTGATGATATACTAATCGATGATGTAATTATAATAAAACCTGGTTCAAGTATACCAGTTGATGGTACAATTATAGAAGGAAGCAGTAGTGTTGACCAGTCTGCAATTACAGGAGAAAGCATTCCTGTATTAAAAGAAATATTGGATGAAGTTATATCTGGAACAATAAATAAAAATGGAACAATTAAAATTAAAGCAACAAAAGTAGGGGCTGAAACAACTCTATCGCAGATTATAAAACTTGTAGAAGAAGCAAGTACTTCAAAGGCACCTATAGAAAATATTGCAGATAAGGTTGCAGCATGGTTTGTTCCAATAGTTATATCAATTTGTGTTATAACATTAGCGGGATGGCTTATTGCAGGAGAAAGCTTGAATTTTGCATTAACAATGGCAATATCGGTTCTTGTTATTTCATGTCCTTGTGCTTTAGGATTAGCAACTCCAGTTGCGATAATGGTTGGAACAGGTAAAGGGGCCGAAAATGGAATTCTTATAAAATCGGCAGAAAGCTTGCAAAAGATGGATTCTGTTAAGGTTGTAATTTTTGATAAAACGGGTACAATAACAGAAGGAAAGCCTAAAGTAACAGAGGTAGTAACCAATATGGATGAAAGAGCATTTTTATCAATTGCAGCATCAATAGAAAAACCATCAGAGCATCCATTGGCAGAAGCAATTGTTATATCTGCAAAAGAAAAATCTATAAAAACAAAAGATGTAGATGACTTCGAATCAATAACAGGAAAAGGCATAAGAGCAAAGATTGATGGAAAGCAATACTTCGCTGGAAATTTAAAATTAATAGAAAGCTTTAATATAAATGTTGAAACCATGTTTATGAATAAATCCTGTGAATTAGCTTCAAGAGGAAAAACTGTAATGTATTTTGCAGATGAAAGTAAAGTTATTGGTTTAATTGCTGTATCAGATACCATAAAATTAGATAGTAAACAAGCAATAAATGAACTTAAAAAGAGAAAAATAAAAACTATAATGATAACAGGAGACAACAAACTTGTTGCAAATGAAATTGCAAAAATGGTAGAGCTAGATGAAGTATATAGTGAAGTTTTGCCAAACGAGAAGGAGCAATTAGTTGCAAAAATACAAGATCAGTATAAAAGCAAGAATAATCGTGGATATGTTGCATTTGTTGGTGATGGAATAAACGATTCTCCTGCACTAGCAAAAGCCGATATAGGTCTAGCCATAGGATCAGGAACAGATATAGCAATAGAATCCGCTGATATTGTACTAGTAAAGAATAGTTTACTAGATGTTGTTACTACAATTGATTTAAGTAAGAAGACAATGTTAAATATAAAAGAAAATTTATTTTGGGCTTTTTTCTATAATGCAATTTGTATTCCAATTGCCTGTGGATTATTATTTAAACCATATGGAATAAAACTTAATCCAATGCTTGGATCAGCCGCTATGAGCATTAGCTCTGTGTGTGTGGTAGCAAATGCCTTAAGACTAAGACTATTTAAAAATAAGTATTATAATAAAGTTAAGCATAATGGTGAGCAACAAAATGTAGACAGCAATAGGGAGGCTATTATTGAGGAAGAAACAATTAATTATAAAAGCAATATTGATAATTCATTAAATGAAAATAAAAATTTTAAGGAGGAAAAAATTATGAAAAAAGAAATGATTATTGAGGGAATGATGTGCGAAAATTGCGTAAAACATGTAACAAAGGCTTTAGAAGGAGTAGAAGGTGTTTCTAGTGTCCAAGTAAATTTAGAAAATAAGACTGCAACTATAGAGCTAACAAATAATGTAAGCAATGAAAAATTAACTGAAGCAGTAACAGAAGAAGAATATAAAGTTATAGAAATTAAGTAAAAATTAAAGAAAAACCCCAGAGCAAATGGCTTTACGTTCTGGGGTTAAAAATCTAAATTTTATAATAAATGTGTGAGCATAAAATTTTAACTTTATTTGATTACAAACGCATGTGACTGAAGGTCTTCTGGAATAGGAGCAACATATTCCACATGCACTTTTGTTATTGGATGTACAAAACTAATTTTATGTGCATGCAATAATTGCCTATTAATTCCATCGGATTCACTACCATATAAGGTATCTCCTAAAATAGGATGTCCAATATAAGAAAGATGTACTCTAATTTGGTGAGTTCTGCCAGTTTCAAGTAAGCACTTAACAATTGAAACATTATTACGCTCTTCTAAAACTTCGTAATGAGTTATAGCAACATCACCGTCAGAATCAACTTGACGCTCAATAATACTTCCTTCTTTTCGAGCAATAGGTAAATTAATTGTACCAGATTTTTGTTCAAAAATTCCAGAGCATATTGCTATATATTCCTTTTTGAAATCTTTAGATTTCATTTGCAAAACGAGTGATTCTTGAATATATTCGTTTTTGGCAAAAATAACAAGTCCAGAAGTATCCTTGTCAAGTCTATTAACGGGTCTTATTTTCTTTTTTAATCCTATTGATTCGAAATAATATTTTATACCATTCGATAAACTATTATTATAATGTAGCATAGAAGGATGTACAGGTGTATGTGGCTGCTTATTAATAATAAGATAGCAGTCATCTTCATAAATAATATCCAGATTCATTTTTGTAGGAACAATATTATCACTATCTTCGACAAAATCTATAATAACAGTAACTATATTACCAGCAATTACTTCCTTAGACACATACGTGGGTTCACCATCAAGCAATATATTCTTTGTGTTTTTTAATCTTAGTAGTAATCTATCGGAAATTTTAAAATATGCTTTCAAAACTTCTTTAACATTTATATAATTATCAGAATCTAAAATTTTATATTCTAATTTCATAAATCCTCCTTTTACACAATATAGTTTGAAGAGATATACAGTTCAGAATAAGTACTATATATTATTTTATAAAGTGAGTTAAGGTGGGGACCGACAAATTAGAAAATTTAATTTTTACTAGCGTACAGCGCAGTAAAAAATAGATTTTCTTATGCAGTTGGGGCGAACTTATAAAATAATATATAGTAATTATTCTATACGTAATAGAGCAAAAAATAAAATGATTATTTCTAAATGGAAAAAGAGGCATTACACCTCCTTATTTAAATTCCCATTTGTATATGCTTCACCCTCCATTTTGTTTCCAGCTTTGTGTGTTTTTATAATTTCATTTATATCAGATAGTGACTCATCCAAAAAGTCAAGTCTTATTGATGATACGTTAATATCATTGGTTTCTATACTTGTTATTTTTGAATTGAATATGGTAGTAATGCCATTTTCTGTTTGCAATTTAAAATTAAATCCAAGTCTATCTTTTAGATAATAATTTGTGTAATTCTGGCAATGTTTACTACATTTTAGATAACACTTATTAGATTTTCCAAGTAAGCAATAATTCATATTTATAAGTGGTAAATTGCCATAAGCAATAAGCTCTGTATCATGCTTTTCTGAAATACCATTAACTGTTTCTTTGTTTAGCTCTGGTGAGAGGGTAAGTGATTTAAACCCAAATTTCGCAAATTCCGTTAAAGTTAAGTCATTAAATATATTTAATGTGTAGTTTGCTATATATTCAAATTTATTTCCGAATCGTTTGATTAATTTTAGATGAGATATGTTTGATAAAACAAATCCTTTAATTTTTGGGTATTCGTTAAGTATCTTGTCATAATTATAGTTAGCAAATCTCTTAGAAATAGTTGGCATATAAATATATGTATTAAATTTTTTAGTTATTTGCTTTAGCGTATTTGTATAGTGGTCGTCAACGAAAAATTTAAATGGAATATATAGTCGATCGACTTTTTCAAGTAAATTATAATCTATGTATTGATTTAAATTATTAAATAAAACAGATATTTCCTTTTTTGTTTTCTTTTTTGTTACTTCTTCTTTGTTTTCAATAGAAGGTAAGGATCTAGACAGCTCTCTAGAATATCTATTTTCAATAACAATTTTTATTTTTTGGATAGCAGTTCTTCGTAGTTCATTTAGGCATCCAATATTTGGAATAAAAATATTATCATCCATATCAATAGAAATATGCTCAAATAAAAACGGAGTATTTCCGGTTTTTGATATCTGGTTAATTACCCTTTCTGTGGTAAGTGGTGCATTTATTGCTTGTATTGGCTTTACATCTGAGGAAATGGTAAAGAAAATATCACTAAATTCATTTTGCAAATTATTATCAGAGCTTTCGACTGACATCGTAATGGGTTGTCCTTCTTTAAGTGTAAGGTAACAGTTAAATTTAGTTTTTTTATTTTCTTTGTTTAATGAATCTAAAGCTATTCTTGAAAGCTCCTTGTTTGACATTTTATATATTTTATCGCCAACACTTATATTACCTTTCATTCTACCAATTGTAACTGGCTGGAATGATGATGATTCCTCAATATTTGTATTTCCAAGCATAAGCTCAGATATTGTATATGTACCATTTTCCTTTTCTAAACTAATTGTATCTCCAATTGCAAGTGTTTCTTTTGAAGATAGAGTAATATGGCCTTTATCTGGATTAAACTTCTGAACTTTTCCTAAATACAATCCCATATTATTTGGCTTTTTTGAGTACACAAGTTCATTATTATACTCATCAGTTAAATGTCCAGAAGAAAAACCTCCACGATTAAACACCTGCATTAATGCTTTTTGGTCAGCATAATCTATGGAATAAGGCTTGTTTGATAATGCTAAATCAATATACTTTCTATATATTCTTGTGACAATTGCAACATATTCCGGATTTTTTAATCTACCTTCAATTTTAAAGCACTTAACACCAGCTTTAATTAGTGTAGGAATAAATTCTAGACCACAAACGTCTCTTGTGCTTAGTAGATAACCAGAGTCGATTTCTTCTTTAGAGCGAGAATCAGATTTTATTAGAGTATAAGGTAATCTACAAGGTCCAGCACATTTTCCTCTGTTTCCAGAACGACCACCAATGGCACTTGAAAGTAAACACTGACCAGAATATGAAACGCATAGAGCACCATGAATAAACACTTCAATTTCGATATTAGAATTTTTACAAATATATTCAATCTCTGTACATGATAGCTCTCTAGAGAGAACGGCTCTTGTAAACCCAAGCTCCTCTGCTAGCAAGGCACCTTCTAAATTATATATGGTCATTTGTGTACTTGCATGAATAGGTAGGTCTGGGAAGTTTTCAATTAAATATTTTGCAAGGCCCAAATCTTGAACAATAATTGCATCAATGCCAGATTCATATGCAATTTTTGCAATGTTTATAGCTTCAGTCATTTCGTTATTTTTTATTAAAGTATTTAGAGTTAGGTGTGTTTGCACGTTTCTAAGTTTTGCATAGTTAATAGCTTCTGGTAAATTTTCTAAAGAAAAATTTGTAGCAGAAGCTCTAGCACTAAAAGTATCGGCACCAAAGTAAACGCTATCAGCTCCGTTTTGAACGGCAGCTTTTAAACAATCAAAATCACCAACAGGTGAGAGTAATTCGATGTAATTATTCATAATATAATCTCCCAAAATAAAATATATTTTACTGCATAAAATATATCAAAAAAGATTGTAAATGTAAATAATTCTTAAAACTAAAAAATAGTGGTTATTTACATCTAATAAATCCTTATATTGTTACTAGTCAGCCATATTTGAAAAGATATGTAATAAAAAGTCTTAGTATTTATATTTTACAGCTATCGAAACATAAATGTTTCGATACGGACGCTTCGCTACTTAAAATAATTGACAAATTTATCCAAAAGTGTTTACAAGTGCGTAAAAATGTGTTAACATAAATATACTAGAGTAGAATTTAGGAGGATGTTATGTCAAAGTTAATTGGAACTAAAGCCGATAAGGCTTATCAAAATAAATTAAATAGAGTAAGGCAAATAATTAAAGGCATTCCAGAATATGAACAATTAGATGATGCCATGTTAGCTGCTATATATGCAGAGGGAGATATTTTAGCTATTTCTGGATGTGCTGGATTAGAAAAGGGCTCAATGAAAAAAGAGATTACATATATGCGTGTGTTAGGTCAATCTAATGGAGAATACTTAGTTGAATGTAATGGACGTATAGGATTTACATCTAAAGAGAAAATACATGCTGCATTAGATATACAAACAGAAGAATTACAGAATAATGAAATAGCAGAAAACAAAGAAAATAAAATAATATCAGATTTTAATGAAGAAGTAGAAAATGAAGAAGATAGATAAAAAATACTGAATAAATTCAGTATTTTTTTTGTACTAGGAAAGTTCTAATTTCCTAGTAGAAGTAAACTACAGATAATACATGCACACAAACAATCATACACGGGCCGAATGTTATACTAGATAATTATTTTAGGTAGCCAAAGCATCCGTATCGAAACATTTATGTTTCGATAGCTGTAAAATATAAATACTAAGAATTTTTATTACATATCTTTTCAAATATGGCTGACTGGTAACCTATAAGTTGTATAAATTTAAAAAATATTATAAAGGTCTTGAATTACTAAGTAATTTAGATATAATTGTAGTAGGAAAATTATTAAAAAATTATAGAGCAAGATGGTAGGTTAAGAGTATATTATAAAGGAGTTAGTTTGAGAATAATTACAATTTTGACAGCGTCAATATTCATTGAAAACGCGGTTACATACAGAAAGTATGCGCCCTTACCTTTTTTATGAACATTTCCTTGTCAAAATTTAATTCTTTCCAAACTATGTGTGCCTTTTAGAAAGGAATGAATTTTTTTATGAAGTATAATATTCAAAACGAGAATCATATGAGTAGTGCTATTCAACTAGCTCAACAAATTGAAAAATATATTTTTGGTGGAATAGATGATACCTCAGGAAAAATAATTAAGGGGATTAATAAAAGACCAACACAACAAGATAAAGACCCAGAAGTAAAACGTTATGGATTCAAAATAAGTTCGATTCAACAAGCATATTCAAAGATAATAGAATTTGAGGCCGCTGGCGGGGATATTACTGATAAGCAAAAAGAGCTTAAAACCATTATGGAAAGAATAAACAAAAGCTATCCTCCTCAACAAAAAATTAGTAGATTAAAAAAGGCACAGGATCTTTCAGACTACATTTATGGAACATTTAATGAAGAAACAAAAGAATTAGAAGGTGGATTAAATAGAAGACCTAGTGAAAGAGCAAAAGATCCTTCTGAGGCTGAAAAAGGCATAGACTTAAGTGATTTAAGGAAAGTAACTAGTCAATATAAGAAAAAATTAGCAAATGGGGAAGTATTATCCAAAGATAAACTAGAGCTAATAAAAATTGTTGATAAAATATATGAAGATTTCCCGCTCACAATTAATTTTAGAGCTCTTATTAATACTGCAAAAGAGCTAGATATATACATCAGAGGTGAAGTAGACCCTAAAAGCGGTGAGAAGATACACGGAATTGAGCGAAGACCTTTAGAATCATCAAAAGATGAATTTGAAGCTAAAAGAGCAGAAGATTTACACATGTTAAAAAAGAAAGTAAAAGGGTTTAAAGTAAAAAGGGAAAGTGGAGAAACATTAACCAGTGAACAAGAGCAAATTATAGAAATTGTCGATAATATTGATAAAGATTATCCTGTAAGAATAGTTCGTAATTATACTGAAAATGCAAGAGCTATTAAAGAATATATTTATGGAAGATACGACGAAGAAACAGGGTCAGGCACGAAAGGGTTAGAACGAAGACCTTCATATTATTCAAAAGATGATGTAGAAAGAAATATGGCAAGCAGACTATCAAATGTAACTGCAAAAGTTAGAGAGCTTAAGAAGGCAAGAGATAAAGGCGAAGAGCTGAGCGATGACGAAAAAGAAATGATAGAAATTGTTGATCAGATATATACAGATTATCCTGCAGTTGGAACTCTAATTGACTCCGCAAGAAGATTATATCAATATGTATATGGATACACAGATAAAACAACTGGAGAGTATATACCAGGGGCAGATAAAAGACCAGCTACGTCGTCTAGTGATCCTACAGAGCGAAAAATGGCAAATATTTTATGCTCTATTAGGAATTATGTAGATGAATTAAGGGAAAAAAATAGTTTGCTAATTGAAACTTCAGGAAATCCTAATATAGATTCTATAGTGCAATTAAAAGAGCTTAATGATATAGACATAAATGATGAAGATATAATATTAATTCAATTTTTACGAAAATTAGATATGGACTACCCATCACAAAAAAAGAGAAGAATACCTGCATTAAAATTTTGCGATGCTGTAATTGACGCAAATATTAGTCATTGCAAAGAGCAAGATTATATACTAGAAGTATTAACTGGTATAATTAAAGAGCCAGAAACTGAACAATTAGATCCAAATAAAAATTAGTAATAATGCAGTCAAATAAGGAGTTTTAAGTGAAAAAAAATAAAATAATAATAATTTTTATACTAATCATTATTGCAATTGGTGTTAGTATTGTTGGAACGAAAAAAAGTCCACCAGATGACGTGTGGGAAAAGTACTATGAAAGGTCTTCTGACCAAAAACAAGAAGATGAGCCAGAGCAAGAAGAATCTATTAAAGAAATAACAATATATGATATTGAAGATGGTTACATGAAAGTACCATACAATGACCAAGCTACGCAAAATACATATAATTGGGAAGAGCATTTGACAAACAATAATGGTATATATTCATATGAGGATGATGTGTATACTTCAAAATTAGGTGTAGATGTGTCATCATACCAAAAAAACATTAACTGGAAGAAAGTTAAAGAAGCAGGAGTTGAATTTGCAATATTGCGCTTAGGATATAGAGGATACGGAGAATCTGGAAAATTGGTTGAGGATCCAATGTTTGAAAAAAACTATGCCAACGCAAAAAAAGAGGGAATTGAGATTGGAGTGTATTTTTTCTCTCAATCTGTAAACGAGGATGAAATAAAAGAAGAAGCAGAGTTTGTATGCCAAAAACTAGAAGGAAAAGAAATAAGTTATCCAGTTGTATTTGACTTAGAAAAAATAAAAAACGATGAAGCTAGAACGGATAATTTAACAACAGAGGAAATAACAAGTATGACAGAAAAGTTCTGCCAGTTAATAAAAGAAAAAGGGTATACACCATGCATATATGGAAATGCAAAAACATTTACAACTAAAATGAAACTTGAGCAGTTTAATGATTATTCAAAGTGGTATGCCGATTATCAAGAAAAGCCAATATACATATATGACTTCGAAATGTGGCAATATACAGAAACAGGAAAGATAAATGGAATTTCAGGAAACGTGGATTTAAATTTACAATTTATAAAAAAATAAAATGGAAGTTTTTAGGGATGTTTTTGGGGACACTGAAAAAAGCAAGTTAATTGCTTGCAGCAAAACAGGAAAAATTTTTGTTTTGCTGTTTTTTTCCGGTGTCCCTAAAAACTTCTAATATAATGTGAGCAATTAAAGGTTAATATTATAGAATTTGGAGGTTGAGACGTAATGGCAATGAATATAGTGTATTTTGTACATGGAACAACGACAGATAATGCAAGCAAATTATGCAGTGGGTGGAAACAGGCAATGCTAAATGAGCAGGGTAAAGAGCAGGCTGCAAATTTGGGAAAGATTATTTCAGAGCAAGGGTTGAAGTTTGATGTCATATTTATATCTGATTTGCAAAGAGCAATTGATTCTTCAAATATAGCATTTCCAGAATATAAAAAGATAACAGATAGTAGACTTAGAGAGTGTAATTATGGCGATTTAGATGGAATGCATAAAAGCTTAGTAGTGTACGAAAATCATATAGAAGAGCCATTTCCAAATGGTGAAAGTTTAAAAGATGTAGAATATCGTGTAAGAGATTTCCTTGATTCAATAAAAGACGAGTATGATGGAAAAACAATTGCAATTGTTGCGCATAGAGCACCTCAATTAGCACTAGAAGTTATAACTAAAGGAGTTAGCTGGAATGAAGCAATTGAAAAAGATTGGAGAAAAACTGGGGATTGGCAACCAGGTTGGAGGTACGATTTATGATTGATATAGAAAGAGCAAAAGAGGTATTTGAAAAATATACTGAAATGCATAAAAGTGAAGAGGATATAGAGGGGTTTTTATTAAAGAAAAATCATACATATCATGTAATGCAAATGTCCAGATTCTTAGCGGAAAAGCTAAATTTAAGCGAAGAGGATATAGAGCTTGCTGAGCTTATAGGATTATTACATGATATTGGAAGATTTGAAGAGCTTGCCATGTTAAAATCTTTTAACAATCTCAGCTTTGACCATGCTGCACATGGAGTAAAAGTTCTATTTGAAGATAACTGGATCAGAGAATTTTTAGCTGACGAGAAATACGATTTAATTATAAAAAAAGCTATATATAATCATAATAAACTAAAGATTGAGGATGGATTAGATGAAAGAGCTCTACTACATTCAAAAATAATAAGAGATAGTGATAAATTGGATAATTTTAGAGTTAAGATTGAGTATAAACCAAACCGAATATTTCACAATGACATAAATAGCAGAGCAGAGTTTGAAAATTCAGAAATATCTGAGAATGTATACAATTCAATGTGTAACAGGGAGTGTGTAAAAACGTCAGATAGAAAGCTACCACTAGATTATTATGTAGTAATATTAGGATTTATGTATGACTTATACTATAGAGAATCTTATCGTATAATAAAAGAGAAAGATTATATCAATAGGCTTATTGACAAGTTTGAATATAGAAAAGCTGAAGCAAAAGCAAGAATGGAGAAAATAAGATTAACCCTTACAGAATATGTTGAGATAAAATTAGCTGATGAATTACTGGGAGAAAATTAAATATGGATAAATATGGAATTAAGAATATCACAGAGGAAGTTTTAAATTATGAGTATGATGTACATTATAGAGAAGTAGCATTAAAGCTAAAAACTATAAAAGATAAGGATGAATGTAACAAATACAGAAAGACTGAGCAACAAAAATTAAGTAATACTATAGATGTGAAAATTGATTTCGAGGAGCTTAAAAATCACCTTATGGATTTACTTTTAGATGAGGATTCCGCAAAGTTTTTATGGATTTTGTATAGTAAGTATAGTGGCGAAGAAAATTATATAGATAAGTTAAGCAATATATTAAAATTGGAAAATAATGTAATCAGAGGTGGTACAAATACATATAAAATGAATGGCTGGATGGCTCATACCTTATACGTATATCAAATTGCAAATTATAATATTCCTAACAATAAGGAGTTAACTAATTTTAATGGTAGAGCAGATATCAAAAATCATATAGGGGAGCTACATAGTTTATATAAAAAATTAGACAGAGATTTAATATTTGTACTAAGGGTATTTACATTAATTCATGATATTGGTGTTATCGAAGAGGTAAAATTGCATCCAGAAATAGGAGTAAGATATGTAGATAAATGTATTGATGAACTTGGAATTACAGATGAAATGCTTAAAAAGTATAACATTGGTATGAACCTAAAGGATTTAAATCAAATATTAAAAGTGTTTGTAAGACATCACATTTTAATTACAATGCTATCAACAGAGGGTAGTGATAGTTATGTGGAGGATTGCTATAGAGATTTGATGAGCAACTTACCCGATGTTAAAAATATAAAAGAGCTAAATCCAATAATTCTATTTATATTTGCATATGGAGATATAATTGGAGTGGACGAGAAATTAATGGATCAAGCTAAGTTTAACAGGGTAAAAGAGGGTTTTAACTTCTTTGAAGCAGTAGCTCAAAATAGAGCACCAAAAAGAGACAAAGAAAAAGTAGCAATAGAGCGTATTTGTGATACAGTAGGAAAAATTACATATGAAGAGCTAAGTAATAATTTCAATGCAATATTGCAAAAAAACAATATTGATAAATATGATTTTATAGAAGATATGTACAACATTAAGTTTATGCGTTTCGCAGGACCTTTAATGAAAACAGTAAATAATGTTGAACTTACAATTAGGATTTATGCAGAAACTTTTGACATAATAAAGAACATAGATTCAAAAGACGAAATAAAAAACTACACAATTATATTTGTACCAGATAAACATGAAGACGAGTTTGCAAGACACTTTAATAATGGAAACTTCTTTGAATGTGCAGAGAAAATGAAGGTAGAAAAATGTGAAACTTTTGAATTTAAAAATGTTAGAATAGAGCTAGATAAGAATAACCCAGAAAAGCTAGTTCAAATTAGAATTGTATAATTAAATATCCAAATATTTGAAAAAAAGCATAGAACATGATAAAATATTATGTAAAATATGTGAATAGGAGTTATACAATATGATTAGCATGGAAGTATACAATAAATGTTTAGAATTTAGAAAGAAAACTGGTAGATGGCCAAGAGTAAAGATTGTAGAAGATGGTAGAATCGTATACAAAAAAGATATAAAAAGTAATAAGAAATATAAGCATCTATTAGAGGAAATTGATTTGGCATATGAATGGAAAAGAAGTCCAGAGCGAAAACTTTTAATGGAATATAAAGGGGTTAAAATAGAAGATATTCCTGAAGAATATCAAGATATGATTCGAAACCTTAGAAGTTTTGGTCTTGGTGTTGATTGCAAAACAGTAGATATAGTTGAAGAATTTGTTAAGTTCTATAATATTTATGGAAGAGCTCCACGAAGAGGAAAAGACGGAAAGCCAAGTACTAAAGAAGAGCAAATAGAAAAAAGATTATATAGTTATTGGTGTACATGTAAAGAAAATAAATTACTAGAAGAATATGTTTCAATGGAATTAGAAGATATTCCAGAGGAGCACAGAGCTATGGTTGAAAAATTAAGATCAATAGGGTTAGGTCTAAAGAGCAAAAAAACAACAAACTTGATTGATTACATATCTTTTGTTCAGGACAAAAGAAGAGAGCCTGTCTACATAATGCATCCAAAGAGCAATGAAGAGATATATGAAAGAGATTTAAAGCAAAGATGGAGAATGTGTAAAGAGAATAATATTTATAAAAAGTATGAAGGTGTATTAGTAGAAGAAATACCAGAAGAGGATAGAGCTCTTGTTGAGAAAATAAGAAATTTGTGGCAAGAAGTTGATGGTACTAATATTGCTGAGGATATGATAAACTTTATAAAAAAATATAAAAGAGAGCCAAGGAACATAAACTTAAGTCTTAAATGTTTTGAAAGAAAGCTAACAGAAGAAGAGCAAAACGAAAATCTTTTAAGGGCAAGATGGGACAGATCTTTTGAAAAACAAGTATTAGATAGATTTGTAGGTATTCAAGAAGATGAGATACCTGAAGAATATAAAAAAATTGTAGGGAAATTTCGAGAAATTGGATTAGGATTTCCAGAATCTTTAAACACAAGAATGTATATAAATTTTATATTGGAGAATAAGAGAATACCAAGGCAAGTTATATACAGAAACGGAACTAAGGTTAAAGTTGAAAATTGTACAACTGAGGAAATCGATGAGCAAGCTATAAGACGTAGGTGGGATATATCTAAGGATAGAGATATATATGAAAGGTATAGGATTTGCGATTTGGATGACAAAACTATTGCTTTGTATAGTAATATGATAAAAGTATTAGAAGAAGCTTACCTAGTTGCAGAGGCAGAAAGAGCAAGGATTACTGAAGAAAAACAAAAGAAAGCAGATGGTAAAAGAAAAAAATCTAAGAATATTGAAGGACAGCCTCAAAAAAAGAAAAAATTAAAAAATAGAGAAAAAGTATCAGAAGATGAAAGAAAAAGAACTGAAGAAGAGAGAAGAAAAATAGCAGAAGAGCGTAGAAAAGCAAAAGACGAGAGAAAAATAATTGCAGAAGAGCGAAGAAAAGCAAAAGACGAGAGAAAAAAATTTGCAGAAGAAAAGGAAAAAATAAGAGCTGAAAATCGTAGAAAAGCTGAAGAAGAAGATAGAGCTAAAGCAGAGGAAAAAAAGATTATAGAGGATTTAGAAAGAGCAAAGCAACAAGCCGAAAGAAAACTTAAAGAAGAGCGTAAAAGAAAAAAGGAGGAACCAAAGAGAAGAGCTATTGAACAAAAAATACTAGAAAAGTTAGAGATTGCAAAAAGATATTCAACTTTTATAAAGACTTTTAATAGAGTTCCTCGTGCTAAAATAAAAATAGATGGTAAAGACGTTGAGACAGATGATTTATTGCCAAATGAATTAGCAGAAATTGAACTAACAAGAGAATGGAGAAAATGTAAATTTTTGGAAACAATTGAGGAATATGCGGGAATACCAATAGAAGAGCTTCCAGAGATATATAAAGATATAATTAAGGATTTTAGAGCTCTTGGCTTTGGCTTAACATATGAAGAATATGCAAAATATAGAGAATCAAACATAACAGCTCCAGTATTGAGAAGTCTAAAAATGATTCGTGATAAAGCCTTAAAGAAAAAATCGAAGGCGCTAGCATTAGAAAAGGAAGTTGCAGAGCAGTTAAGCTTAAGAGGAAAGGAACAAGATGATGAGTAGTTGTATAGATTGTGAATTTGAAAAATTACAAGACAATAAAGAATCTTTTCTCCAAAGCATCAGAGTGGAGCCAGATAAAGAGCGATTAAGATTACTAGAGCTAAAAAGAAAATATGATAATGAAGAAATTTCAGAGCTAGATATATCAGAGGAAGATATAATGAAAATGGCTGATTTATATGAAGAGGAAATAAATAGCATAGAGGCTAAAACAAATAAAGCAAAGAGCAGAATTAAGTGTATGCTTAAGGAGCTAAAATATTCATAGGAAATAAATTAAAAATAAACATTGCACACAAATTTTATTGTCGTAAAATTTGGCGTATGAACAGTCATACGAGGGCTGAGCACCATATTAAATAATTTGGTACGTTTTATAGCAGAAAGATATCTAAAAAATACATTAAATATTGGTAAATAACTAATATTTAAATGTATTTTTTTATTTTTTCTAAAAACTATTGACAGTTGAGTGAGTATTCACATATAATATAATTAAAGTTGAACAAACACTCAACTATCATACTAAAACAGAAGAAAGTAAGGGGGTAATAAATGTCTAAAAATGAATTTATATGTAATTGTAGTGTAATACATCAAGATGTAGTAGATAATACTAAGAAAAATATGCCAGATGCAGATACATTTAATAAGCTTGCAGAATTTTTTAAAATTCTTGGTGATACAACAAGAAGCAAAATATTATTCGCTTTAGATCAAAACGAGATGTGTGTATGTGATATTGCAAATGTTTTAGGAATGAGTAAATCATCCATTTCACATCAATTAGGAACCTTAAGAAGAAGCGGAATTGTTAAATATAGAAAATCTGGAAAAGAGGTTTTTTATATGTTAGATGATAACCATGTAAAAGAAGTTTTTGAAATAGGTATTGAACATATAAAACATAAAAAATAAAAATTTGGAGGTAAAGTAATATGAAAAGTAAATTTAAAATTAAAGGATTAGATTGTGCAAATTGTGCTAATAGTTTAGAAATAGCAATTCAAAAAATAGATGGAATAGAGAGCGCGAATATAAGTTTCATGACAGAAAAAATGGAAATTGAATATGATGAAACAAGAAAAGAAGAAATTATGAAAAGTATAAAAAAAGTAATAAAAAAAGAAGAGCCAGACGTAACAATAGAAGAAGTCTAGGAGGCGGTACTTATGAAAAAAAAGGGAATTAAGATTATAATAGCAGCTGTACTATTTTTTATTGCACTTATAATAAATTTTAATAACGAATGGATAAATAAAACAATATATATAATATCTTATATAGTTGTTGGATTAGAAATCGTAAGAAAGGCAATAAGAAATATTACAAGGGGGAAGGTATTTGACGAAAACTTCTTAATGACTGTAGCAACAATAGGAGCATTTGGAGTTGGAGAATTTCCAGAAGCAGTTGCAGTTATGCTATTTTATCAAGTAGGGGAATTATTCCAAAGCTATGCAGTAGATAAATCAAGAAAGTCAATTTCAAGTCTAATGGATATAAGACCAGATTTTGCAAATGTAGAAAGAAATGGAAAAATTGAAAAGGTGGATCCAGATGATGTAAAAATAGGCGAAGTAATAGTGGTAAAACCAGGAGAAAAAATTCCATTAGATGGTTATGTAATAGAAGGACAGTCAAGTCTTGATACAAAAGCTCTAACAGGAGAATCTATACCACGAGATGCAACAGAAGGAGAAGAAGTATTAAGTGGTTGTATAAACTTAAATGGTGTTATAAAAATAGAAGTAACAAAGGAATACGGAGAATCTACAGTAAGTAAAATATTAGATTTAGTTGAAAATGCAAGTAGCAAAAAGTCAAAATCAGAAAATTTTATTACAAAATTCGCACGATATTATACACCCGCTGTTGTAATTATTGCAGTAATTCTTGCAGTAGTACCACCACTTATAATAAAAGATGCATCATTTTCAGACTGGATATATAGAGCATTATCATTCCTTGTAGTATCTTGTCCTTGTGCATTAGTTATTTCAATACCATTAAGTTTCTTTGGAGGAATAGGTGGAGCTTCAAAAATGGGGATTTTAATAAAAGGAAGCAACTATTTAGAGCAATTAGCAAATACAGAAATAATAGTATTTGATAAAACTGGAACATTAACTGAAGGAGTTTTTGAAGTTCAAAAAGTTAAAGCAATAGATATAAGTGAAGAAGAATTAATAAAAATTACAGCATATGCCGAAAACTATTCAAATCATCCTATTTCGTTATCTGTTAAGAAAGCGTTTGGCAAAGAAATTGATGAAAAACAAATTGTAAAAACACAAGAATTATCTGGACTTGGAAATGTTGCTAGAATTGGAGAGCAAGATGTATTAGTTGGAAATGAAAAACTAATGAATGAAAGACAAATAAAATTCACAAAATGCAACGATATAGGTACCATTTTGTATGTAGCGATAGAAAGAAAATTTGCAGGATATATTGTAATTTCAGATAAAATAAAAGAAGATTCAGTAAAAGCAATAAAGAGCTTAAAGAAAAATAATATAAAACAAACAGTAATGCTAACTGGAGATAGAAAAATGGTTGGAGAAAATGTTGCAAAACAATTAGGATTAGACAAAGTTTACACAGAGCTATTACCAGATGGTAAGGTAGAAAAAGTAGAAAGTTTATTAAAAGAAAAGAGCGAAAAAGGTAAACTTGCATTTGTAGGAGATGGTATAAATGATGCACCAGTTTTAGCCTTAGCTGACATAGGTATAGCTATGGGAGGTTTAGGAGCTGATAGCGCAATAGAAGCAGCAGATGTTGTGCTTATGACAGATGAACCATCAAAAATAGTAAATGCTATTCATCTATCAAAGAAAACAATGAGAATTGTTAGAGAAAATATAATATTTGCTATTTTTATAAAAGTACTTGTTTTAGTTTTAAGTGCATTTGGAATATCAACTATGTGGGAAGCAGTATTTGCAGATGTAGGCGTTTCTGTAATTGCTATTATAAATGCTTTAAGAGTATTAAGAATAAAAAAAGCTTCATAAATGTATGTTGATATATAATATGAAAGTGGTATGATTAATATGCTGTAACCTTTTAGGTTACTTGTTATGCCAAGTGTTTAATCGCCCAGAAAATTTAAGACAATAAATTTTCTGGGCGATTTTTCGATTTGTTCATTGCTAACATTTGGTATATAAACAGCAAATTATTATAAAAATAAATTATTTTAATAAGTCTACAATAATTTCAATTATCTTTTTTTTCATAACATCATAATCAATTTTATCGTGTTTATGATAAACAATCTCATGACATAAATTATCGATCATATTATAGGCAATATGAACTTTTTCAGAGCAATTTTCTATATTAAAATTATTATTTTCAAGTAATGCAACTATTTTTTCTGTCATGTCTAATTCAGACTTTTTAAAAATATCAGCAATATCATTATCTAAATGAGACATAGCCATAAGCTCTTCATGAGCTTTTTTAGATATGGTGTGATTTTTTATAAATTTATCTATCATATTTTCTAAAAGGTTTTTTAAATTACCAATTTGGATTGTTTCAGTATCTAAAATATCAAGCATCGGATACATAATAGTATTTGCATAATTTTTAACACCTTCTATAAAAATTTCTTTTTTATCATTAAAATATTGATAAATAATTCCTACAGAAACATTTGAATATTTTGCTATATCTGGAATAGCCGTTCTGAAATATCCATTTTCACACATTAACTCAAAACCTTTTTCAATAATTCTATTTCTTTTCTCAATTGATCTTTTTTGTGTTGGCATTCTAGTATCTGGCATTTTTCTCACCTCTTAAATTCAATTATACAATGGGAAAAAATAAAAATCAACATAACATGAAAAAATATTCATATTCCGTTGACTATAAATAAAAAAAGAAGTATAATTAGCATAAAATGTGAAAAAAAATTCATATAATAAATAGAAGAGAGGTATAAAAATGGGGGAACTAATTAGATTTAATAATGTTAAAAAAACATATAACATTGGCGAAAAAAGTTTTAATGCACTAGATGGAGTGGATTTTGGAATAAACAAAGGAGAATTCGTAGTAATTCTTGGACCATCAGGAGCAGGAAAATCAACACTTTTAAATTTACTTGGAGGAATGGATAAAGCAACATCTGGAGAAATTGTTATAGGAGGAGAAACAATATCAAACTATAACGATAGTGAACTTACAGATTATAGAGCAGAAAATATTGGATTTATATTTCAATTTTATAATATATTACCAACATTAACTGTACTGGAGAATGTAGAATTAATTAATGATATTGTAAAAAATCCTAAAAGTGCTAAACAGATATTAAAAGAAGTAGGACTAGAAAAGCATTACAATAAATTTCCAAATCAATTATCAGGAGGAGAGCAACAAAGAGTATCTATAGCAAGAGCAATAGCAAAAAATCCATTATTACTATTATGTGATGAGCCAACAGGAGCATTAGATTCTAAAACAGGTGTAGAAGTATTAAAACTATTAAAGAAACAATGCGATAGCAACAACGGAGAAAATACAGTTATAATAGTTACACACAATAGCCTAATAGCTGAGGTTGCAGATAGAGTAATAAAACTAAAAAACGGAAAAGTGGAAAGTAACCAAATCAATGAAAATCCTAAAAAAATTGAGGAGGTTAATTGGTAATGTTAAAAAGAAAAATGTTTCGAGATATAAGGTTTAATTTATCACAATTTATCACAATATTTTTAATGGTATTTATGGGAGTAATGGTATACGCAGGTATTCGCTCTTATATGGACGGAATGACTAAAACAGCAGATATTTTTTACGAAGATAACAATTTACAAGACCTTGAAGCAATAGGAGAAAATTTTACAGATGAAGATTTAAAACAAATTAAAGATATAGAGCATATAAAAAATGCAGAAAGAAAATTAACGGTCATGGGAACAATGGAAAACGAAGAAGAGCGAACCTTGCAAGTTAATTTTATAGAGTCAAATGAAATATCTAAATTCTATGTGAAAGATGGAAAGGCTTTTGATAAGAGTAAAAAAGGTGTTTGGCTTGATGAATATTACGCTAAAAATAATAATTTGAAAGTAGGAGATACAATAAAAATAAAATATGAAAAGGAGACATTAGAAGAAGAAATTATTGGTCTTATTAATGTCCCAGATCATGTTTATGATATTAAAGATGAATCTGAAATATTTCCAAATCATATAGACTATGGCTTTTGCTATTTATCAATAAATGAATTCCCAGAAAATATTATCAAACAAGAAATAATGAAGAAAATGAATGTAACTGATGAAACAATATTTAATACAGCTATGCCAGATTTTAGAGCACAAGATTATTTAATATATAATTATGTTATGATTGATGTAGATAATGAAGAAAATAAAAATAATGTTAAAAATCAAATTGAAGAAAAAATAGAAAATGCTATTGCAGTAACAGACATAAAGGATAGTATATCTTATTCTTCTTATCAGGGTGAGGTAGAAGAAGGAGAAACTTATGTAGGAGTATTTACAGGACTATTTTTATTTATAGCAATGCTTTCTGTAATTACAACAATGACTAGAGTTGTAAAAAAACAAAGAACACAAATAGGAACATTAAAAGCACTTGGATTCAAAAAAGGGAAAATAACAAACCATTATGTAGGTTATGGACTTTGGATTTCATTATTGGCAAGCCTCCTAGGGTTGATCATTGGACCATTATTTATTGGCAACTTATTTATGGGAATGGAAATGGAATATTTCCAAATACCAAATGGAAAAGCTGTCATTTCAACTAGTAGTTTCATTGTAGCTATTATGGTAGTTTTAGTAGTTTCTATTGTTACATATATAACCTGTAGAAAAGAGCTAAAGGAGAATCCCGCTGAAACTTTAAGAGCAGAAATGCCAAAAGTAAAGCAAAATAGTTTGAATATTACTACAAAGGGTATATTTAAGAAAATGAGTTTTTCATCAAAATGGAATGCAAGAGATATATTAAGAAATAAAATGAGAACGGCGATGGGTATAGCTGGAATAACAGGCTGCTGTATGCTTTTAGTGTGCGCATTTGGCATGCTTGATACCATGAATAATTTTATAGAAACACAATTTGAAAAATTATTTAACTTTGACTATAAATTAACTTTAAAAAGTGGATATTCAGATGAAGTGTTTGAAGAATTAACAAAAAAATATGGAGATTCTACATCTCAAAGTTTGGGTATAGAAATAAAAGAAGGAGATGAAAAACAATCTAATAATATATTTGTAGATGACAGCAAAGAAAGTGTAAGATTTTTAAATCATGATGGAGAATATATAAAATTATCAGATAATGGAATATATGTCACAGAAAAATTAGCAGAAACTAAAGGCTATAAAATAGGAGATAAAATTTCATGGCATATATATGGAGAAGAAAAATACTACGAAAGTGAAATAGTTGGTTTTGATAGAAATCCTCAAAATCAAAATATAAAGATGACTAAAAAGTATTTAGAGAATCTTGGAATAGAATATAAACCGGATTCAATTTATACAAATGAGGATTTATCAAAAATTAAAGAAATAGATGGAGTAGAATTAATACAAGATAAAAACGCATTAGAAGAAGGAATGTTAAGTATGATAAATACAATGCAAACAATGGTAGTGCTTTTAATTATTGTGGCAGCTATACTTGGAGGAGTAATTATTTACAATTTAGGTATATTGTCATTTACAGAAAAGCAGTATCAATTTGCAACATTAAAAGTATTAGGATTTAAAAATAAAAAAATTAAAAAGATATATATTAAGCAAAATAATTGGATTACAATAATCTCAATAGTTTTAGGACTTCCACTAGGATTTTTTATGGTAGATTTCATTTTTAAAATGGCTTTATCAGATACTTACGATTTTAGCGCTAAAATAAAGATTGCATCTTATGCTTATGCAATAGTAGGAACTTATATTGTGTCATTTGTATTTTCAAAAATACTTGCAAAGAAGGTTAGGAAAATTGATATGGTTACAAGCTTAAAGGGAAATGAATAATAGGAAAGTTAATAATATAAATTTTGTTACCAGTCAGCCATAATTTATATAAATGATATAGAAAAGTAGAGTAAGGAATGTATAAATACACATTCCTGGGCTATTTACATAGATAAACTAAAAAATTAAGACTGACTGATAACTAAATTTTAAAGTATTGTAATTTAAAATCATTAACCAGTAACTAGGAGGAAATAATAATTATGAACGTATTTACAGGATTGTTAATACCATTTTTAGGTACAACTTTAGGCTCTGCAATGGTATTCTTAATGAAAAACAAGATGAACAATAAAATAGAAAAATTACTTTTAGGATTTGCATCTGGAGTAATGATAGCAGCTTCTGTATGGTCATTAATTATACCATCAATAGATATGGCAGAAGAGCAAGGAAAAGCGGCTTGGATTCCTGCCAGTATAGGGTTCTTATTGGGAATAGTATTTTTATTAGTTTTAGACAGTTTAATTCCACATCTACACTTAAAAAGCGAAAAACCAGAAGGAGTAAAATCAAAATTAAAGAAAACAACTATGATGGTCTTAGCTGTAACACTTCATAATATTCCTGAAGGAATGGCAGTAGGAGTGACATTTGCTGGAGCAGTAATCGGAAACACAGGAATAACAATGGCAGGAGCATGTGCATTAGCAATTGGAATTGCAATTCAGAACTTTCCAGAAGGTGCAATTATTTCAATGCCTTTGAAAAGCGAAGGAGTATCAAAATCAAAAGCATTTTTATACGGAACTCTATCAGGAATTGTGGAACCAATAGGAGCAGGTCTTACAATACTACTTACAAATGCAGTTGTACCAGTACTTCCATATCTGCTATCGTTTGCAGCAGGAGCTATGATTTATGTAGTAGTGGAAGAATTAATTCCAGAATCACAAGCAGGTAAGCATTCCAATATTGGAACAATAGGAGTTGCAATAGGCTTTGTAATTATGATGATACTAGATGTTGCTTTAGGATAATATACAGAATGCTCTATTTAAAAATATAGAGCATCCTTTTTTTGTGTCATAATGTAAATTATTTGCTAAGTTGTGCCAAATGGTATAAAATATTAATTGTTATTATGAAATATGAGGTGTGTGTAAATGTTATTTAAAAAGAATTCATATATTCCAGCAGATAAAAAAAGAAATTTAAAAAAGATAAAATTATATAGTGGTAATAAGTTAACAAGAAAACAAATAGATAGCCTTAAGTTTGTTCGAGTTATGTTTGGAACAAAGTCAAAAGCAGGAAACGGTTATGATTTTAAAATAGGAGAAGTTAATGTAGCGGAGAAATGGAATCCAAAAGATACAAAACCAGAAAATAATGGAGGTTTTAATTTTTCTTTGGAAGAAAAAATTCTTAGATGGATTTGTAGAGGTGATGTATTATACGATGTAACAATTCCAGAAGATGCTGAAGTTATTGATTCAGCAAGTCCTAATTCACCACATGGTGTATTTATAACTAATAAAATAATTGTAACAAATCCGCGACCTTTAACAGATGAATTGGTAATGGAGTTATATAATAAATCAGAGCTGCCAGATAAGTCTATTTTTGCTGCACTTCCTATTTGTGCAGGAAGGGGATATATAAATACTGCAAAAAAAATCATCCATGATATGGTAACCGAAAAGAATATAGATGAAGTTATCGAAATATTCAAGGATTGGACTAAAGATAGACAAACTGGAGTATTTGATGAAAATAACTTAAAAGAAGGCTCACAATTAATTTATAAAATGTTGTTAGAAATAAGAAATATAAATGATTAAATAATGAATCAAAAGCCTTGAATCTATTAGATTTTATTAATATAACTTATTATGATAAGTAATTTGAAAGGAAGATATGTTTAATGGTTATTATAATGAAAGTATAATTGCATGCTTAATATTTACTTTGATTATATTTTTAACAATGTATTCTAATCCTTTAAATATGATACATGATTATCCACCAGCAATACAAAATAGAGCAAAAGAATTGGGGTTAATTACAGATGAGCAAAAAGGGTATAGTAAAACTGATATTATAAGAAAGATTATAGCAATTATCGTTTTTGGTTTAATATTGGCTTTTATTGTATATAAGTTTAATGGAGCGGATACATTTGAAAAAGGATTTTTATATTCTTATCTATTGTGGAATGTTGTTAATTGGTGGGACGCTATATTTATAGATTGTATTTGGTTTTGTCATAGTAAGAAAGTAATAATACCTGGTACAGAGGGAATGAAAGAATATAAAGATTATTGGTTTCAGATTAAAGGAAGTTTAAAAGGAATGTTATTTGGTATTCCTACTTGTTTGATAGTAGGAACATTAGTTTTATTATTTTAAAGATATTAATTTTTAGAGGAGGTCTTTATGAATATAAAAGAAGAAATGAGTAATTTCAAAGCAATGGTAAATAGTTACAAATTAACAAATTTAATAATAGCAGCAAATAATATAGGAATTTTTAATTGCTTGACGGAAAGAGACAAAAATATCGAACAAATAGCAAAAAAATTAGAAGTTATGAGTAATAGAATAGAGCCAATTTTAAATGGTTTGGTATTTTATAAAATTATAAGTAAAAATGAAAATGGATATTATTTAGATGAATATAAAGATGTTTTATTAAAGGGGTCAAAGTTTAATCAAACAGGATATATAAATTTTGCTCAAACTATTATGAAGAAATATAATAACTTGGAAAATGCTATAAAAAATAATGAGTTATCAACTAGTAATTTTGAAAAATTGACAGATGAACAAGCTGAAAGCTTTGTAGAAGGAATGCAGGCAAATGCTATACCACAAGCAGAATATATTGCAAGCAAATATGATTTTGAAAATCATAGGATATTAGATATAGGAGCAGGTGCAGGGACATATTTGATAAATGTATCCAAAAAATATAAATCTGTTACAGGTACAATGATAGATTTGCCACAAGTTTCAAAAATCCAAAATAGAAATATAGAAAAGGAAAAATTACAAGATAGACTTAAATCAGTTTCTTGTGATTATAATAAAGACTTCCCAGATGGATTTTATGATGCTGTATTTCTATTTGCAGTTGTGCATCAAGAACCAGATGGAAATTTAAAAAGACTATTAAACAATATTTATAGTGTATTAAAGCCAAATGGAAGATTATTTTTAACAAGTTTTTTCTTGAATGATGATAAGATAAGTCCTGAATTTTCTGTTCAATTTGCAATAGAAATGATAGTAAGCTCTCAAAATGGAAAAGTATATACTCATAGGGAAATTAACGATTTATTAAAAGATTGCAATTTTTCAAACATTGAAATAATAGATGAAATTCCAAGTCCTGCAACTTTGTATATAGCTCAAAAGTAAGCGATAAATTACAATTAATCGAGGTAGAAAATATTATGAATATAAATGATTATAGAAAAACATTAGATAATAAAATAATTTTGATAACAGGTGCAGGTGGAGGAATAGGTTTTGAAACTGCTAAATGTTTTGCAATAATGGGAGCAAAAGTGATTATTTTAGAGGTTGACAAAGAAAAAGGAGAAAATGCAGAAAGAACAATCAATTCAATATATAAAGATAAAGTTGAGTTCTATAATATAGATTTAGCAGAAGAAAATAGCATATTAAAAATGAAAAAATATGTACTTGATAAATATGGCTGTCCTGATATTATTTTTAATAATGCTGCAATACTGCATTTAGGAGAAATAGGAAAAGTTAGTAGTAATGATTGGGATAATGGTTATCTTGTGAATTTTAAAGCACCAGTTTTGTTGGTAAACTGCTTTATAGATG
Source organism: Clostridia bacterium (assembly GCA_017939755.1). GTDB lineage: Bacteria > Bacillota > Clostridia > TANB77 > CAG-508 > CAG-492. The sequence continues at coordinate 178,920 of JAGBAJ010000042.1, read as the reverse complement.
AAATGAGAAGGAGAAATTCAGGTACATTTGTGTTTGTTTCTAGTTCTGGAGCAATTGCATATATGGGAGCTTATGAAATATTTAAAACTGCTCAAGTAGAATTAAGTAATACTTTATCTATGGAATTAGAAAACACTAATATATATTCGTATACAATAAGTCCAGGATTAGTAAAGACAGAAACTGCTATGAAATCAATAGAAGTTGTTGCCAAAAGTATGAATATTTCATTAGAAGAATTTTATGAGATGAATAAAGAACACATTATAAGTGTAGAAGATGCTGCTTTTGGTTTTGCATTATCAGTATTAAATGCTAAAGAATATAACGGACAAGAGATTGGCTCTATACAAGTATTAAATGGATTAGAAAGTAGAAATGAATCTTATGGAAGTTGTAATTTTGAACTTTTATCAAGAGTTATTAAGACTTATGAAGAACAATACTTAGGATGGAAAGAACGAAATATCTTTGAAAGGCAATGGGTATTACGAGATTTTAAAAAGTGTGTTGGAAAGTCAGCAGATGAAGTATATAAAATAATGAAAAGTATGAAAAAAAGTAAAGGAATTTTATCTACTGATGAATATAAATTATTAGAATCATTAATTGTCTATTGGGAACACCAATATCAATTATTACAAGGATTTGAAAAGAATAAAGAAAAACTACAAGAAAATAGTAATATTATAAAGGGTTGGATATTAGATATTAAAACTTGTATAAATAAACAAAGGTAATTACAAATTACAAGTAGGGCAGATTTTTTCAATTTGCTTTTTATTTATAGACAAATATTAACAAGAAATATCGGGTATAATAAATCTTTTTAAGTTAAAATTTATTTACGAACTGAAAGGAGAAAAAATATGAATTGGAGTGAATCTATTAGTAGAGCTATTGAATATATAGAAAATAATTTAACAAATGATATAACTATTGAAGATATTGCAAACCATTTGTATATATCATCATTTTATTTTCAAAAAGGATTTTCTATGTTATGTGGTTATTCAATAAGTGAATATATTAGAAACAGAAAACTATCACTTGCAGGTTATGAATTGTTGCATACTGATAATAGAATAATTGATATAGCTTTAAAATATGGATATGATTCTCCAGATAGTTTTACAAAAGCATTTACAAGATTTCATGGCTCTACTCCAACAGAAGTTCGTAGAGGTGGAAAAATAAAAGAATTTGCACCTTTAAAAATAAAATTAATGTTGAAAGGTGGTTATACTATGGAGTACAAAGTTGTAGAAAAGGAAGCATTTAGAGTTGTTGGCTTAAAAGATAGTTTTAAATATGAAACTGCAAATCAAGAAATACCAAAAATATGGAAAAAATTTTTTATGAAAAATGTATTTAGTAAAATAAAACCTAAATATGCTGTTAATATTGATACTAATATGGGGTATGATGTGTTCGATTATGTTATTGGAGATGATTATAATTCTGAATTAAAAGTTCCTAAAGGCTTTGAAATAATAGAAATTCCAAAATTTACTTGGGTAGTTTTCTCTTGTATAGGTTCAGCAAGTGTGAGAATGAGAGAAACGAATGAAAGAATATTTAAAGAGTGGTTACCTAATTCAAATGATTATGAAATAGCAGCAGGGTATAATATTGAAATGTATTCAAATCCAAAAGATTATAAAAAAGGAATTGATGATGAAAAATATTATAGTGAAATTTGGATTCCCATTAAGAAAAAATAAAATACAAATTATAGGGCAGATAATAAGTTGAAATTATCTGTCCTTTAATATATAATCGTAACAAAATTAAATATTGATTTTGAAAAAGGAGAAATATAGTTAAATGATTGAGATTAAAAATTTTAGTAAGATTTATAATAATGAAAAAAAGGCAGTAGATAATATATCTCTTAAAATAAATGATGGAGAAATATTTGCATTTATTGGGCATAATGGAGCAGGTAAAACAACAACAATAAAGGCGATAGCAGGAATATTAGATTTTGAACAAGGAGATATTTTAATAAATGAAAAATCTATAAAAAAAGAGCCAATCGCTTGTAAAATGCAAATGGCTTATGTTCCAGATAATCCAGATTTATATGAAAATATGAAAGCCATTGACTTTATCAATTTTATTTGTGATATGTATGAAGTGCCCAAAGCAGAGAGAAAAGAAAGAATTGAAAAATATGTTAATTTATTTGAACTTTCAAATAATATGAATGATGAAATATCTTCTTTCTCACATGGAATGAAACAAAAAGTAGCACTAATTGCAGCGGTTGCCCATAATCCAAATATATTAATTATGGATGAGCCTTTTGTTGGATTAGATCCTAAAGCAGTATTTGATATGAAAGAAATCATGCGTGAGATGTGCAAAGAAGGAAAAACAATTTTCTTTTCAACTCACATTTTAGAAGTAGCAGAAAAATTGTGCAGTAGAGTAGCTATTATAAAAAAAGGTAAAATTGTAAAAGTAGGAAATATGGAAGAAGTCAAAGGTGATGAATCATTAGAGAAAGTTTTCCTAGAATTAGACGAAGAGAAGTTCGAAAAATAATTGCTATAAAAGGAGTAAGAATAAAAATGAAAAAATTAATATCTTTGTTAAAAGCAACTATGTCGCAAGATATGAGTTTGTTTAAAATAAAATCAAAAAACAAATCAAGAATAAGCAAAATAATTTTACCAATATTTTTAGCAGTTGTTTTAATGTTTAGCATAGGTTCATATGCAAAAATATTAGCAGAAGGTTTAGCAAAAGTTAATTTAACATACATCATATTAACAATTTTTGTTATGATTACATCTTTACTAACACTAATAGAGGGTGTATATAAATCACAAGGAATATTATTTGAAGCAAAAGACAATAATTTGTTGTTTTCTATGCCCATTACGAAATCAAAAATCCTTTTTACAAGAATATTCAAAATGATAAGTTTTCAGATTTTATACAATTCTTTATTTATGATACCAGCAATTGTTGTATATGCTATGTATGAAAAGCCAAGTGTTCACTTTTACTTATTATCAATTATGATGTTATTGTTATTACCTATTATACCAACCATTGTAGCATGTATTATAGGATATATTATAAAGCTAGTTGCTTCAAAAACGAAAGCTAGAAACATAGTTCAAGTGGTACTTACAAGTTTAATTTTATTAGTCATCTTTTATGTATCTTTTAATATGCAAGGTATGATGGCAAATATATTGCAAAATGCAAATAGTATAAATGATACAATTACAAAAATATACTATCCAGCAGGATTATATATAAATTTAATACAAAACTTTAATATTAACGATTTAATTATTTTACTTGCAATAAATATTATTCCTGCAATTTTATTTGTGTATATTGCTAGTATATTTTACTTTAAAATAATATCAAAACTTTCTGAAAAGGGTATTAGTAGAATAAAAACAAAGAATGCTGTAAACGCAATGTTCAAAGTAAAAAAGCCATTATCAGCTTTAATTAAAAAAGAAATAAAAAGATTTTTCTCATCACCTGTATTTATCATAAATGCTGGATTTGGAATGGTTTTAATGGTAGCTTTTACAGCGTGCATATCTGTTAATTTTGATGGAATTATAAATTCTATGCTACAAGGAAATGCACTTCCTATTTCAATTAATGAGATAAAGGAAATGTTACCAAAAATATTTTATTGTTTTGTAATATTTGTATCATGTATGACATCTATTACATCATCTATGATTTCATTAGAAGGAAAAAGTTTTAATATTACAAAAAGTTTACCAACATCCCCAGACAAAATAATACTTGCAAAAGTTTTAACAAGTAACATTATATCAATTCCAGTAATTGTTATTTGTGATATAGTTTTCTTCATTGCATTTAAAATAAAGGTCATAGATATAGTATTTATCTTATTTGCATCTATTGTTGTACCAACATTTACAGCAATTATAGGAATTATAATGAATTTAAAATATCCTAAAATGGATGCAACAACAGACACCGAAGTTGTAAAACAAAGTATGAGTTCTATGTTTTCAGTTTTTATAGGAATGTTTACTGCAATGGGAGCCATTGGCATTATTATCGCAGGAAGCAAAATAAATATAGATTTGTTTATTATATTAGAGCTATTTGCATTTAGTATAGTTAACTTAATACTATGGAAATATTTAAAAAGATATGGAGCAAAAAGATTTAGGGATATTAATGTGTAAAAAAACAATAAGAAAAGATCATTAGTAAAATGAAAAAAAGATTAAGGATATGGAATTTAACATATTTGTAAAGGAGAAATCTTAAATGTTATTTAATGAATATGGAGAAAAAGATAAACCAACCCTACTTGCAATGCACGGAATGTTACAGAAATCAAGTACAATATATGAAATACTAAAGCCACTAGCAAAAGATTTTAGACTAATTATACCTACAATGGATGGTATGTATCCAAATAGTCCTACATTTACTTCTTTTGCAGAACAATGTAGAAAAATAGAAGAATATATTAAACAAAACTATAATGGAAAAATACACGGAGTATATGGAGTTTCACAGGGGGCTACTGTACTTTCAGAATTATTAGCAAGAAATAATTTAGACATTGAAACTGCTGTTTTAGATGGTGTGTATGTTGCACATCAAGGAAAAATTGCTGCTTGGTATGGTGTAAAAATGTATAATATGATAAAGAAAAATGGTGGTAAATTTCCTAAATCAATGGATTTTGTAATGAGTCTCATGGGATTAGGAGAAGAAGATTATGAAATGTTTACTTGTATGAATTTTACAGATGTTAGCGAAGAATCTTTGAAGAATAATTTTTATGAAAATTATACATACAGAGCAAATCCTGATTTAAAAAATACAGATACAAAAGTTTATTTATGGTGTGGAAGTAAAGAGCCCTATGCAAAAAAATCTCATAATATTTTAAAACGATATATTCAAAATTATGAAGAAAAGATTTTTGAAGGATTAGGACATGGACAACTATTACTTCGTAATCAAGATAAAATTTGTAGCTTATTAAGAGGAATATTAGACAAATTTTTTTTAGAGGAGAATAATTAATATGGGATATATTTCAGAAATAAGAAAATATGTAGGACACAATCCAATTATGGTAACAGCTGTAACAAGTATTATATATGATAAAGAAAAAGGAATTCTATTTGAAAAGCGTTCAGATAATGGAATGTGGTGCGTACCTGGAGGTGCTATTGAAATTGGAGAAAGTTTAGAGCAAGCGCTGGCAAGAGAAGTAAAAGAAGAAACCTCTTTAGATATATCAAATCCAAAATTGTTTGACATTGTTGCAAATGTGCATGTAATTTATCCAAATAAAGATGAGGTATATTATACAGATGTAATTTATGAAGTTTATGAGTATACTGGAACACTAAAACATGATGAAGAAAGTACAGAGCTAAAGTGGTTTAAAATTAATGAGTTGCCAGATAATATAGCACCTACGCAAATTGACTATATAGAAAAATTTATAAATAGGTTAAAAATGGACGTTCTGACACAAAAACAACTTTGAAAAATTAAAGATTTTTAGAGTTGCTCATGTAACATATAATTCAGAAGTATGAAAATGATTAAGTCAAATTATTAGCCAAATCTTATTTAAAAAGTTAGCAAAAAAGATATATGAGAGATTTAGAAAAGAAGCTAAAAAATAGGAACAACTATAAGTTTATTATACGAAAGATTTTTAAGAAAGAAGATGAAAGTTTAATAGCATGGGGACTTAACAATCAAAGTAATATTAATATATAAATTTAAAGTAATGTGCTTTTTATGCTGACTAGCAACAAAAACGAAATAAATGTCGAATTTTGCAATACGAAATTTGTTGACATTTGTCATATATGCATATAGAATAAAAACAAAAAAGAGGTATAAATATGGATAGGTTGTTAGAATTACAGCAAGTAGTAGGAGTAAATGAATTTTATAAATGGATTATAAGTAGTTTAATTTTTGAATTTGCCTTTTCTTGTATTGATACATTCATATTCATAAATTTATTTAAAGTAAAAGCTAAAAAAGCAAATAAAATCTTATTTATATTTACAGACACCTGCGCTAGATTTTTCTTTTATGTATTTGTTAAAACTCCATATTTTCGATCATTCAATATATTTATTTCTATAATACTATTAAAAATATTTTTCAAACAAAATATTGAAAAATGTATATTAAGCAAAGTAATAAATTCAATTAGTACTATATCTATAGAAGTTGTATTTTCAAAAATATTATGTATGATAATTCCAAATATAAAAAACTATTCAGATGGATTATATAACTATTTATATAGTTTTTGTATGCTATCTATAATTTTTATATGTAGATTAATAAGTTGTTATTTCATAAAAAAGAAAAATATAACAATAAATATAAATGATCATCTAAGTAAAAATAATAGACATTCTATTATAATCATTTCAATAATAGGTTGTATGCTAATTTTTTTTAATGCAATAGAAATGACAATGTATATAAGTGATTTTCCATATCCTATTTTCTTGTTAGACATAGTATCATTAATAATTTATTTTACTATAAGTATGAAAAATATTATGAGAATAAATAAATTAGAAGAGCAAGATATAAAAATACATTCACTTGAAGAATATAACCATACATTATCTATAATGTATGATAGTATAAGAGGTTTTAGACATGACTTTTCAAATTTCGTACAAGCATTATATGGGTATGTTAGTGCTGAAAATATTGAAGGAATTAAAAAAATGAGTGAATCTATATTAACAGATTGTAAAAATATAAATAATATGGGAATATTAGATCCGAAAATCATTAATAATCCAGCTGTATATAGTATTCTTACAAGTAAATATTATACAGCGATAAAAGAAAATATTACTATGAATATAGAGTTCATGATAGATTTAAATGAAGTTCACATAGATACTTATGAATTATGCAGAATTTTAGGAATTTTACTAGATAACGCTATAGAAGCGGCAAAACAATGTGACGAAAAAGTTATTAATGTTAGATTTTTAAAAGATTATAAGGCTAAAAGAAAATTAATAATAATTGAAAATAGCTATAATAAAAATGATATAGATATAGACAAAATTTTTGAAAAAGGATATACAACTAAAAATGATAAAAATAAAGAGCATGGTTTAGGATTGTGGACTATTAGAAATATATTGGAACATAGTAATAATTTGAATTTGTTTACTACAACAGAAGATTTGTTTTGCCAGCAATTGGAAATATATGACTAATAAGAAAGTACTAAAATGTAGCATAAAGAAGGGTTTATTTCAATTTTAGGTATATCTGTTTGCGAATAATATCAAAAATAACTAGTAACATATTTTGCGTGTTGCTAGTTATTTTTGAAACTTACAAGCTATGTTAATGATAAAAAATGGGGGATAGAAAAATTGCTCTTTATATGTTATAATGTAAACCAGTTGTTAAATTATGCAAATTCAGTTAGACAATAGTATTGAATTATAAAAAGAAAGGAGTGAAAAAATGGCAGATTATAACTCTAAGAAAAAGAAATACAATAAACTAATAGAGGAGCAAGAGCAAAACAACAAAATGAACATCAACCGAGATGATACGGCAAATGCAAAAACACACTCAAAACATTGAAAAATAAGTATTTTTTTTATTTAATCCTCTTTCGTAATTTTATAAAAAGTATAAAAGGAGATGAAAAATAGTGGGGAAAGATTTAATTATAAGAAGCAGTAGTGCGGAATTTTTAATATTTGAAAGACAGACACATGATAAAGGAATTCAAGTTAGATTTGAAAATGGAGATTTATGGTTAACACAAAAAGCTATGGGTGAATTATATGATTGTTCAACTGATAATATAAGTTTACATCTTAAAAATATATATAATGATTTTGAACTTGATAAAAAATCAACTACCGAGGATTTCTCGATAGTTCAAAAAGAAGGAAACAGAGAAGTAAAAAGAAATATTAAATATTATAATTTAGATGCAGTTATTTCTGTGGGATATAGAGTAAACTCTGATAGAGCTGTGCAATTTAGAAGATGGGCAACTAATATATTGAAAGAGTTTTCTAAAAAAGGATACATAATTGATAGAAAGAGAATGGAAAATGGAGCACTTTTTGATGAAGATTATTATGACACATTGCTTGCTGAAATTAGAGAAATAAGATTATCTGAAAGAAGATTTTATCAGAAAATAACTGACATATATGCAACAAGTGTTGACTACGATTCTAAATCTCCTACAACTATAAAATTCTTCAAGAAAGTACAAAATAAAATGCACTACGCAGTATCTCATCAAACTGCTGCTGAGATAATTTATGATAGAGCTGACAGTGAAAAAGAACATATGGGATTGACGAATTGGAAGAATTCTCCTAATGGCAAAATACTCGAAACAGATGTTGTAATTGCAAAAAACTATTTATCGAAAGAAGAATTAGAACAACTAGAACTGATAGTTTCTGCATTTTTAGATTTAGCAGAAGCAAGAGCTAAAAGAAATATTCCTATGACGATGGAAGATTGGGCAACAAGAATTGATAAATATTTGCTATCAGATGACAGAGATGTATTAAAAGATGCTGGAAAAATATCACATGAAATTGCATGTGACAAAGCATTGACTGAATTTGAAAAATATAGAGTGAAGCAGGACAAGTTATATAAATCTGATTTTGATTTATTAATAGAAGAAGCGGAAAACAAGGATAATAATTAAAAAATTCAAAGGTATCGAAATAGTGACCTTTACAAAAGGAGTAGTAATATGGGATATATTTCAGAAATGAGAAAATATATAGGACATAGTCCAATTATGGTAACAGCTGCAATGTGTATTATATATGATAAAGAAAAAGGAATTTTATTTGAAAAACGTTCAGATAATGGAATGTGGTGTGTTCCAGGAGGTGCTATTGAACTTGGAGAAAGTTTAGAACAAGCGTTAGCAAGGGAAGTAAAAGAAGAAACATCTTTAGATATATCAAATCCAAAATTATTTGATGTTGCTGCAAATGTACATATGATTTACCCTAATAAAGATGAAGTATATTATACAGATGTAGTTTATGAAGTTAACGAGTATACTGGAACATTAAAATATGATGAAGAAAGTACAGAATTAAAATGGTTTAAGATTAATGAACTACCAGAAAGTATAATGCCTACACAGATTGAGTATATAAGAAAATTTGTAAATATGTTAAAATAGTAAAAGTATAGAATTAATTAAGAGTTGTAAGGAAGTGAAAATAAAATGACTAATAAAAATGGAAATAAAGAAAAAGGTTTTTCTAAAGTGTCGATATCGTGGTACCCACGGACACATGGCTAAAACAAAAAGACAAATAATAGAAGATTTAAAGTTAGTTGATATAGTGGTAGAAATATTAGATGCAAGAATACCAAAATCTAGCCAAAATCCAGACATACAAAGCTATATAAAAGAAAAAGACAAAATAGAAGTATTAAACAAATGTGATTTAGCAGACGAGGGTACAACAAAATCATGGGTAAAATTCTTTGAAGAAAAAGGCATTTCTGCGGTAATAACAGACTCAAATTCAGGCAAAGGAATCCAAGATGTAATAAAAAAAATACATGAAGTAGCGGAAAAGAATCAAGAAAAATATTTTAATAAAGGAAGATTAGGGAAGTCTATAAGGGTATTAGTACTTGGAATACCAAATGTAGGTAAATCATCATTTATAAATAGAATATCTAAAAAAACATCAGCAAAAGTTGGTAATAAACCTGGTGTTACAAGACAAAAACAATGGATTCGTGTATCCGAAGGAATAGAGCTACTAGATACTCCTGGCGTATTATGGCCTAAATTTGAAAATGAAACCATTGCGATGAACCTAGCTTATACAGGAACAATAAAGGATGATGTTCTAGAAAAATCTGAGATAGCATTTTCATTATTAAAATATTTAATAAATAACTATAAACAAAAATTATCAGAAAGATATAAACTAGAAAATAAAATAGATGAAATTATGAATTCATCAGAAGATATTGATGAAAATGGTAAGTACCTTGAAATATTCGAATTAATAGGAAAGAAAAGAGGTGCAATAGTTTCTGGTGGTAGAGTAGATTACGAAAAAGTATCTATTATTTTATTGGATGAATTCAGAAGCGGAAAGCTTGGAAAAATAACACTAGAAAGACCTGTTAAAGTAAAAGAAGATTTGTGATATTTTATAATATAAATTGGAAAATCTATCAATAAATAAAATCATAAAAAAAACATTAATACGTATTAAATCATGAAGAGCACTGATACTATAAAAATGGGAATACCTTTGCAAAACTATAAATAGAATGAGAAAATAATAGGAGGAAGAATTGGAAGATTTAATAAATAGAGCAAAATCCCCAGAAGAAGTAAATATGCTTTCACCACTAACATGGGCATATGTTGGAGATTGTGTTTACGAATTATACATAAGAACAAATTTAGTAAATAAAACAAGACTAAAGCCACACAAACTACATATAGAAACAATTAAATATGTAAAAGCAAAGGCACAAGCAGATTTGCTTAAAAGCATTGAAGACAGGCTAACAGAAAAAGAGCTTGATATTGTAAGAAGAGCAAGAAATAGCGAAAATCATCATTTGCCAAAGAATGCAGACCCAGCAGACTACATGTACTCAACAGCTTTCGAAGGATTAATTGGGTACTTATATTTAACAAAGCAAGATGAAAGATTAAAAGAAATATTTAGCCTATGTACAATGGAGCAAAATTAGAGAGGTAGATTGTAAAATTTTATGAAAAATATTTTAATAATATGTGCAATGAAAAAAGAGTCAAAGAAAATAGTGGAGAAATTAAATTTAGAGCAAATAAACGAAGAATTATTCAGAAAAGAAAATATAACACTCCTATTGTCTGGAATAGGAAAGCAACGTACAGCAATTAGTTTAACTAAATATTTATGTGAAAATTCAAAACCAGATTTAATAATAAATATTGGATATGCAGGGTCAACTGATATAAAAGTTGGAAGTTGGGTTAACATTACTAAATCGTATAATTATGAATGGTATATTCCAGGTGAGGAAAAATATAGTTTTACGGACTATGGGAATAAAGAGCTAGTGTTATTAAATAATACTAATATGCAGAAAGTTGAATGCTATTCATCAGAAAGCTTTGTAACTGAAACCGACTTGGAAGGTCATATTGCATTTGATATGGAGCTTCATTCAGTAGTTGTTGTTTGTGATATGTTCAAAATTCCTGTAATGGCTCTAAAAAAGATAAGCGATAACTTAAGTCTGAATGACTATTATGATAATACAGAAAATGATAAAAATGTGTTTGAATTGGACAGCTGTGTGGAATTAATCATGCCACTTTTGTCCTAAAATATTAATAAAGGGGGAATTTATTATGAAAAAAGCAATTATTACAATTATCATTATTTTAGTGGTTTTAATTGGCGTAATTTTAGGTTTATACTTTTTTACAGATGTATTTAACTTTTTAAAACCAGCTAATGAAACTTTTGCAGCTCAAGTGCAAAAGTTATTAGGAACAGAGGACAGCTCTTATAAAAAATATGAAAGTGAAATTAAAGGCTATAATACTGAAGAAAAATCTTATGTTTCAGAAGGAGAAATTAAAGTAGACCTTAACATTCCTACAGATGCTCTTTCAAAGAATGTACAAGATTTAATTAATAACTCTTCAATTAAACTTAATGAAAGTTATGATGCTGATAAAAAGACAAATTATGCTAGTATGAATTTATATAAAGGTAACACAAAGGTATTAAATATAGATTTAACAAATACAGAAGATAGCGTTTCTGTCACATCAAAAGACTTTTACAATAAAAGTTTAAAAATAACACCATCGGAATTTAGTAGTTTTTGTAGTAAAAATAATATTAGAATGAATTCTTATTACAACAATGCCTTATCAAGTATTGGTGATTTAAGGACTTCATTATTTGATTTTTTAGGATCTGCAGACTATAAAGATACTAAACAATTATATGACTTATTTTATATATCTGAAGATGATTATAATGCAATAAGAGAAAAATATGATAATTTTATTGAAGAAAATATAGATAAAGAGCATTTTTCTTCAAGTAAGAATAAAAAGGTTAGTGTAAATGGTGAAGAAATAAAAACTACAGCATATACATTGAAATTATCTGGTAAAGATACGTATAAATTTTTAGAAAAATTATTAAATTCTTTTAAAGATGATGCAATAAAAAATATTATAAAAGAAAAATACAAATATATTGCAGAAACAAATTCTGATACAGATACAGAGGAAATTTCTGACTCAGATATTGAAGATGTTATTGATTCATTGTTAAAGAATCTTGAAGAAATCAAGGACTCTGATAAATATGTAAAATATACGATTTATGCGGATAAAAGTAATTCTCCAGTAAGATTGGAAATTGAGGTTTTAGACGATGAAGATGATAAAAAGGGAGATGTTATTTTTACAGAGGAAATTTCTAAAGAAAAGAAAATCTTTACAATAAATTGTGAGAATTTAAAAGATTTAGGATTTATAGATGATAATGAAAATTACAATAAAACATCATCAAGTTCATCAAAATCTAAAAGCATTATGAATAAAATTTCTACTACACTTTCTACAATAGGAAACAAATTAAATTCAGCTTCAGAAATTGTTATAGAAGATAATTCTGAAGAAAATAATAATTCAAAAAAAGGAACTTTAACTATCAATGTGAAATCTGACTCAAAAGAAAGTGAAACTATATTTACTATTGATTACGAAAAAATAAGCTCTAGTTCAGAAGTTAAAATGTATGCATCACTAAAATCTGATGTTTCTGAAAAATTTGAAATTACATATAATTATGATATAACAGACATGGACAAAGATAATGTTAAAGTTTATTTTGAATTAAGCGGTAAATATGAGGACTATAATGTAAAAGCTACAATGACAAGAAATGTAAAAATTGGAAGTACAGATATACCAGAAATTAGCGAGGATAATTCTGTTGATATATTGAATTTATCTATAAGTGATTTACAAACTCTATTAATTGATGTAGTTAAAAATGCTTCAAATGTTTTACCAGATAAATTAAAAAATTACAATATTAACATTACTAAAGAAGATATTTTAAGAGAATTTAATATTCCAGCAGATTCAACTAATACAGATATAACAGATACAAATGCAGTCACAAATGAGCCTGCAGCATAATTAAGAGTTTATAGAAAAGTAGAGTAAGGAATGAGATTAAATATGGAATATAAAGATATTGTAATGCCAGATTATAACCATTGTATTTTAGGAACGATAACATCAATTCTAAAGCACTACAATGTGCCAACAAATCATAAATCATCAGAAAAGTTAGATAAAGTACTGAATGAAAGAAACTACAAAAATATATTATTTTTAGTATTAGATGGAATGGGAGAGCATATTTTAAACGATATATCAAAAGATGGATTTTTCAATGACCACAAAATGGATTGTGTAACATCAGTGTATCCATCAACAACAACTGCAGCAATGACTGCATATTATTCTGGAAAAACGCCATATGAAACAGCCTGGATAGCATGGTCTCAATATTTCAAGGAATACGGAAGAGCACTAGATATGTTTTCTCATAACGAATCATATTATAGAGAGCCTTTAAAAAAGCCAATGATGGATGTTTTTAAAAAGGTTGTAAATTACGAATCAGTATATGATAGAATTGAAACAGCAAGTCCAAATGTAAAAGCATTTGAGATTGGACCGGAGTATGCAGAAAGAAGGGGAAAAAGAAGAATAATTGCAGACAATTTAGATGAGCTAATTTCATCAATAAAAGATGTACATACTATGCCAGGAGAAAAATTTATATTAGCATATTGTGATAATCCAGATTCAATACTGCATAAATATGGAACAGACTCAGAAGAAGCAAAAAAGTATATATTAGATGCTGAAGAGAAAGTAAAAAAATTAAGCGAAGAAATATCAGAAGACACTCTAATAATTGTATCAGCTGATCATGGTCACAAAAATATAGAAAAAGCATATACGTTATTAGATTATCCAGAGATTCAAGAGTGCTTAATAATGCCAGCATCACTAGAATCAAGGGTATTAACGTTCTGGGTAAAAGAAGACATGAGAAAAGAATTTGAAGAAAGATTCAACAAAGTATTTAAAGATGAATTCTGGTTAATGACAAAAGAGGATTTTCTAGACAAATACAAATTCTTAGGAACAGGAAAAAAGCATTACAAAATTGACGATTTTATAGGAAATTACATGGCTTTATCTGTATCAGGAAGTATGATAAGATTAGAAACATTTTTGGCAGAAGGAAAACCCGTAAAGAAATCAACACATTGTGGGTTAAGCAAAGAAGAAATGGAAGTTCCAGTAATTGTAATATAAATTAATACATTGCACACAAATTTTCTTCGAAAATTTTGCGCACGAACAATTATACGCGGACTGAGCTCTATATTAAATAATTTGAGATGATAATAAGCCTACTATTGTTTTAAGAGAGGGGACAGAGGTTTGACACATAGAAAACGTGACAAAAATCTCTGTCTCCTCTTGCAATCTTTGGTATGCCATTATTTTAAAATCTTAGTAAGCTAAACCAACGCTTTAGTAAATGAGAGCTAATATTAATAAAGCTAATTTTTCTTATGGTTTTATCCGAAACTATATCCACACTACCAATCTGTGTGCCATCAAGAAAGTAGTTTATTTCACCAATTTTTTCACCCTGAGAGATGGGGGCAGAAATATTATCAGGAATGTTTACTTCTTGAACAATTCTTGATTCTTGACCTTTTTTAATCAGTGCATTTTTTGTATCAGAGCATACTGCGTTTATGGTGCTCTCAACCCCCTGATTAATTGTAACAGTCTTAACTACATCCATAGAGCTTGAAAGTTTGCATGATTCGTAGCTAGAAAAACCATAGTCAAGAAGTTTTTTTGCTTCAGAAAACCTAAGTGCTGTGGTAGGAGCTTTCATTATAACGGCAATAAGATTTAAATCATTTCTGGTAGCACTAGCAGATAAATTATAAAGGGCAAGGCTTGTTGATCCAGTTTTTAATCCTGTGCAGCCCTCATAGTTTCGAACAAGTTTATTGGTGCTTACTAATTGCGATTTGCCATCGCGAATACTATCCATCCAAATTGTTGTGTAATTTGTAATGGTTGGATGGTTTTGAAGAAGCTCCCTAGACATAATTGCAATATCGTAGCTACTGGTAACATGCCCATCTTCATCAATACCATGGCAATTCTTAAAACAAGTGTCATTCATACCAAGTTCCTTAGCTCTTGTATTCATTTTTTCAACAAAAGCATCGGTACTACCGCATAAGTATTCAGCCATTGCAACAGTACAATCGTTGGCAGAAACAACACAAATGCATTTTAACATTTCATCAACAGAAAAACTTTCAGATGTGGTAAGCCATACCTGAGATCCGCCCATAGAGCTTGCCTTTTCACTACAAGGAACCTTGTCATCTAACTTAATTTGATTAGAATCAAGGGCTTCCATTATTAGTAAAAGAGACATAATCTTTGTAACACTTGCAGGTCGTAATTGCTCATGACTATTATGTTCATACAAAACTTGACCACTATTTTGGTCAATTAGAATAGCAGCTCCAGATTCCAAATTAAGAAAATTAGATTGTGTAGTGGTTGCATTCGAATTAGAGTTTTCACTAGATGTAGATTCTGGTGTACTAGAATTTGATGAAGCTGCGTCAGATGAATCGTCAGGAGATGCTGTTTCTAAAGCGTCAGGAGAAATAGACCAGACATAATCCTCTATAGCGTATGCAGTAAGAGAAGAGCTTAACAAAATAGTAATTGCGATAAATGCATATATTAATTTTAATATAAGTGGTCGATGTATCATAATTTGCCTCCAATACAAATTGATTAGTAATGTATATTAAAACAATCCCGAAAAAAGAACTTAAAATGAGGGACGGGGTTAAATTTAAAATTTTTAAAATAAGGGACGGGGTTAAATTTAAAATTTTTAAAATAGGGGACAAGGATTAATTTAAGATTTTTAAAATGAGGGACAAGATTCAATTTTAAATTGTCCTTTAGATATGTGAAGCTATATTTTAAATATACACTAGTTTTATATGAACTTGCTTTCCATCTGAGTCAGCATAAATCTTTAAACTTTTGCTAGAATTATTTTTAAATTTAAAGTCTTTGCTACCATGTGCTATAGCTGCATCTTTTCCTTCGGGAACGTAGTTAACTTTCTTTCCATGTGGATGACGCTCTGTAACCTTTAAATCTGCAGCACCAAGAACAGCATTAAAAAGTGTTGTACTTACTTGGCAATTCCCGCCACCAAGTGCTTGAATAACTTTCTTATCAACTATAACATCTGCCTTTTTATAACCATCGGACTCTTTTGAAACACCAATTTTTCCACAAAACGAGAATTCTTCACCAGGTTTAACAATTGTTTCGTTAATCTTGCTACAAGTTAAACTGATATTTGTTGCTCTATTTTTTGATTTTGTTTTTATTTGAGTTGTAAATTCAGAGGCAATTGTCTCTGTGTTTTGAGGAGGATCTATATTTGCATTCTCTGAATTATTTTCATTATTATTTTGTGGCTCTACAGTTGGATTTTCTGAATTATTTCCATTATTATTTTGTGGCTCTTTAGTTTCATTGTTAGGATTTGGGGCTTCATTTGATTCTGGATTTGTATTAACAACAGGATTCTGGTTATCAATGGCAGTTGTGTTAGAAATAGACGTACTTGTTCGATTAACGTCTATATTAGATGAGTTCGATTTATTATCATTATCCTGACATCCAGTAAATAATAGTAACATACTAGGGAAAAATAAAACTATAAAAATAATTTTTCTCATAAAAAAATTCATTCCTTTCTAAAAGGCACACATAGTTTGTCAAAATTTAATTATTTTCAAACTAAAAATCATGCTTTTGCATCTTTGCTCTCAAAGCATACATAGTTATGAAAGTTTTTTATAATTCTTCCAAACTAAAGCTCCCTTCTGTAAAGTGCATAAGTTTAAAATTAATTTTATATTTTATTATTTGTTTAAATGAGAAAAATATTCAGAATTTTGAATTCAATTATTTTGAAAATTATGTGCAGATGTGCATGATGTAAATTCAATGAAAATCGTATGACAAAATTCTACATTATTATGAACAAATAAAAATTATTGAAAAAACTATTAACTTAATTTATAATTGAAAAAAATGCGTAAAGTGGTAGGCATAGGGAGAAAAATTTTGAAAAGAATTGTAAAATCAATGGAAGGAATGATTAGTAAATATGGCAGACGTTAAATGGACAGATGAGCAAAAAGATGCTATTTACGATAGTGGTTCAAATATTTTGGTAGCTGCTGCTGCAGGAAGTGGAAAAACGGCAGTATTGGTTGAGAGAATTATAAATAAGGTTATAAACGAAAATGTTGATATAGATAAAATTTTGGTTGTTACTTTTACAAATGCTGCTGCCAGCGAGATGAGGGAGCGTATTTTAGAGGCAATCTATAAAAAAATGGAGGAGTTTCCAGACAATAAAAATTTACAAAGACAAATAATTTTAATTAACAAAGCAAGTATCTGTACAATTGACTCTTTTTGTCTTGATGTTATTAGAAACAACTTTTTTGAAATAGATGTGTCAGCTAACTTTAGGGTTGCAGATACAACAGAAATTGAGCTTTTAAAACAAGAGGTAATAGACGATATATTTGAAGATAAGTATTTAAATAAGGATGAAGAGTTTTTACGTCTTATTAATACATATACAACTTACAGAGATGATGAACCTTTAAAAGAGCTATTACTAAACATATATAGATATATTCAAAGTAGCCCTTTCCCAGAGCAATGGCTACACGAAAGTGTAGAAAAGTTCAATTTAAAAGATGGGGGAGACTTTGCAAATACAAAGTGGGGGCAAATACTTCTTCAAGCACTTAAAGAAGATATTTACGACTATATAGTTAACTTAAAAAAGATAGAGCAAGATCTATTAAAATATGACGAACTAGTAAAATACAAAATAGTTATAGGTGAAGATATAGTAAACCTAGAGTATGTATATGAGAATTTGAATTCATGGGATAATGCATACGAAAAAGCAAATGCTTTAACATGGGCAAAATGGCCTACAGATAGAAAAATTACAATGGAATTAAAAGATAAAGCAAAAGAAGTTCGAGACTCAATAAAGAAAAAATTTGATAGCTCAGTAGGGGAAATTTTATTATATAATTCAGCAGAGGCAAACGAAAATATTTACAATATGTATGATATATTAAGAGCTATTGAGCATATTATTATTGAATTTTCTAAGAAATTTGCACAGAGCAAAAAAGAAAAGAATATTGTAGATTTTAATGATATAGAGCATTTTGCATTAAAAATATTAGTAAAAAGAAATGAAGATGGAAGCATAGAAGAAACCGATATAGCAAAAAAATATAAAGAAAAATTTGCAGAAATTGCAATAGATGAGTATCAGGATAGTAACTATGTTCAAGAATATATTTTAACGAGTGTATCAAATGGACATAATGTTTTTATGGTAGGTGATGTTAAGCAGAGCATCTACAAATTTAGGCAGGCATGTCCAAATTTATTCTTAGAAAAATATGATAGATATAATTTAAAGAATGGTGATACAAGCAATGGTCAAAAAATTCAGTTATTTAAAAACTTTAGAAGTAGATCAAATATATTGGATGTTACAAATATCATATTTGAAGACATAATGAGTAAAAGACTTGGAGATATTAAATACGATAAAACAGAATTTTTAAATTTAGGTGCGGATTATGTGGAGCCAGTAAATCCAGATTTAACTGATTATGCAGGGAAAACGGAGCTTCATATTATAGATTTAAAGGAGCCAGAAATAAATGTATTTAAAGGTTCAGAAGATGACGAAAATGAAGATACTCTAAACCAAGATCGTATAGAAGATGTTGTATTAGAAGCAAGATTTACGGCTCAAAAAATAAAAGAGCTACTAGATAGTGACTATATGGTCTATGACAGAAAAGCAAAAGATTATAGACATGTAACATACAAGGACATAGCACTTTTACTAAGAGCTACATCAGTTACAGCTCCAATATACGAAAACGAAATTGCTAAACTTAATATACCAGTATTTAGTGATGTATCATCAGAGTATTTGGAATCAATGGAAATACAAACTATAATGTCTGTATTAAAAATAATAGATAATCCAATGCAAGACATACCTTTGGTAACAGTACTTAGATCTGCAATAGCTGGATTTACAGATAACGAATTAGTACAAATAAGACTAAAAAACAAAAAGCAATCTTTCTACAATTCATTAAAGGAATACGATGGAGATGATAAATTAAAATCAAAGATAACATTGTTTTTGAGCAATATAAAAAGATGGCAAGCACAGGAAAAATATATGCCTCTTGATGAATTAATTTGGCAGATATATATAGACACAGGTTTTTACAACTATGTAACGTTAATGCCAAACGGAGCATTAAGACAAGCAAATTTAAAGATGCTTTTTGAAAGAGCAAAACAATATGAAAGTGCAAGTTTTAAAGGTCTATTTAACTTCATAAGCTTTATAGACAAGCTTCATACTAGCAGTGGAGATTTATCGTCAGCTAAACTTATTGGTGAAAACGAGAATGTTGTAAGAATAATGAGTATACACAAAAGTAAAGGTCTAGAATTTCCTGTAGTATACTTATGCGGAACAGGAAAGCAATTTAACATGCAAGACCTAAACAAAAATATTTTGCTACATCAAGAGCTTGGAATAGGTCCAAAGTACATTAACAACGAAAGATGCATAGAATACAACACATTGGCTAAAGAGGCAATAAAAATTCAAACTAAGATAGAATCATTATCTGAAGAAATGAGAGTTTTATACGTTGCCCTAACAAGAGCAAAAGAAAAACTAATAATAACAGGTATTTCAAAGGATAGTGATAAATCATTTAAAGAAAAACAGGAGCTATTAGAAACATACAAAAAGATTGATTGCAATGGCATAAATGAGTCAATACTTAAAAGATATAAGTCATACTTAGATTGGATAACGCTGGTATACTTTAATAATACAAATACAATAAAAGATTACATAGAGCTAGAGGTACACAAAAAGCAAGATTTGCTAACTGAATTTGAAAAAAGCAAGCAAAAAATTAAAGAGCGAAATATTATAAAAGAGCTATCAGAAAAATCAAGAAATATTAAGACAGAAGATGTACAGGCTCTAAAGAATAAGATTAATTGGTTATATGGATATATGGATTCTGTAGTAATTCCAACAAAGACATCAGTAACTAAGGTAAAAGAGCTTGCAAACAGCGAAGCTGCAAATGCTGCAATCGCCGAATTTGATGACTTAGATAGTATAGTTAGCCTAGAAGAGCTAGAGCAAAGTAAAGCTAAAGAAGTTAAACAAGAAATGGCAAAGCCAAAATTCCTAAACGAGGAAGTAGAGCAAAAGCTAACAAGTGCCCAGAAAGGTACTATTATGCATTTATGTTTCCAAAGATTAGATCATACAAGAGCTTATGATTGGGAATCTATAAAAGCATTTGTTCAGGAAATGGTAGACAAAAATATAATAACCAAGTTAGAAGCGGATAGTATAAACATTAAAAAGCTTGTTGAATACACAAAGTCTGGCTTATGGCAAGAGCTAAAGAATGCTAAAAAGGTATACAAAGAGCAACCATTCTATATTAATTTAAAAGCAAAAGACATATATGAAAATAGCTCAGACGACAATGTACTTGTACAAGGAATAATAGATTTATTCTATATAAATCAAAACGACGAAATAATATTGGTTGATTATAAAACAGACTGGGTACAAGAAGGCGAGGAGCTTCAGCTTGTAAACAAATACTCAAGACAGCTTGAAATATATCAGCAAGCTCTAGAAAATGCACTAGGACGCAAGGTAAATAGGAAATATATTTATTCAGTAAACTTGAATAAGATGATTTTGGGATAATTTCTAGAAGTTTTAAGGGACACTGCAAAAAAACATCGCATTAAACATGTTAAACGATTTCATATCTAATAATATGTTGCCTTAATGCAATGTTTTTTTGCAGTGTCCCTTAAAACGGCTCTTGATGTGTCATTGACATTGTGTTAGAATACACACTGAAGGGAGAGATTAATTATGAAAGATACAACAATTTCAAAAAACATTATATATATAGGAGCAGATGATAAAGATATAGGATTGTTCGAAAGCCAATATGATGTTCCAAACGGAATATCATACAATTCATATCTTATCAAAGATAAAATGAATGTAGTAATGGATACAATAGATTCAAGAAAAACTAACGAATGGCTAGAAAATTTAGATAAAGCTTTAGATGGTGAAAGCGTTCAATACTTAGTAATATCACACTTAGAGCCAGACCATGCAGCTAGCATTAAAATTTTAGCGGATAAATTCCCAGAAATGAAGCTTGTAGGAAATGCAAAAACATTTAATATGTTACCACAATTTTTCGATATAGATATAGAAAATAGAAAAGTAGAGGTAAAAGAAGGAGATACCCTAAATGTTGGAGACCATACTTTACAATTTTTTATGGCTCCAATGGTACACTGGCCAGAGGTAATGGTTACATATGAACAAAGTGAGAAAATCTTATTTTCTGCAGATGGATTTGGTAAGTTTGGAACTTTAGATACAGATGAAGATTGGACATGCGAAGCAAGAAGATATTACTTTAACATTGTTGGAAAGTATGGAATGCAAGTACAAGCACTTCTAAAAAAGGCTGCAACACTAGATATTAAGATGATATGTCCATTACACGGACCAATACTTAAAGAAAACCTAGAATATTATATAAATAAATACGATATATGGAGTAGCTACAAACCAGAAGACGATGGAGTATTTATTGCATGTGCATCAATACACGGAAATACTTTGGAAGCAGCAAAGAAAATGGCAGAAATATTAAAAGACAAAGGTGCTAAAAAGGTAGCATTTGCTGATTTATCAAGAGATGACATGGCAGAAGCAATAGAAGATGCATTTAGATATGACAAAGTAATACTTGCAGCAGCAAGCTATGATGCAGGAGTATTTTTCCCAATGCAGGATTTTCTAAATCATTTAAAAAGCAAAAATTATCAAAATAGAAAAGTAGGAATTATAGAAAATGGATCTTGGGGCCCAACAGCAGCAAGATGTATGAAAGAAACATTAGAGCAAATGAAAAACATAGAAATATGTGAGCAAGTAGTAACAATAAAATCAACAATGAAAGAAGCTGACGTAGCTAAACTAAATCTACTAGCAGAAGAAATTTTAAAATAGGGACGGGGTTAAATTTTAAATTTTTTAAATTGGGGACACCCCCCCATAAAATAGGGACGTATAAAATGTAAATTAGGGACAAGACTGATTTTTTTGAATGGGGGATATTCCATATTTCGGAAAACATTTTTAGATGTTTTTAGGGACACTACAAAAAATATCACCGACACGTTTTTTTTGCAGTGTCCCCAAAACAGCAAGATATTAAAGAAGGTAGGAAAATATGAGATTAGATAAATTTTTAAAAGTTTCTAGAGTTATTAAAAGAAGAACAGTGGCAAATGATGCTGCTGATAATGGTAGGGTTTCTGTAAACGGAAAAGTTGTTAAACCAAGCTATGAAGTAAAAGTTGGAGATATAGTAGAAATTCAATTTGGAGATAAGGTAAGCAAATTTGAAATAATAGAAATTCCTAAGGTGCAGGGAAAAAATATGGGAGAGCTAATTAAAATTCTATAGAATTTCCGTTAGGTAAAGATTAATTAAAAGCAATTTCGTAAAGTAAACATAGATTATTCAGATTTACACAATTTTACATAAAACTTAAAAACGCTTGACATAATATTATAAATAATATATAATAGACACATGTTGATTATGAATCAATTAGCTAGTAAACGACTAGCGCATCACGCTGGAGATCCGTCCAGCATGAGCATGCCAAGGAGGTGATACCTATGGCAAAATTTATTAAGTCTCAGAATTTCACAAAACGTGCTGCTCTGATGGCCTTTGCAGGTCTCAATCCTGAGTACGTTGAGGTGGTGGATTATGAGCCGTATGGCTTGAATCCAAAGGCTTTAGTTTCCCATGTTGACCCAAGTGAGTTAAACTATCCTTATGGATGGTACTTTGCAAAGGGAAATTTGAGAAACAAGCATAATTCTGACTCTGGTCTGTACTTTGAAATTCCCGTATTTAAGCCGGGTATGAATGAGTTGTGGGATTCTTGTGTCCTGCTCGAAGACATGGAGGAAGATATAAATTTAATTTAACCGAGACCGCCAAGTCCCTTGAGGTGTAAACTTCAGGGGACTTTTGTGTATTAATAAACAAAGTACCAAAATAACATAAAATGAAAGAGCATGGCAATTGCGCCATAATATGAGCAGGTACAGATATAATAAAATAGAGCAAAAAGACGACGGAAAGTTTGTAAAAACATTTCCGCCGCTTTTTCAGGTTGTCACATTAGAATCAAGCAGCTTCTTCAGAAACTTGATCAGTTTCTTCTGGCACCGATTCAATTTCCTCAGCGACCATGTTGGATGGCTCTGATTTGCTAAGTGCTTTTTCGCCAGCAACTTCAAGATAATTTGTCACCTTGAGTATATTGGTTCCGCCAGCATCATTTACAGCATATCCGATAAATCTGAGCAATTCAGCCAACTCAGAGATGTGATCCCACGCAAGCTGATTGTTGTTTTTGGCCTGAATAAGCAAAGTGCCATCATTCTTGACCCAAGAGCGCATATAAGAATAGCCGAAGCTTTCGCCAGCAATTTCTTTTCCGTAGCTGAGCATATCGGAGAGAATTTCGCCGACAATCTGGATGCGCTCTTCCATGGTGTAGGGTACTGAGTGACATTCCGGAAGCACTTCAATTTTGCCGCTTTTGCGGTCCAGCTTAGTAATGTAACCGCTTTCGATAAGCAGCACATTAAGCAGGGACAGCAGCTTTTTGCTATTGGGCTCATAGTAGGTGCACACCGGCTTTATTGTGATAATGCCGGTGACAGCATCGGCCTCTTCAGTGTAGCGGCCGTTTTTGAGGACTCTTGCGAGAGCCTCGGGGTTTCCAAGAGAATCAATGTGTTTCTGCATGGTTTTTCGCTCCTTTTGAAAAAATTTTTATTGCTTAACGCGATGCCTTATTATATCATTAAAATTATGTAAAGTCAAGCATATAAAACAACAAAATTTAAAAGTTAAAGATGTAAACTATATGAATCATGTCTTCTAATTGACATAAAAATCTAAAAATGGTATCATTATGTATAGTATTTTAGAGTAAGGGGGGTGAATTCATACCATGGGAAAATCAAAGAAACCGAAATACACTAACGGAAGTGCTGATGAAAGAAAATCATATCAGCTTAAAAATATGGCAGAGATTGATTTTATTAGAAGTATATATGATAGAAATAAAAGATTATTTTATTTTAACAAAAAAACACAAAGTCTTAAACCAATTGAAGACGTTCTTGAACAAATAGATGCTATAAAAAATATAATTCAGTATGTAAAACAAAGGAAAGAAAAAGGACTAACATTAAATCAAATAAATGATGAATTATATAATTTTATGGAAACGTTTATGTCTTCAATAGCATATCCCGATTTAATTGGTTTCTATATGCTTAGAACTTCAGAATATATTAATGGTATGGATTTAACCCCATATTTTGAGCAGATTGTAGCTCAAAATATAAATATGCATGAATATGCAAGAAAAAATCGTGAAAATTATTCTGCGAATCTTGATGAAAATATATTAGTAGAAGTTTGTATAATGTTATCAGAACTAGCAAAAGGGTCTATGCACCCTAAAGAAGGAGAGTTTGCAGATTTATGTGGTAAGATTGAAAGTAACAATCTTACAATGTCCGACATACCACTTATGAAAAAATACTTTGACTTAGCATATAAAGAGCTAAAAATAGGTAGATCTAATGCATGGAAAAAATTAAAAACAAACTCAGAGGCATTAAGAAGAAGATTTATTAAGAACATTCCAAATATGTTCGAATTTGAGAGCGTTACTTTTGGAGATGAAAAAGACGAGGCATCTCAAATTATAGAAGAGAGCGGCAATGTAGAAAAACAGGCAGTTGGCTTTAAAAATGTAAAAGATACTCCGATGCCATCAATATTGGACAATCAGCGAAAAGAAGCGATTCCAAGTCAACTTGATATTTCAGCTATAGCCGAAGCAAAAAAAGTAATTACGACATCTTCTGTACTTGGCAGAGTGAATAAATTATCGCATACAGAAAAAATAGCAATATTTAAACCTAAATATAAGTCGCTATTTATTGGAAATAATGATGATAATAATTTTATATTATTTATATATGAGTTATTTAATTTATTAACAGAAGGACAAAGTCCAGAAGAGAAAAAACATTTAATAAATGAATTATACAAAATGTTTATGGTATCAGAAAATGAGCAGAATAAAGATCGCAGAGAGCATTTTAGAGAAAAAACATATACGTTGTTTGAATTTTTTAATTTTGAACATAAACCACTAGATATAACGCAATCAATGCTTATAAGGTTAGCTAAAATTATGGATTTTTTTGAGTCAAAAGGTGAACTTAATAAGTATTGTAAAACAAATAATTATAGACTAAAAAGGATAAAGTTGGATAAATTGCAAATAGAGCCTGAGGAAGTATTTTCAAAATTTATACAAACAGACGACAGAAAACCATTTTATTTTATAGAAAAACAACCAGACGAAGAGCAATACTATAGCAGTATAGTTAGTCAAACTCCTATTAGTCGTGCATCTGAAGAAGCAATAATAGGAATGTCAGGTTTTTATACAAATAGGCTGGCAAAAGAAACAGCAAAATATTCTAGAATTTTGTATATATGTGCTCAGCAAGATATTATAGCAAAAGCATTCTACAATCCAAACTTTGAGTATGAAGATTTAGGATACACTCCAGAGGATATTGCTCTTATGATGTCGGTATGTGACGAAATGAGACTAAGAATGAAACGACAATATTATGATAAAGTAAATCCTGAAACCTTTTTATACGAAGAAAGGGAGATAGAAGAATTAACTCCTATGTTTGCAAATATTAAAAATGCATATAACAATTATTTCTCCGACAGGGGGTTTAATTTTGATTTTGATAGAGATTTGTTTTATATGATAAAAGATGTAAAAGTAACAGAAAAAGCATACAAATTAAAAGAGTTTTCAGTTAAATCATTAATATATACCGCAATGACTGATAAAAATAAAAATATTATCAACTGGGGATATGTTACTATAGATGATAAAGAAGATGATTCTAAAGTACTGATTGGATTTGACATTAAAGGATTAAATATGCCAGTATACTATCACATGGATAAGGAAGATTTAATTAAGTTTATTAAAGAACTGACAAATGGAAATTGCGAAATTCCAGTATATATAGGTGCAGATGATATGTATAGTTATGTACTAGGCCAACGTCTTACAACACAGATTTTATATCCAATGTCAAAAGACGAAAAAAATAAAGGTTTATTAAAAGTTGATGGATATATGGTAGCAGATCATACATATATGCACATGAGATGGCTACAACAACCTAATAACCCGCCATATAAAAATAGATCAGCAGGAGATGAAATGTACAATGTGGAAACTGGGGAAATAAGGAAAGTTGCAATTGCTAAAAACAATCAACAAAAAAATAAACCAAAGAAATCAAATGGGAAGTCTTCAAAGAATAAAAGCGGGCACAGCTCTAGGTAAAATACAAATTTGTATTGACAAAAAAAATAATTAATGATAGTATTCTAATCAATAAAATTAACTGCGTTAAAGAGAAATTTAGTAGAGCTTATATTTTAGCAAATAGAGAGGTAATGTATGGTGAAATTTATCAAAATAGAAAGTTCGAAATACAATTCTTATAGTAGTTACGTAAAAGATTACGAAAATCTTAATAAGGCAAATTTTAATTTGTAAATAAAGGTGGTACCACGAGCTAAATCGTCCTTTGCGGAATGTATTTAGCTCTTTTTGTGTCAATGGGGACGGAGAATTTTGACATTTATCTTTTTCGTGTTAATTGGGAGTAAGGGTGTCCCCAATTTTAAAAATTTAAAATTAAACCCCGTCCCTAATTTTAAAAGGAGGATTTTTATGGAACAATTAGATTTAATTAAAAGAAAAGCAGTTCAAATTATTTCTGAGGAAGACTTAGAAAAAAAATTAAAATCAGGAAAAAAGTTAACTATTAAATTGGGTGCTGACCCAAGTAGACCAGACTTACACTTAGGACATACTGTTGTTTTAAGAGCACTTAAGAATTTCCAAGATATGGGACATGAAGTTGTATTTATTATTGGAGATTACACAGCTATGATAGGTGATCCAAGTGGAAAAAATAAAACAAGACCAGCTTTAACTTATGAGCAAGCCCATAGTGCTGGAGAATCATACTTTAAACAAGTAACAAAAATTCTTGATCCATCAAAAACAAAAATAGTATTTAACTCAGAATGGTTAGAAAAATTAAACCTAAAAGATGTTTTATCTTTAGCAAGTAAATACACAGTTGCAAGATTACTAGAAAGAGATGATTTTAAAAATAGATACGAAAACAATTTACCATTAAGCATGCACGAAATGTTCTACCCATTAATGCAAGGATACGATTCTGTTGCAATAAATGCTGATGTGGAAATTGGAGGAACAGACCAAACATTTAACTTATTAGTTGGAAGAGAGCTACAAAGAAATTATGAACAAGAGCCACAAGTTGTTATTACATTCCCACTATTAGTTGGATTAGATGGAAAAGAAAAGATGAGTAAATCTCTAGGTAATTATATTGGAATTGATGAAGCACCAGAGGTAATGTACGAAAAAGCTATGAAAATTCCAGACGATGTTTTATTTGATTATTTCAAATTAACAACAGATAATATAGATTTAGCGGAGGCTCAAAAACTTATAAATGAAGATGTTATAGCGGCACATAGATTATATGCAGAAGAAATAGTTAGATTATATCATGGAGAAGAGTTTATTAAAGTAGCAGAAGAGCGATATGCTCAAGTTGCAAAAGGTGGAATTCCAGATGATATAAAAGAGCTAGAGCTAAGTACAGCTGATAGCAAAGAAGTAAAGTTATGTGATGCACTTGTACAAGCAGGATTTGCAGCATCTAAAAGCGAAGCTAGAAGAATGATTCAAGGAAATGGTGTAAAAGTTAACTTAGAAGTAGTAAATGATATTAATGCAATATTAGATTTATCAGATGCAAAGGTTGTTCAATTTGGAAAAAATAAATTTGTAAAAATAAAATAATGCTGTTTTTGGGGACTACTTTCAAAAAACAGCAGAACCAAAATCAAAGGAGGAAAAAATGGAAAATAAATCGATAAAACAAAAGAGAATATTGGGATTTGGATTAGGATTATATCTTATATTAATGAATCTGGTAATGATTGGATATCAACTTGTTGTTGAAAAATTTGGAATAATAAATGATAGTAATAGTCAGCTGATTTCTTATATAGGAAATGCAATTTCTGTATATGTTGTTGGTATAGTTACATTAAAACTACTTTTTAGAAAAATGGAAAAAGTAGTGCCAGAAGAAAAATCAGATTTTAAATTTGGTAAAATTTTATACTTAATAATGATAACAATAGGCTTAGGAATTGGATGCGCTCTTGTTACAAATATAGTTAAATCTCTAATAGAGCAATTATTGGGTTTATCAATAGGTAATCGAGTAGCTGATGCGATGCAAAAATCGTCACCTGTAATGATGATATTCTTTCTTGCCATACTTGCTCCAGTATGCGAAGAAGTGATATTTAGAGGAATAATTTTAAGTAGGCTAAGAGCATATGGTGACAAAACGGCAATTATTTATACAGCAGTTTTATTTGGACTTTTCCACGCGAACTTTGTGCAAATACCCATGGCAATAGCTGCGGGGCTTGTATTTGGTTATGCCTTTGTAAAGACAAATAAGTTAAGATATCCAATAATACTTCATATAGCAATGAACCTTACTTCGTCAATTTTAACAATATGCATGCAGTATAATCAGATGGTAATTGCAGGATTAATCTCAATGGTTGAGATGGGGTTTGCTCTTGCAACAGTAATATCATTGCCGATTATACTATCATCACCAAAGCATAAGCTTAACATTAGTAATGAAACAAAATACGATAGAAAGAAACTTTACTTTAATATAGGTTATATTTTTTCAGTAATTATCGTAGTATTAATAACAGTATTAGCTATCATTGGAGGATAGGAAAATGGAGGAAGAAAAATGGAAATAATTAAAGCAATTATCTTTGGTATTGTTGAAGGAATTACAGAATGGTTACCAGTAAGTAGTACAGGACACTTAATATTACTAAGGGCATTCTTGCAATTTAAGAATGTATCTGAAGGCTTCTTTGAAATGTTTGAAGTAGTAATTCAATTAGGTGCGATATTAGCTGTAGTAGTAATTTATTTTAAAGATATATGGCCTTTTACAAAGCAAAAAAGTAAAGCTTTTAAATCAATAAGACTAATATCAAATCCAAATAAGAAAATAACAAAAGTTATAGCAGCAATTGGAAATCCAATTTTAAAATTTGCTAGAAATTTAGATAGAAAGATAACAAATCTATGGGGAAAAATATTAGTTGCATGTGTACCAGCAGCTGTAATAGGTCTTTTATTTGATGAACTATTTGAGAAGTGGTTTTATAATCCAACATGTGTTGCTATAGCGTTAATAGTATTTGGTGTAGCATTTATAGTAATCGAAAATTGGCACAAGGGTAGAGAGTCAAGAGTGGAACACATTGATAGTATTACATACAAAGATGCATTAATAATTGGAGGATTTCAGTTATTAGCTGCAATATTCCCAGGAGTATCAAGATCTGGAGCAACAATAATAGGAGCATTGCTTATTGGAATATCAAGAAAAGTATCTGCAGAATTTACATTTTATTTGGCTATTCCTGTAATGTTTGGAGCAAGCTTATTGAAGCTAGTAAAGTTTGGTTTACATTTTACAGGATTAGAATTTGTAATACTTCTTGTAGGAATGGTAGTTGCATTTGCAGTATCAATGTTTATAATTAAATTCTTAATGAACTACATAAAGAAACATGATTTCAAAGTATTTGGAGTTTACAGAATAATAATTGGTGTGGTTGTTTTATTGGCTGGTTTTATTGGAATAATTTAATTTACCAGCCATCATGGTTAAAGAGGTAAAATAAAATTTCGGTCACAGGTTTAAAGCAATTAAAAGAATCAAAGGGCAATTAAAGGGCAGTCAAAATTGATGCCCTTTTTTT
This sequence comes from Clostridia bacterium, assembly GCA_017939755.1. Lineage (GTDB taxonomy): Bacteria > Bacillota > Clostridia > TANB77 > CAG-508 > CAG-492. The sequence continues at coordinate 148,443 of JAGBAJ010000042.1, read as the reverse complement.
GACATTAAAATCAGATAATTGCGAAAATAGCAACAAAAGAATATTGTACTGAACTTTATTATTTGATATAATATTAATAAATAAAAAGTGGCACCAAATCAACTATATAAGTGATTCAGTGCTATTTTTTATTTAAATATTAAAAGCTAATAGAAGAATCAATAGTCAAGTACTCAAGGTTCTTTGTAACAAGACTAACATCAATCATTGGTTTCTTTAAATATAAGAAAAGGAGAAATATAAAAATGGTGAATAGAAATAAAGCCTTAGCTAAAATTGGACAAGAGAAAAAAATAAAAAAATTTATAAATATGTTTTTTAGTAGAGCAAAGGTTTTTTTTGTAAATCATAATTCTAAGGAAAATAATAATGACAAAAAAGAGATAGAGGATAAGAACATAAATAGTGATAGGTCTCAATTTTTAAATTCAATAAAGGTTAAGGAAATCGAAAAATCAGAGCTTTTAGTCCTACAAAGAAAATTTAGAAATGGAGAGATAAAAGAAGAAGATTTAACGAAAGAACAAATAGATTTATTGTGTGCATTATATGATAAACAGATTGAGCAATTAGAGAATAAAAATAAAATAAAAAAGCAAAAAATTGCAAAATGGAATCTTAAAGTATAGTTAAAGGGAGGAAGATTTATGATTATAAAAAGAGGAGAGCTATATGAAATTTTAAGATCCCAATTGAATGGGGAATATTCAATTGGACTACATGGAATAACAGGAAATGGTCCTAGTTGGTATGGAGAAAATTCAGATACAGAAAATAAAAGAATAGAGGTATATAATGTACAGCAAGAAATTTTGAAGAATGGATTAAAAATATATAGTGATAGAACAATTAATGGAACAGTTGCCTTTTTTGGTAGAATTGATGATGCTAAGAATGCGGAACATTTAAATCATGATGGTTTACTAAATTACAATTATGGTGGAAGAGCAATTGTAATAGTTGCTATACCAACTATTATCAGGGACGAAAATGGAAGATCTTTATATTTAGGAGATACAAATCTTAATAGTGAGTATAAATCCGATATGGGATCAAAGGGATATGAAACGACGACCCTAAGAGATGAAATATTTAGTAAAAAGTTAATTCCAAAGGAATATATCTTAGGAACATATAAGTTGCTAGATAACGGGATGATTGATTTATTTATAAATAGAAATCATATGAGTTTTAGAGGAAATGTTGTTGATGAAAAAACCTTTAATGAATTTGAAAAACAGTTAAAAGGATTTCTAACAGTACAGATTGTATGGCAATTGCAGGGAATAATTGATACCAAATCAGTAACAAATTATAATGATTTAGATAGACATTCATTAGAAAAATTATATATAGATTTAAGAAATGCATATAAAGATAGATTAGTTCCTGATGGCACAAGAGATGCTATGGCAGCTTTTTTAGAGACATTAAAGCAATGTTTAAACGAAGGGCAAAATACTCTAAATCAAAAAGAAGAAAAATTAAAAGCTCTTGAAAAGGAAGAGCAAATGCTAGATAACGCAATTAGGCAAATGGAAGGACAAGAGAAACAAGATATATGATTGATTTTATAAAAATAGTTGAAGATTATAGGTATGTTTATCATATTTTTGAAAAATATGAAGGAGAAAAAGTGGAATGCAGAAGCTAATATCATAGATCTATACAAACAAATTGCTGAAATGGTAAGCACAAGCTATTACAGATAGTAATAGATATAAATGTATCAATATACAGATATAAAACTTAAGAATATAGAAAAATTAATAGCAAAATGGGTATATGGAATGGTAAGATGTAATTGAATTTATAGTAAATAATATATAAAGATGGGAGTAATACTAGTGAAATTAGAAGATTTAAAAACAAAATATGATAGGTTACAAAGAAAGTATGGTGCAAAAGAACTAGACTCTATTTATAATGGTGGATGTACAGAAAATCCAGATATATGTTTTGTGTTTATGAATCCAACAGGAAAAAATATAGCATCATCTAAAGAATGGAAAGGAATAAAATCACCATGGATTGGAACAAAAAATATTTGGGACTTATTTTATAGATTAAATTTAATGGATGAAAAAATTTATAAAACAATAAAAAATATTAAAGGTTCTGAATGGACAGAAGAGTTTGCAAAAGAGGTATATAGTGATGTTGAGAAACATAAGTATTTTATTACTAATTTAGGAAAATGTACACAAGTAGATGCAAGGGCTCTTCCTAATAGTGTTTATGAGGAATATTTATATTTATTAAAACAAGAAATAGAGATTATAAATCCTAAAGCTATAGTTTTATTTGGAAATCAAGTTAGCTCTATAGTTCTAAACCAAAAAATATCTGTTTCACAGTGTAGAAAGCAATTATTTAAGCAAGAGATAAATGGAAAAGAATATAATTGTTATTCTGTTTATTATCCTGTAGGTAATGGGAGATTTAATATTGATAAATCTATTGAAGATATAAAATATATACAAGGAATGCTAAAATAAAGCAAAAATATGTTACAAAAAAAGAAGTTATGAGTATGTTTGTGTAGATGATATGAAAAAGTTAGTGAGATTTTAATGGAGATAGTAAAAATCTCTATATAAAAAATAATAAAGTGGAAGACCAAATAGGTCCTCCACGAATCTAAAAGTTATTATCGAGAATCGTTTAAGTTGAGCTCCATTTTACAATCATAATTTTTTTTATGTTTATTTAACGCTTGCATATTATTATCAAAGTTTTCTAACAAGGAAGAAACTCTTATGTTCCTATCTATAATTTGACTAAGGAATTTTTCTGAAAATGTGTTAGAGCTTCTTCGACTATCTATATCACTATATAATGAATCCAAATTTTCAGAGATTCTTCTCTTTATTATTCTGTCTAATATTTCTTCCCAATTATTTTTTGATTGATGGTTAACTTTCACAATTGTATACATATTTCCGCGGAACTCAATTATTTCCATATTTTCATCAAATTCTTTAAAAAAATACTTTAAAATACGACGTCTTTCATCTACATGAGACTTAAATTTTTTAATTTCGCATAGATCTTTAACTTTTAGTAATGCTATATCTATGTATGAATGGATTATTTGGTCAATTTCTTGTGTTGTAATTTTTTTACTTTGATTTGTTGTGCTATTTGCGGTATCCATAAATCAGCCCTCCTTTTATATTTTTGTATAGTATATTATATTTTATGTGCGAAAAATGTAGAAAATAGGCATAAATCTTAAATTTTTATTAATATTTAAGTAGAATATGATTGATATACCCATAATCAATGCCAAAAACACATCTGCATTGACATAAATTTGAAAATCTATCGAATTTGTGATATAATAAGGCGAGATTTTTTTGAGAAGAAAAGGCTTAGAGGAGTTCTTTTTCAACTAGATTTATGTTTTCAGGAAGGAAAGAGATTAAATATGGAAAAAATATATAAACCTTTTGTAATGTTTGAATTTAATAATACAAAGTACTTAATTGTAGCTGTAAATGGCTTTTTGCGTTTTTTTAAATACATAGGTGCTTCGTTATCCGAGAATCTAACAGCAGATGAGATTGACATTATTAGTGAGGTTTACAACAAGATTAAAATAAATAAGAAAACTTCTTTTCCAATAAAAACAATTAATGTAAATGGAAAAATGTTTGAAATATGGTATGACCTAACAACTACTCTACATTTTTGGTATGAAATTAAAGATGGAAATAGATGTAAAGCAAGCAGTGAAGATAATGCAATTTTAAACTTAAAATATAACCATTCATCAGCTATAAGATATATGGATCTTCAAGATGATAGAGACAAATTATGGCAACAATATCAAGATGCTGTAAAGCATCTTGATCAAACAGAAAGAAAAAATAAAATAAATAAAGTAGTGGATAGAATATGCAATATTGCTATAACTGCATGCGCATGTGTTTTGGTATGTAGGATTTGTGGAGATATTTTAGAATTTTCTGATGTACCTGTAGCTAAAAAATATAGAGCAGATGTTAGGCATGATGAGCAATTGGAATATGAAAACGAATATCCAGATGCTATAGATGAGCTAAAAGAAAGATTAGGCAAACAAGAATATAAGTGGGAAAATATTAGTAATGCTATAGAGTCAAATGAGAAATTAGGTAAAGGAGAGAAGGAATTACTACTAAAACTTAAATTCTATTTTGATGAAAATCATGAGTATATGGATATAGATACTATTACAGAAAGACTATCAGAGCTAGAAATTAAGTATGATTCTAATCCTGTTAAAGATAATATATATGGACAATATGATAAAAGAGCAAACCAAATAACAATGTTTGAGTGTGGTGGGTTTGATAAAATAGAATTTTGCTCATTTATGCATGAACTATTACATGTTTTTCAGGTGGGACAAGATAGAGGTATTATTCCAGAAGTGTCAAATGAGGCAGCTACGAGAGAGCTTATAAGAAAAATGATGGAACTTGGGTTAATAGACGAAAAATATATGGCTGAATTTAAAGATAAGGATGGTCTTATTACACAATTGGGTTCTGGATATTCAAGAATTATGCCACCTGAATATTGTTTGCTTGAACTATTACCACAAGAAGATATTAAGATATATCAATTTAATACTGATGAAAGAATAATTATTACAGCTTTAAAGGAAATTGAATCTCAAGGAAGCGAAGTTGAGCCATATAGCAAAGAGGAACAAGAAATGTATACAAGGGCAATTAACCTAGTTGATACGTACAATAGCTTTTATGATGAAAATCACAACATAGTGCTTAGCTCTGCAGTTGATAAAGAATTATATAGGCAATTAGATGAATACTATAAAATAAAAAATGGAATATCAATGAGAGAAATTTGCTCTGCAGATATAATGTATTCAGATTATGAAGAAATGAAAGCAAGAAATGCATTTGATAAAAGAAATACCGCATTACAAAAAACAGTAGAGATTGCCTCAAATGAGATAGATAGAGATAGCGAAATATTTTATGGTTATCATTTACAAGCTATTCCTAGGACATATTTTTCAGATGATCACCCATATCCGATTATAACATATATAGATATTGATAAGAACGTCAGAGATGTTGAGGTAACCGAGGAGGTAGATGTGCTCTTCCAAGAAATTTGTGATGAATCTAATATAGATTATGATATTGTAGATATTGATGACCAAGAAGATAGATAATACGTAACTTATGAAATTACCAGGACCAAAAAAAGCTAATCTTGAGTATTGACAAAAAATATATAAAGCCCTCAGCGTGAAATGCACCTATGTAGGTACACACACTGAGGGCTATTGTCAATTTACTTAATTAAACATTCTGATTAGTGACTTTACCTTATATACTGCAATCTGCAGAAATATATTATTTAATAATCTCCGTCTACTTTATCAATTACCTTTATTTTCTCGCTAATTTCATGAACATTTTCAGATACTTGATAGTTATCTTGATTAAATAATTGCTTATGTAGTTTTGACACATCAGATTCCAAGTCATGAGGCATTCCATACCAAATACCATTAATCATTTGACCACTTGTGTTATATGGCCATCCAAAGTTTTCCTTAATATTATAAGATGCAATTTTTGGTATAAACGATATTATTTCATTTTTTTGAATATTAGTTCTAACATGTGGAAGCATTGCATCTAGCAAATGATTTAAACTTGCAACGTCCATTTTTTTAGCTTTATCAAATACTGCGATTAAGACATCTCTCATACGCGCAGTTCTTTTATAGTCACCACCAGTTGCCTTACGAATTCTTCCATAAGCTAATGCTTGATCTCCATTTAAATTGTATGTTCCAGCAGATGAAATACCAGAAATATGCTTAGCTTCTTCATTTGTAATATACATTTGAACTCCGCCAATTTCATTAACAATAGTACGTACTGTATCAAAATTTATAGCAACATATTCATAAATATTTAAATCCAGGTTTTTATTTAAAGTACTTAATGCTAATTGAGCTTCACCAAAAGAATAAGCATGAGTAGCCTTATCTAAGCCATGATTGTCAATATCTAAGTATGTATCTCTGTATACAGATGCAATTTTAACATCGCCAGTTTTCTCATTTAAACTAATAAGCATAATACAATCACTTCTATTACCACGACTAAATGTGTCAGAGCGAGCATCTATACCTAAAAGAGCAATTGTTCTATACTTTCCAGAAAGTTCGGAATCAACTCTATCATCTATGAATACATCAGCCTTTTTAAGTCCATCATATTGGATTTTTCCAAGTTTATTATTTAAATATATAAACACTGTTAAAAACATTGTAATTGTAATAATAACGATAGAAATAAAAATAATAAGAAAAATTTTTAATACAATATTCATTTTCTTCTTTGGTATAAAATTACCTTCAGAATCCTTTTTCTTAAACAAATTTATCACTTCTTTCTCAAAATTAAATATAAAATACATTGACAAGTTTAACATAAAATAGTAACAATGTCAATTAATGCAATATTGATAGACAAAAAATTGAAAAAGATTGCAAAGTGTGGTAAAATAAAGAAGTAATAGTTTTGTTATACGAAAGGAAAAAAATATGATAAAGAAGTACGAACCAATAGCAGTATTTGAGCACGATAACGTCAAATATTGTATAGTAATTGTAAATGGATTTATTAATTTTTTTAAGTATATAGATAACAAACTTTCAGAAGCTTTATCAGATAAAGATATAAAGCTTCTATTAAGCGTTCATAAAGCTTTAACTATCAATAAAAATAATTCAATTCCTGTAAAAAATGAATATATAGATAATAAGCAATTTCAAATTTGGTACGATACTACCAACATGTTATATTTTTGGTATGAAATAAAAAATAAGAGTTTATGCGATGTAGAAGATAAGTATAATACAATTCTAAATTTAAAATACAACCACACTAGTATGTATGCTGTAAAAAGAGAAATGTTCGATTTAGAGTCATATGAAGCCGAACAAGAAAAAATAAGAAAAGAAAATGAGCAGGCAGAAAAGGAAGCTATGCTAAAGGAAGAAAATCAAAAAGATATGCCTAATGGTTTCGATTCGTTTGAAGTCAAAATATTTGACTGGGAAGCATATGAAAAAAAACAGCAAGAAGAAGAGGAAATAGCACAAAGGGAAGCTGGAAAAAAAATTAGAAGAAATATAAAAATCGGTACAGCTGTTGTATGTGCAACAATAATTGGATCATTATCATTTATAAAATATTCAGATACAAAATTAGCAGAAAATTTAAGACAAACTATATCTGAATATCAAATATCAATGCCTGCAGAAGAAAAAGAAGTTACGTTAGAAGAATCTATAGAGCAGATAAAAAATCAACCATATAACTATAATAATATTCAAAAAGCAATAGATCAAAATGAATTCATGACAGACGATGAAAAAAATTTATTAACAAGTTTAAAGTTTTATTTTGATGAAAATCATGAGTACATAGACACAGATTTAGTTGAATCTAGATTATCAACACTAAAATTTGAGTACAAAGACGAATCTCCTGATTCCTCAACTATGGGAGAGTATTCTCCAACAAAAAATACAATATATTTATACAATGGAACTGAATTGGGAGACACAGATATAAGGGTTGCTATACATGAAATTTTACATGTACTGCAAAGCACACACACTATGAGATTTTCTCAAGAGCTTTCAAACGAAATAGCAACCAGAGAGCTACTACGACAAATGGCAGAGCGCAATTTATTACAGGATACTTCTATATTTGAAAACGACTATAAATATAATAGTGAATATGGTATAGGATACGATCCATGTTTGCCAGTTCAATATACCTTGTATGAATTATTATCACCAGAGGAGATAAAGCATTATCAATTCTATGCGGATGAAAGGATAATTATAAATGCTCTAGAGCGAATTCAGTCAAATGGCAAGGCTATTGAATATAATTCTTTTGAAGAGCAGTCATATAGGGCAAGAGCAATAGAGCTCCTTAATGCAATAGATAATTTATTTGTTTTAAACGAAAATGGTAGATATGATATACAATATTCAGATGAAAAGTTTAATCAAATATACGATATATTAGATACATATTATTTTCAGAAAAATGGATATTCAATGGAGAAATCCATAACTGCAGATATAATGAATATTGATGTTCATAACATAGGAAGAGTTCCAATCCCATCAGAAAAACTTACAATATTATATTATACATTTTCTGCTTTAGCAGGTGATGAAGATAATGGGGATATAGCCAAATATTTAGAATTAAATTTTGGTAAAAATGTATATGTTCTACCTAAAACATACTTCTCTAATGATCATAAATATGCAAAAGTGATGTTTGATACGCCAGAGCCAATGATTGTGGAAGTAAACGAAGAGGCTCAAGATGTATTTACATATAAACAAAATTGGGTAAAAGAAATGATTAAAAGAATGCAAGGGTCAATGTCTTATTCGCCAGATTATACAAACTTTTATTACTTTGAAAGACCGACAGAGCCAGAAAAAGTAGAAGAGAGCACAGATAAGAACTCAACAGAAGAAACAGAAGAAGAATCAAAAAAGGTCCATACTACAGAAAGCAAGGAAAAGCCTTTAGAAGAGGAACATGAGCATTAAGAGTAGTTAAATCAATTATGTAAGAAATTTGAAAAAAGAACATATACTGGAAGATGCATTGACATAGTATACATAAAGATGATATACTTAATAGTGTACTTTAGAAATTTTAAAGTGTTGCTATGTAGATTGGTTATACAACAAAAAGCTCGTGAACCCGCGAGTTGCACAAGGAAAACATTAAAACAAAAATAAAATACCTATAAGGAGGATGTAGAATGAAAATAAAAACAAGAACTAAATTTAGTTTTATTAGTGTAGTAATAGTAGCAGTATTATTAGCAGAGGTGTTCATTGTAAACAATGTAAGCAAAACGTATGCTGCAGCAGTACCGGAAGCATTTGACTTAAGAGATAAAATATCAATTGTTGTAAAAAATCAGGGACCAAACGGAATATGTCCATATATGTCAAGATCTACGGTAGTTGAAACTACTGTAAAGTTAGGACAAAAGAATGGAAAATATGAATGGTTTAAAGAAACACCAGTATTTTCTGTTATAACAAGTAAAAATGTTGGAAATTATGTTGCTGTTTCAACAGATAGAACTGAAAAAGCTATAAACGAGTTTTATAATGGAAAATATAAGACAGAGCAAGAATTAATAAATGCTGATGGCGAATATATCAATGCTGAACTGCAAAAAAAGTTAGCTGAACTAGAGCCAAGCATAGATACAGAGAAAAATGGAAAAAGAGATAATAGCAATGTTACTAAGTTTACATCAATAGCGGCTATATTAAAAGAATATGATTCAAATGGGGTACTTAAATATAAGTCAGACAAGGGAGTAGAATATTCACAAAATGAATTAAATGATATTAGAAATGATATTAAAGAGTGTATAATGAATAAAGGTGCTCTAGTATGCTCTGTACAAACAGCTGGAATGAGAGCTGGTCTAAATGGTGGACAGGTATGTTGTAGCAAGGTAATAACAACAGCTAGTGGAAATCACTCTGTAGCTATAATAGGATGGAATGATAACTATTCTAGAGATAACTTCCCAGAGGAAATAAGACCTAGTTCAAATGGAGCATATTTAATTCAAAATTCATGGGGAGAAGACTGGGGAGACAGAGGTACATTCTGGGTTTCATACGAAGATTTATATGTAGAAATGTCAATTTTATGCGTTGACGATATAATAGAATATAAGGATGTAACAGCTCCTATTATACATGATGAGTTGTCAGAAGACAATAAAAAAATAACTATAAATGTAGAGGATAAATATAGTTCAGGTGTAGATGAATCATCTATAAAATATAAATGGACAGACCATAATATATTACCAGATGTTAATGATTCAACTTGGACATCAATAAAAAATGGTGAAACTATAAATAATGAGGAAAGTAAATATATATGGATATATGCTAAAGATAATGTTGGAAATGAACATTTAAGCAAACCAGGAAGCTCTAGTAGAGGGTTAATAATAGAAAATGTTCCAGATGGATGGTCAACAAAAGATGTTGAGTTATCAATAAAAGATATTTTTACACTTTTAGACAAACATAGCCGATTTAAAATTGCTGCTTTAAGTTCAACAATATCTACAGAAGAGTTAAGAGCTATGGATAAAGAGCTAGAAAATTATGACCACAAATTTACAATTAATAAAGACGGAAAACATACAATTTATTTTTCTAAGATTGATGAAGATGGAAGAGAATGTCTAGCAGAAGAGGTTGAAGTATGGATTGATAAAACACCACCTACAAAACCAACTATAACATTAACAGGATTAACTGTTACAGTAACTCCAGGTGAAGATATAACTTCTGGTGTAAAAGAAACAACGGTTAATGTTACAGATACAAATGGAAATCCTATAGAAATTGAAGATAAAACAAAATTTGATTTAGATAAAGTTGGCATATACTTAATTGAAGTTACAACAACTGACAATGCAGGAAATAAGGCAACTTCAAAGAAATCAATAGAGGTAAAAGACGACAACGAAGAGCCAACAAAACCAGATGATGGCGATAAAAAAGATGAAGAGCCAACAAAACCAGATGATGGCGATAAAAAGGATGAAGAGCCAACAAAACCAGATGATGGTGATAAAAAAGATGAAGAGCCAACAAAACCAGATGATGGTGATAAAAAAGATGAAGAGCCAACAAAACCAGATGATGGTGACAAAAAGGATGAAGAGCCAACAAAACCAGATGATGGTGATAAAAAGGACGAAGAGCCAACAAAACCAGATGATGGTGATAAAAAGGACGAAGAGCCAACAAAACCAGATGATGGCGATAAAAAAGACGAAGAGCCAACAAAACCAGATGATGGCGATAAAAAGGATGAAGAGCCAACAAAACCAAATAAAGACGAAAATAGCGATAAGAAAAATCCTGCAGCAGAAAATTCAAATTCTGGAGATAACGGCGAAACAAATTCTAACAATGGAGGCTCACAATCAGATAGCTTAAATTCAGGCAACCAAAATGGAACAAGCTCAAATGGGGAATCTAGTGTAAATGCAAAAAATCCAAACCAGGCAAATTCTGGATTACCACAGACAGGTTCTGATATAGAGATTAAATTTATTGTATTAATGGCTGGAACAATATTCCTAATAGCAGCAATTCATACATATAGAAAAGTTAAAAATTCATAATAATAGAAAATTATAAAGATGAAGAAAAATCCAAAATGTTAAGTAAAACAAAAAGACACTACCTTGTGGGTAGTGTCTTTTGCATACTCAAGATTCTAGGTCGGTAGAATCTATATTGTATAAACCTTATTCTTCAGAGCTTTTGTTATCAGCGGATGCTTCAGCGTTGTTGTCAGCAGAGTCGCCAGCAGAATTATCAGAGTCCTCAGGGAAATTGTTTGCTCTGTGATCGGGATCAATGATATCGAGAAGGGTGAGTGTATATGATGCTCTACCAGCTATCTCGAAAAAGTAATCAGATACAATGCTCGTGGGTATGTCGTTAAAGTGGTGTAGGAGTATCGATTGCAACTTACTCAAGGATTCTCCTACAATTATTGCGTATGCTTCACGAGCAAGGTCAACAGCCTTTTTCATTTCGTCAGGTAACTGCTCATAGGTAGCATATTCTCCAAAGAGAAATGTGCATACGATTGAAGCTTTTACGTTAAGAGGCGCATCCGGATCAAGTATACCTTCATCATCGGATTCCTCAGTATCAGCTGCGCAAGACTCGCAATCACCTTCACAGCAGTTACTGCATTCGCAGTCATCACGTTCGCAGTCATCGCAATCATTTCCACAGCAGTCACCGCATCCGCAGTCACCACCACAGCAATCATCTTCACAGTTTTCACTGCATTCGCAGTCACCACTACAGCAATCATCTTCACAGCTTTCACTGCATTCGCAATTATCGCAATCACCATCACAACAATCTTCTGCCATAAGGTGAACGACATCACTCATTGTAAGAGTGACAAGCATATCATCGCTGGGGCAAAGCTCCTTGGCTTTGGACTGAAACAGGGGAGTCAAGATATCCTCTGCTTCACTTATTGGGTCGATACAGCTACGGACGCAATCATAAAATTCAAAGGTTTCTGAAAGTGCACAATTGGGACTAAGAACATCCTTTATTGCAGATGTAACAACCTTGCCCATTGAGTTAGCAAAAGCAGTAGAGCAGTCCACATCCACATGCATATTGCTAGTGGAATCAGAATCTATGTTAAGATTCTGAAGAGGAACCTCAAATTTCTTGATAGAATCAGCGAGGTTTACTCCGTTAAATAAATCCTCCAGTTTGCCAAAGCCATAAGAATCCGTGCTCCGGTGCAGGTTCTTGTTGTTTTCAGACATAGTAAAGTCCTCCTTGTTGTAATATAGTTTTGTTTTTCTATGCCAATGTGTCTTTTTTTCTGAAACAAGTAATAGCTTATTTTCGAAGACAAGCAATTATTCATGCAAGTCCAGCGTCCGACCACGCTTCGATTACAGCAGGCAACTAGCCAGAAAAGACAAAAACAATTATAGCATGGATGTGTATAGAATGCAAGGACGCTTTCGCTACTTAAAATAATTATCTAAAGAGATAATTATTTTAGTACTTTGACGTTTACAAATATAAATATTAAGACTTTTTATTACATTATAATTTGATCTAAGGCTGACTGGTAACCTAAATTTCACATCATAAATTGATATTATATATTTAAATTATTATATATTGCTATTTGGCTGTGAATTATAACTTTCTTGTAAAAAAAAAAATTAAAAATTAACAAAAAAAGGTTGATTTTAAAATTTATCAATGTTAAAATTTCACCAGTTACTAAAACAAAAAGAAAAAGGATGTAAGATACGAAAGGATGTAAAGAAAATGAACAGAAAGAAAAAAATAGTAGTATTGTTAATTACAATATTTGTAGCATTAATGGCGTTTGCCAACAAATCAAGTGCTATAACAAAAGCTGAGCTAGAAGAGTATATGACAACAGAAAAAGACTTTGGAGGAACTAAACTTGTAATAAGAGAGACCGACAAAGTTAAATTACAAAGATTTTTCAAAAGTCATAATATGACGGACGAGCAAGCAACAAAAATTCAAGGCATCATGGAAAAAGCAATTAAATTTATGAATGATGACGGAGCAAAATCTCCAAACAAAGTTAGTACAAAGGTAAAAAAGAAAGAGCTATTTTCATATGCAGAAGAAGCAGCTAGAGTTTTAGGGTTATCTGTAACATATGATGCTTCAGAAGAAAGACTAGACATATATGAAAATGGAAAATTCTACGATTCATTATATTGGGGTGTAGAAAAGAAAACTGGAGTTGTAACAACAGAGCCAAAATATAAAAAGACTGGTGCAACACACAATGGTTACGTTGTAGCAGCAGGAGTAATGATAATTGCCGGCATTACATTTGTATTTGTTAAAAGAAGGACGTTAAAAGCTTAGTGCTAGAAAATGATAAATCAAATTGGCTACGAATGGAAGCAATTATTATTGACTTAATAGTTGCTTCCATTATTGTATTTATGGTAATATCTTCTATAAATATTTTATTTGGAAAGCAAATAAAATCGGCAATCAATGTATTAGATATGGTTTCAATAGATACAAATAACGCCATTATTTCAGAAATAAAATTTGATAAAGAAAAAAATCAAATGATGGAATATCCAGAATATGGAAGCAGATATGGAAATATAAAATTAGAATCTATAGGAGCAAATTTACCACTTTATTTTCGGAGATAAACTAGAAATTCTTAGAAACGGAGTGGGTCATTCAAGCGGCTCTTATTTTCCAGGCGAAGGTGGAACCATACTATGCATGGGTCACAATACAAAAGCGTTTTTACATGACCTACCTATGATAAAAATTGGTGAAGAAATCGAAATAACAACTACATATGGAGAATACAAATATCAAGTATATGACAAAAAAGTTGTAAACATGTACGATACAGATCAAACACCAATACAAAAAGAGCAAGAAATTCTTATGCTTTATACTTGTTTTCCTGTAGATGGTTTTGGAACAAAAACAGATAGATATGTAGTATATGCAAAAAGAATGTAACTAAATAAAAAAGGTTGGGATAAAAATGTTAACAAAAAAAAGACTAATATCTTATGTATTATCAATTATATTTGCAGTATGCATACTAGTACTAGTAATTATGCTAGACTTAAATTTTACTATATTTAGTAAATCAAATTTTAAAAGTAAAGCACATAGTGTAAATTACTATAATAGAATTTATGATGTAATAATGAAATCATGCGAAGATGATACTATGCAGTCTGGATTTGATAATTCAATACTATACAATGTAATTTCAACCCAAGATGTTGAAAAAGACTCAAATCGTGTAATAGACAAGTTGTATGATAATTGGGAATTAAACATAGATACAAGCAAACAGAGAGCAGCTCTTAATTCAAATATAGACCAATTTATTGCAAATAAGGGTTATCAAGTTGATGATGAAACAAGAGCAGATATAAATGTGTACGAAGATACAATAGAAGATATATATGTAAAAACAATTTCATACTCTAAAGAACATGTAAACGATATAGCAGCTCAATTGCAAAAGTTAAAAAAATTGTCAAAAATTATTATAGCAATGATGATTGTACTTGGTGCAATATTAGCGTTTGCTATGTTTAAAATAAATAAACCATCAATAGGTATTGGTATGATGGCTGCAGGGGCAATTTTAATATTTGTAAAATTGTATTCTGCAACAACACTCGTTGTTAACAATATTTTAATTTTAAATAGACCGTTTTCAGATTTGGTAGCAGCAATTATAAATCAAGTACTACAACATATGCTTGTAATAGGAATTATATTGTTTGTGGTAGGAATAATATGGACTATAATATTTGAAATTAGAAAAAATTATACAAGAATGTTATTGTTAGATGAGCACTCTTGTATAATAAGATAAGCATTGTAAAGATACAAAAACAAAGGATAAAAAGCCTAGGGGGCATAAAAAAATAATAAGGGATTCTTTAAGCTAATCCCTTATTATTTTCGTGTAGGATGATAGGCATTACAGCACTGATTTTATGTAAAGTTGTAGCGCAAATTTTTTTTTAATGAAAAAATCGACAAAATTAGATAAAATTAGCCAAAAATGCTTGAAAAAGACAGGGTTTTAATATAAAATATATAGTATGTTTATGTAAAGAGGGGGATCATTGTGAATTTTATAAGAAAACATAGAAATGTATGCTTACGAATGATGGATATATTAATAATTGCAATTAGTTATTACGGAGCAAAGGTATTGCTTTCAAATAGTTTATTTATAGATAATGAGCAAATATTTCGTTTATGTTTGACAATAGGTGTAGCAATTGTGGTTTATGGTGTAATATTACAGATATTTAGAACTTATAAAAATATGACCAGATACGAAAATGGAATCGATTATCTAATATATGTTCTAGCATGTGTAATATCTTGTGTAACCATGATTTTTTTGCATATTGTAACAGGAAGACGATTTGTAGAAATTAGAGCTACAATACTAGCATCTATTTTAATTAGTACAATGATAATTGGATATCGTGTAGTACTTAGAGCATTATTAACAATAAAACATCGCTTAGAAGAAACTGCAGATGAAGAAAAAGATAAAGTTAAAAATAGTACTGACAAAAAGAATGTACTAGTAATAGGTGCAGGAGAAGGTACAAAAATATTGCTAGGAACTCTTAGAAGTAGCATGAAAGATACATACAACGTTGTAGGTTTGGTAGATGACAATGTTAATAAAGTAAAATATGCTATTTCAGGATATAAAATATTAGGAACAAGAAATGATATTCCAAGAATTTGTTCAGAAAATCATGTAGATTTAATATTCTTTGCAATTTCTAATATATCAAACACAGATAGACGTAAAATATTAGAAATATGTCAAGAAACAGGATGCAAAGTAAGAATATTACCTGGAACAAAGGAACTAATAAAAAGTAAATCCTTAATGCAAAACTTTAGAAATGTTGAAATAGAGGATTTATTAGGTAGAGAGCCTATAAAACTTGAAAACAAAAGTATTGAAAAATTAATTAAAGATAAAGTAGTTCTTGTAACTGGAGGCGGAGGATCTATTGGTTCAGAGCTATGTAGACAAATTATAAAATTCAACCCTGAAAGATTAGTAATGGTTGATATATACGAAAACAACCTATATAGCATAGAGCAAGAGCTAAGATTTAATTATCCAGATAAAAATATCGATGCAATAATTGCTAGTGTAAGAGATAAAAAAAGATTAGACGAGATATTTGCAGAGTACAAACCATATTTAGTATTTCACGCTGCAGCACACAAGCATGTTCCATTAATGGAGGTTAGCCCATTAGAAGCTATAAAGAACAACGTATTTGGAACATACAATGTAGTAAATTGTGCAGATGAATTTGATGTTAAAAGATTTATACTAATATCAACAGATAAAGCTGTAAACCCAACAAACATAATGGGAGCAACAAAACGTTTATGTGAAATGATAGTTCAAGCTAAAAACAAAGTTAGTAAAACAGAATATGCAGCAGTACGTTTTGGAAATGTATTAGGAAGTAATGGGTCTGTTGTACCACTATTTAAAAAGCAAATAGAAATGGGAGGACCAGTAACAGTAACTCATAAAGAAATAACAAGATTTTTCATGACAATACCAGAAGCTGTGTCACTTGTACTACAAGCTATGTCTGGAGCTGAAGGTGGAGAAATATTTGTTTTAGACATGGGAGAGCCTGTTAAAATATATGACATGGCAGAAAAACTAATAAGACTTTCAGGCTTAGAGCCAAATGTTGATATTCAAATAAAAGTAACAGGATTACGTCCTGGAGAAAAATTATACGAAGAATTATTAATGTCTGAAGAAGGTTTAACAGAAACAAAGCATGACAAGATTCATATCGCTAAACCAATGAATATTAATATGGATATGCTTAATGGTAAGTTAGAAAAATTACAACATTTATTAGACAATAATGTAAATGAAGATAAACGTGTGATTAAGGATACAATAAAAGATATTGTTCCTACATACAGAGAGCCAAATGCTGAAAATTATATAAGAAAAGAAGATTTAAATGAAATAGAGACTACGCAAGTAGAAAATACAGAAACAAATAATAGTGATTGCGAGAAAAAAAGTGCAGCAACCGCTACAGTATAGGAAAGAAGGAATTAAAATTATGAAAGATATTAAGTTTTCACCACCAGATATAACTCAAAAAGAGATTGATGAAGTTATAGATACATTAAAATCAGGATGGATCACAACTGGTCCAAAAACGAAGTTGTTTGAAAATAAGATTGCAGAATATTGTGGAACACAAAGAGCAGTGTGTTTAAACTCTAACACTGCAGGGCTAGAATTGATTCTTAGGATTCTTGGAATTGGAGAAGATGATGAAGTTATAGTACCAGCATACACATATACAGCGTCTGCAAGTGTCGTTAACCATGTTGGCGCTAAAATAGTATTTATAGATTGTGCAAAAGACTCATATGAAATGGATTACGAGAATTTATCAAAATATATCACAAATAAAACAAAAGCCATAATTGCAGTTGATTTGGCAGGAATTCCAGCAGATTATGAAAAAATATATGAGATTGTAAATAACCATAAGGAAAATTTTATTGCAAATAATGACATGCAAAAAAGAATTGGAAGAATTGCAGTTATCGCAGATGGAGCTCATTCATTTGGAGCAAAGTATAAAGGTGTTAATACGGGAAATTTAGCTGACTTTACAAGTTTTTCATTCCATGCAGTAAAAAATTTAACAACAGCGGAAGGTGGTGCTGTTACATGGAAAAATATTGAAGGTATAGAGAATGATTATATATATAATCAATTTATGCTATGGTCATTGCATGGACAAAATAAAGATGCATTAGCAAAAAGCAAATCAAATGGTTGGGAATATGATATAAAAATTCCAGGGTATAAATGTAATATGACAGATATAATGGCAGCAATTGGATTAGTTCAATTAGAAAGATATCCAGATTTATTGGCAAGAAGAAAATGTATCATAGAGATGTATAATAAAGCTTTTAAGGATTTAAATGTTCAATTATTAAATCATTTTACAGATGAAGTTTCGTCATCTGGACATCTATATTTGTTGAGATTAATAGGAAAAAATGAAATTGAAAGAAACGAGATTATTTGCAAGTTAGCAGAATCTGGGATTCCAACAAATGTTCATTATAAGCCATTACCTATGATGACTGCATATAAAAGCATGGGATTTAATATTGAGGATTTTCCAAATGCATATAACATGTATAAAAATGAAATTACATTACCACTACATACGCTATTAACTGACGAAGAAGTGGAATATATTATACAGGGAGTGAAAAAATATAATTAATATGGAAAAACTTACATTTAGAAAAGCTAGCGAGTCTGATGCAGAGAAAATACATAAAAACTTAGAGTTGTGTTCAAATCAGATGTATAATGAACATGGATTAACACATTGGATACCAGTATATCCAATTGATAAAATTGTTGATGATATAAAGAGTAAAGAAGTATATGTTGTAGAGCTTGATGGGATAATTGTAGGAAATTTTATTTTAAGTAACCAAAAAAGCTCTTTTTGGAGTGATAATTGTAAATCTATATATCTTTCAAAATTAGCAGTTATACCTGAGTACTCAGGGTTGGGAATTGGTAGAAGATGCATGGAGTATATAGAGCAAATGGCTAAGATAAAAAAATATGACTTTGTACGTTTTGATGTATATAATAAAAGCATTAATACAATAAAGTTTTATGAAAAATTGGATTATAAAACTATCGGTGAAGCTAAAACTAGAAGGTTTGTAGTTTTATTAATGGAAAAGAGGGTATAGTAGTGAAGAAAGTTATGATTTTAGGTGCTGGACTATTGCAATCTTATGTAATAAAGCGAGCAAAAGATTTGGGTTATGAGACAATTGTTTTAGATATGGATGAAAATGCTATAGGGAGAAAATACGCTGATAAATTTATACCAATAAATATTGTAGATAAAGAAGAATGTTTAGAAGTCGCACAAGAAAATAATATTGATGGTGTTTTGACTGCTGCAACAGATTATGGAGTAATAACATCTGCATATATCGCAAATAAAATGGGTTTACCAGGGTTAGATGTTAGTGTAGCTGCAATTATAAAAAATAAATATGATGTGAGAAGAATTTTATATGAAAATGGCGCTGATGACACTAATCAATTTTTTGAAATTACTGATATCAATGATGTAGATGAAGTATGTAAAGAAGCCATATTTCCTTTGATTGTAAAACCATGTGATGGATCTGGAAGTAAAGGGGTATGCAAAGTTAATTCTAAAGATGAGTTAAAATTAGCAATCAAAGATGCTTTAGAAGTGTCTTTATCAAAGAAGGCTCTTGCAGAAACTTTTATTGTGGGAAATGAATATGGTGTTGAAAGCTTTGTACATAACAACGAAATACATATATTGGGGATAATGAAAAAAGAAATGACAAAACCGCCATTTTATGCTGAATTAGGGCATTGTATTCCTTCAAAATTGCCTAATAATATTGAAAAAAAAGTAAAAGAAGTAGCTGAAAAAGCTATAAAATCATTAGGGATAAATTTCGGTGCAGTAAATATGGATTTACTAATAACCAGTGATGGAAAAGTTTGCATTGTAGACATTGGAGCTAGAATGGGAGGAAATTTAATAGGATCTCATATCATACCATTATCTTCTGGCATAGATTATATGGGAAATATAATTAAATGTGCCGTTGGAGACAATCCAGACTTTCAAAGAAAATATGACAAACCAATCGCTACAAGATTATTAGCTCTAACTCCAGGAGAAATTATTGAAGTTCCTGATTTTAGTAAATATAATTGTATGGATAATTTAGAAGTTGTATGTAAGCTAAAAGAAGGAGACGTAATTAATAAGTATAAGAATAATTTAGATGGGTGTGGCTATGTCGTTGCTAAAGGTGATGGGATAGATGAGTGCATTAAGATGGCAGAGAAAGCAAAAAATGATATTGATAGAGAGATAAAAAGAAAATAAAGTACTATAGGAGGAGTTATAAGTGTATAGTAATTTTTTTAAGAAAGCATTTGACTTATTAATTTCGTTATTGTGCCTTCCAATTTTTGTAATTTTATATTGTATTATAGGTATCATGATTAAGATAGAAGACGGCGGGCCTATATTCTATAAAGCAAAAAGGATTGGAAAGAATAGTAAAATATTTGATATGTATAAATTTAGATCAATGAAAGTAAATGCTCCAAATATATTAAATAAGGATGGCAGTACATATAATTCTAAAAATGATGTTAGAGTAACAAAGGTTGGTAGATTTATAAGAAAAACTAGTATTGATGAGATACCTCAAATTTTAAATATTATAAAAGGTAATATGAGTTTTATTGGACCTAGAGCAAGTGGCGCAGAAGCATTAAAATCATATAAAGATGATGAAATAGATAAGATGAAAGTTAAACCAGGAATTACTGGTTATACGCAAGCGTATTATAGAAATGGATTGTCCGTAAGAGAAAAGAGACTAAAGGATTCATGGTATGCAAATAATGTAACTTTGTGGTTAGATGTAAAAATATTTTTTAAGACTATAAAAACAGTATTAAAGAGAGAAAATATATATACAAATGATGCAGAAAATAATTTAGAAAGAAAGGAACAATTACAAAATGAAGAAAGCATTATTGATAAGTAATGTAACTACAAAATTTACAAATTTTGTAATTCCATCTATAGAAGCTTTACAGAACCTGGGATATGAGGTACATATGTGTGCAAATTATTCAAATTTTAATGATGATAAATCAAAGTATAATGTAAAAATGCACCATATTGACTTTATTAGAAATCCATTTAATCCTAAAAATATCAAGGCATATGTACAACTAAAAAAGTTAATGAGACAAGAAAAATATGATCTTGTGCATTGCAACACTCCTATAGGTGGAATATTGGG
Source organism: Clostridia bacterium (assembly GCA_017939755.1). GTDB lineage: Bacteria > Bacillota > Clostridia > TANB77 > CAG-508 > CAG-492. The sequence continues at coordinate 127,316 of JAGBAJ010000042.1, read as the reverse complement.
AAGAATTTGCGCAAAAGAAAATAGGGTACCTAAAGTTGTATATACTGTACATGGTTTTCATTTTTATAAAGGAGCGCCATTTATTAATAAAACGATGTATAAGATTGTTGAAAAATGGTTAGCAAGATACACAGATACACTTATTACTATAAATAGTGAAGACTATGAAGCGGCTAAATCATTCAAACTTAAAAAAAATGGTACCGTAAAATTAGTGCATGGTGTTGGAATAAATACACAAATTAAGAAATATTCAGATGAAGAATTGAAAGACATACGTAATAGCATTGAAATAAAAGAAAATGAAATATTAGGTATAGCTGTTGGAGAGTTAAATAAAAACAAGAATCATGAGAACATTATAAAAGCAATTGCTATGACTAATAATAAGGATATTAATTTAGTAATCTGTGGAGTGGGAGAAAAGAAACTCTATTTAGAAAAATTAAGTAAAGACCTAGGGTTAGAAAAGCAGATACATTTTTTGGGTTATAGAAATGATATTGAAAAATTGTTGCAGATTAGTGATTTCTTCATTCAAATGTCGTTTAGAGAGGGATTACCTAGATCTATAATGGAGGCAATGGCATGTGGGTTACCATGTATTGTTTCTGAGATTAGAGGAAATGTTGATTTAATAAAAGATAACGAGGGTGGATTAGTATGCAACCCTAAATCACCAAATGATATAGCAGAAAAACTTAAGATTATGGCAAATAACTTAGAATTAAGAAAAATGATGGGAAATACAAATATTAAGAATATAAAGAAATATGATACAGATATTGTAAAAAAAGAAATAAAAGAAATTTATGAGGAAGTTTTATAGGATGAATATTATTAACATTTGTTTATGGTTGTATATTTTTTTTAAACCATTTTATTTAAGTGGATCTGGATCACTACAGATAAGTGATGGCTTTATTATATTAGCCTTTGTATTAACTTTTATGAGCAAGGAAGAAAAGCGTATGATAGACAAAAAAACAATATATATTTTCATTTTTTCTTGCTGTGTTACTATAATTAATTTGATATATTATTCTATTTATCAAAACACTGGCTTTGTACAATCAATTATGTATTATGTGTTTATATTGATGGGTATAATGTTATTAAATACAAAAGTTAAAGATGAATCATTTTTAAATGTAGCATATTATACATTTATAGTTGATATTGTGGTTCAATTAATATTGTATATAGTTGGTGTTGGTAAAAATTGGATGGGTACAACAAGATACATGGGAACATTAAGAGACCCAAATCAATTCGCTTTTTTTATATTCTTATGTATGATGTATATACATATATTAGAAAAAATATTACAGAAAAAGAAAAGATTAATTGTATATTTTATAGGAGTATATCTTATTTTCCTTTCAGCATCTACAGGAATGCTTCTAGCTGTTGCAACATTTGTTGTGCTTAGTATTATATCAAATTCAGATTATATGTTAAAGGTAAAGAGAGTTATTACTAGTAAGCAGGCTATTATTATACTTTTTATAATATTGATTGGTTTGTTTATTTTAGGATTGGATAAGGATAATTGGGATAAGACTGTAGAGTTTATTGACAAAAATATAGTAAATTCTAGCATTGTAAAAAGAACTATGTCAAAATTTGAAAAATCGAATGGTACAAATAGTAGTCTAGCAGAAGATAGAAATTTAGATATGTTATACAATAACTGGGAGTACATTTTTATTGGTGCAGGAGAAGGTGCATATGACAGATTTAACTCAGGTGGTGAAATACATTCAACTTTACCAAGTATGTTATTCTATTATGGAATTATTCCTCTATTTATAGTTTTAGTATGGATCTATAAAAATCTTAAAGGTCTCAAAATTAGGGATTTAATACCATACATAGCTATTTTTATTGAAAGCTTTACATTGCTTAATCAAAGACAGTTATTATTATGGGGAATTATTATGTTAGCACCAAGTATAAAGCAGAGTAATATTAATAGAGAAAGTGATATTTTTGGTAAGAGAGGAAAGACCGATGAAGAAAATTTCAATAGCAGTTCCAGTGTACAATAGTGAAAAATATATAGAAAGATGTTTAGAAAGTATTAAATTACAAACTTATAGAAATATTGAAATTATTATTATCGATGATGGATCGACTGATAATAGTGGAAAAATTTGTGATAGATATGCACAAGAAGATGAAAGATTTAGAGTGTTTCATCAAAGAAATCAGGGAGTATCTGTAGCTAGAAATAATGGGTTAGATAAAGCTACAGGAGAATATATATTATTTATAGATTCGGATGACTGGATTAATAATAATACAATAGAGCTATTAGTTAATGCTATTAATAATCAAGAAACAGATTTTGTTATGTGTCAAATGGTTAATAGTAGAAAAAATGCAAAATCCATGAGCATTAAGAAAAGAAAAGATTTTATAAAAACTCTAAAAAAAATCGTGGTAAATGAAAAGATAAATCCACCATTTTGTAAATTATACAACACAAATTTGATTAAAAAGAATAATATTAAATTTAAAGAGGATATTCCAATTGCTGAAGACTTGTTATTCAATATTACATATTGCTCAAAAATTAATTCTTTTGAAATTATAGAAGATAAATGTTACAATTATAATTGTGATAATACATTATCATTATCAAGACGATATAATAAAGAAAAGTATAGACAACTAATGATAGTTAATAATGAAATTGCAAAAATAATGAGTTCATTTAATGACAAAAGTTTAGTGAGAGTAGTCGACTATATTAAGATAAAGAATATTTTTTCTTGTATTATTGACTTAAATAGAAAGCAGTGCGAATTATCTTACCAAGAAAAAAAGGCAAAGATAAAGAAGATGCAAAATGATAATAAAATTGGTATTATATTTAATTGTGGTGTAAAACCATTTATGTATAGTTGTGTATATAATATCGTAAGAAATCCAAAATTGTTAATGGCTCTTGCAGGCTATATAAAATAAAAGAACACGGAAGGAGTTACAATGAAGATTTACTTAAAAGCATATGTAAAGAAAAATTTGGGAGATGACCTTTTTATAAAGATTATAACAGATAGATATAAAGATAATGATTTTTTTTTGGATGCAAATGCAGAGTATTTAGATATAAAAAATTTGAAATGCTATAGTCAAAATAAAGCAAAAAAATATATAGGTAGAGGAATAAAATATATATGTAGAGGTGCAAAAAGCCTTGATAATTTTTATATATTTAATAAAGATTTATATGTTTTGATAGGTGGGAGTATGTTTATAGAAAATAAATATAGCTCCATGATGAAAAAGCCTGAAAGGATAAAAAAAGATTATTATATTATAGGGACCAACTTCGGTCCATATGAATCGGATTGGTACTTAGATAAGTATAAGAAATTTTTCTTAAATGCAAAGGATGTATGTTTTAGAGATAAAAAATCGTATAATATGTTTAAGGATATTGCGAGTGTTAGAACAGCATCTGATGTTATATTTTCTTTAGATACAAGCAACATTAATATGCAGGAATCAAGGAAAGTTATTATTTCAGTTATTGATTGCTCAAAGAAAAATATAAAAGAGCATCAAGAAGATTATGAACATAAGATATGCGAAATTATAGATTTTTTTAGAAAAAGAAAATATAATATACAACTAATGTCTTTTTGTAAAGCAGAAGGTGATGAACTTGCAATAGAGCGTATATTATCAAAATATGAGGATAGACAATATATAGAAACATATTATTATAATGGTAATATAAAAGAAGCATTAGAGGTACTAGGAAAATCTTCTATAATTGTGGGAACAAGGTTTCATGCCAATGTTCTAGGTATGATTATGGACAAGGTAATAATTCCAATTGCATATAGTGATAAGACTATAAATATGTTAGAAGATATAGAATATAAGGGTAAAATAATAGACATAAGATCCATTAATAAATTTAATATAAATTCTATAACTGAAGAAGATTTAAAATACAAGGTAGACATAAAAATACAAATTGAAGATGCGAATAAGCAATTTGAAATACTTGATAGAAAAATATTAAACAAGGAGTAATTATGGAGGAGTCAAGAACAAAGAATGCAATACGTAATGTAAAAGTTGGAGCAATTGTACAAACTTTAAATAAAGTAATGATATTTATTGTTAGAACGGTATTTATTAAAGTATTGAATACGGAGTATGTCGGTGTTAATGGTTTGTTTACTAACATTTTAATGATTTTATCATTTGCAGAGCTTGGAATAGGTACTGCTATCATATTTAATATGTATAAACCAGTTGCTGAACATGATAATGAAAAAATAAAAAGTCTGATGCAATTGTACAAAAAATCATACAACATAATAGGTATAGCAGTTTTTGCTGTCGGGTTGTTAATAATACCATTTATGGGTATAATTGTAAAAGATACTCCAAACATAAAGGAAAATATAAATTTTATTTATGTATTATTTCTTTTAAATACATCAGTATCATACTTCTTTTCATATAAAAAATCTATCATTTATGCACATCAGAAACAAAGCATTATTGACAATATAAATTGTATGTTTTATTTCTTTAGAAGTATATTAGAAATTGCAGTATTAATTGTAACTAAAAATTTTGTAGCGTATTTGTTAATTGAAATTTTGTTTACGATACTTGAGAATTTATATATATCAAGAAAGTCAAATCAAATGTATCCATTCTTAAAGGAAAAGAATATAAAAAAATTAGATAAAAGTGAAAGTAGAGGTATATTTAGCAATGTAAAATCTCTATTTATATATAAATTAGGCGGAATAATAATGGATGGAACTGATAATATACTGATATCATCTATGGTAAGTGTAAATACAGTTGGGTTATGCTCAAATTATACAATGTTGATAAATGCAGTAAAAACCATTGCTATACAGGCGTTGAATGGTGTGACTGCTAGTATTGGAAATTTAAATGTTGTGGGAGATAAAGAGCAAAAAGAAAAAGTGTTCTACCAGTTGACTTTTGTGAATTATATAGTGTTTTCTTTTTGTGCAATTGCATTTATATTATTATTGAATTCTTTTATAGCATTATGGATAGGTGAACAATATGTTTTAGAAATACCAATTGTAATAGCATTGGCGGTTAGTTTTTGGATTCAAGGATTACGAACTCCAGGATATACATATAGAACAACATTAGGATTATTTCAAAAAGCAAAGTCAACACCATATATAGGAGCTATAACAAATATTATTTTGTCAATTGTATTTTGCAAATTATGGGGAGTAATTGGTATTTTTATTGCAACAAGTATCGCACAGCTAGTTTCGTATTCATGGATTGATCCATATTTAATTCATAAGTATGAGTTTAAAACGCCAACTGGTAAGTACTTTAAAAAGTTTGCAAAATATATAATTGTTTTTTGTTTTAGTACAATTGTTTCTCTAATTTGTATTAATCCTATCCAAATGGATGGTATATTAGGATTTATATTAAAGGCAGTAGTAGCTTGTGTAGTTCCAAATTTAATTAACATAATAATTTTTTATAGAACAGAAGAATTTAGAGAACTTAAATGCAAGATTGTTAATCCAATTATAAAGAAAATTACTGGTAAAATGACAAAGGTGTGAAGTTAGTCGAATAATACAAGGTGATTTTGGCCTTGTACTATTCGACCTTTTTTTGTACTAGAAATTTCTGTTATTTAGTAGTTTGGGTTCTTTGTCAAGAGTTGGGGTGGATAAGTTGTAAAAAGCTTATTCACTCCTTTTTTACCATTTTTAGAATGTAAATCAACAAATTATAAATTTTATTATTTTTGAATTCGATTAATAAACCAATTGTAAATCGGCTAAAAAAGTATATTAATCAAGAAGCATAATATGAGCTTTAAAATGAGTAAAATTTGTCATACCATATGATATTCGTTTTAATTTTATTATTAATCCCTTCAGTACAACCATTAGAGTATGGAAATTCAAGGACATGGCGAATTTCAATAGCCCAGTGTTGATAGGTTTTTGCAACAGATACGAGTTCTTCAACGGGTGAATGCAGATTGCGATAAACCCATTCATTGAAAAGTTGCTCTTTGATTTTGTATGGCTCAGAAGAATGAATGGTATCAAGGAAACACTCTTTTTCACGATATGCGATACGCAAATCTTCAGAAAAGTTAATGAGCATATAGTTTAGTTGTTCAATATCATCATCATTTTTTATTTTACATTTGCGAGAAAGTAATAGTCGTCGAGATTTCTTGAACCATTTTCGTTCACTTTTTTGAAGGTTAGATTGGACTTTCTTGCGTAATGTGTCAACAGCCCCAGTAGCATAACGAACAAAGTGAAAACAATCAGCAATAATTTTAGCATGAGTAAAATATGTAAAAGCAATATCTTTGTATGTTTCCCACAAATCAGTAACAAAAAATTTAACATTATCAAGTTGAAATTTAGGAAACTTCTTGAAGTAATTGCACAGAAAATACTTATAACGGCACTCAATAATATCGACAATTTCATGAGTTTAGCCGTTAAGAAGAACAACTTGGTATTTTTCCGTACCAGAATTACCCTTAAATTCATCAATGCAAGGAACTTCGGGAAGTGTAGTACAAGTAATAGATAAGTAAGGTAGCATTTTTGATATAAAAGAAGGAGCAATATTAGCATCTTTAGAGATATCGTTCATAGAAATTTTGGAGCGTAAAGAATTTACGATATAGCCATTTAAGTTAGTAGTATGATGAGAGTATCTGGAAACGATGCAGTTGCTTTCGTTAAAAGAATTGTGACAAGAAGAACACTCATAACGACGCTGTTTGTAATGAATTGTAACTATTAAGAATGTTAATTATTTTTTTTCAGTATAAAATCTATTTTTTTCAACGATGTATGGTATAATACCTGAAAATATTACTATAAAGAAAAGGTAATAAGCAAAATAGAAGGAAAAATGGAGAATAATCAAGGTAAAGTTAATCATTTACAAATGATACAGCTTTTAAAGAGCGAGCAGGGTTATATGGCGTAGATGTTTTATAGAATGGCAATCATACCTACATTCGAGGAATACAAATGAATATAAGGTAAAAAAATACAAAAGGGAATCTAATTAATTTATTGAACGATTCTTCAATTTGTGATATTGTAAGAGAAAATAATGGTATAAATACAATGAAATAATAGAGCAAAGTAAAGAAAATGCATAAGAGCCGTATGCGTGGAGGCCAGATAATTTAGAAAATAAACAATAGTAAATTAAAATAAATATGCAAGGAGACAGGTAAGATGAAACAATTTTTATATATGGATACAGATATAGTAAATTCAATTATAGCTCAAGCAGAAAATGGATTATTGACAAATTCTCAACAAGAAAATTCTAATACGGAAAGCCAGGAAGTTAATGCTTCTGCAAATGTAGGAGTGGATGGAAAAGTTGGAGGATCATTCTTTAAAGTTCTCAATGCTGAGGCGAATATGAAAGGTACTGCTGAATTAGGCGTAGATATAGCAAACAATGTAACTGTAAGGAGCATTAATGAAAAGAAAATTCATGATGCTGCATTTGACAGAGCTCTCAAGTATATAGATATTGAAAATGGTGAATTGTGGGGAGAATATACAAAGATAAAAGGTAATTTCAATTTTGTGGATTTAGATTATTTAGTAAAATTATTTTCTGAGGATATGGCAGTGGATTTTATTATAAAGTCAAAGCAGGAGAAAATAGGTAAACTATTAAATACAAGTTTAAGAATGGATATAGATGAAGAAGACAATATTTCTATCGAGGAGAAGAAAAAAAGAGTTGCTCAAAACTACAGAGATATAGCTTTTGCAATAAAAGGAATTAGAAGTATGATTCCATATTCAAAGATGTTAGTATCAAGTGACGGATATCTAATACCACTTGATGAAAAATATTTTCGTGTAAATCCATCTAGTGTTAGTTTTATGTATGGTGGTGAAATGAACTGTGTTGGAATGATTTCTAATATTATAGGAGAAAATATGAATGATTCTGATAGTGACAACGTTTTTGAAATAATGCAAGATTCAATTAATGATACTTTAAGGTCAATATTGCCTACAAAGCAGGAGGACTTGATTATTATAAATCCAATAGCGGTTTATTATGAAAGCTAAACATTTGTAGAATGTTGTTATATGATTATGCATGAAAATATAAAAATTTCAAAGTATAATATGTTTTAACATAGGGGAAGATTATTTGAATCATTCTTTCTCTATTTTTTTTTATGTTTTTAGGGACTACTTTCAAAAAATAGCAATTTGCAAATTTTTACTATTTTTATAGATATAAGCGAGTTGGCTCTCCGTGTTGATTTCTGTCATACGAAAAAAGTTAAAGAGCACTTGAATTTGTTGACTTCTCTGTAATTCCATAATAAAATGCAATCTAGGTTATTTTGATTGAAGAGCAAATCCTTTCAAAACAGATGCATTAATTAGCAAATATAATTAAGTTGTATCTGTTAATTGATGCATCTGTTTTTATATTCAAGAAAAGTTACTTTTGTGGTAGCCGAAATTATATTTTAAACGGAGTATCAAATATAACAAGAAAGGAGAAAGCGTACATAGGATGAAGGAAAATACTAATAAATTAATAATTTCTTTTACTATTGTAGCTGTAGTTGCAATTATATCAATTATGGTATGTTGCTTGGCAGCACTTGGATATAATTCTAAGATATCAATGGAAAAAGAAAAGATTGAAGTAGAGTCCGAATCTAACTTCAATCAAAACTAACTCTATGAGAAAAGGGCGCTAAGCTCTTTTCTTGTTATATTTATATTATATGATGAATCAAAGAAAAAATCAATGAAATATTTAAAAATATTGATAGCATAAACTTTTAGTAGGATTTTCATTTTTAAAATCTTTAAACCATATTGCTTCATGATTTTTGAGATTTCCCATTTAATTTAATTGATGCATCTGTTTTTATATTCAAGAAAAGTTACATTTTTGGTAGCTGAAAATATATTTTGTACGGAGCATCAAATATAACAAGAAAGGAGAAGGTATACACAGGATGAATGAAAATACTAATAATAAAATTAAATATTAAAGAAATCGAAAAAAGTCGAAATATGCAACCTATTTTCAGTTGCATATTTCGACATTTTTTGATATAAGAAGAAATATAAATAACAAGTCAAATAGGAGATGGGGATTATGAAAATAATAAAAAAATACAAGAGAGAAATATGCTTAATATTGGCAATTATAGTTGTATCCTCAACTATATTTTTATATAGTAATAACAACGATTTTGGTGATAACAAAAATTTAGAGACCTTATCGGAATTAATATTCCAAGGATTGATTGGATTAATTGCTATATGGATGTCTGCATATTTTATATTAATACAATTATATAAGAACTCATACCCAATGGAAATAATTGAAAGAGATATATTGAAGTCTGGAAAAATGATAATAATATTTTCATTTGGAACTATTATTATCAACGCACTTACAATATATATTTTTGATAATATAGTGGCTCAGATTTATTTATTAGTACTATTTGTAATTGATGTGGCTGTCATATTTTTTGACTCGTACAGAATTAATAGAAAGCTAGCGGTAAAAACATATATTGATAAATACTTTATAGATATGAAGAAAAAATTTACAAATAATAGTGTTAACGAAAAAGATATAGATGATGTATTTTTTAATTACGCGAGTTTTTACAATGAATGTGTTTCAAAAGATGAATATTATGCATGTAGTAATATTGCCCATAAGACAAATGAAATATTTGGAGAGTTAATTGAAAAGTGTAATCAGCTATATTTAAATGATAAGAAAGAAATTGCAGAGTATACACTAAACAAGATAATTGGATTAGGAATTATGCAAATAAGGAATGCAGATAATGAAAAGAATAAATCGATTATTCCCCAATTATTTAAACAACAAGAGAATAATATGAAGAAATGCCTAATTGTAAATAATATACCTTGGTTTGAAAAGTATTTAAAAAATATAAATGTATTGTCAAAACGATTTAAAGAAGAAAATATTTTGAATCAGATATTAATTCTTAACGTGAATATAGGTCTATTTTTAATAAAGAAGCGGTGAACACGAAAAATTTAAGAAATATATAGATGTCCTTTATGCAACAAATCTATCATTAAAACTTTGGGATAAAGATGTAAACTTTAACAATATTGGCAAAACAATTTTCTACTTACTTGAAGAATGTAAAGATGAAAACTGCTACAACATTTTAATTGAGAAGTTGCAGAACTACACAGAACATATTACATATAATAGTGAAGATATCGATAATGTTATAATTCTATATCAGATGTATGCAAGAATATTGCTTGAAGAAAAAGATATGGATCACATTGAGCGATATATTACAATAATATGTAATAATGAAAATGCAATTATAGAAAATGAAAATTGGAATAGCTTCATACTATACTTTTTAAATAAATACATGGAAATTGCAGAAGGAAAAGAAGATGAGAACAGAGAAAGAATTTTTGATTTTCTTATGAAACTTTCTATAAAGTTTCCAAATTCTAATTATTGTGATTTTATACCTGCCTATGACAAATTAATAATCAAGAATTGTAACGATGAGAAAAAAATAAATGTAATGCTGAAAGAGATACATAGATTAATGGCTAATGCAATAGTAAACGAGAAAATTTCAATGTTATATTGTATTATTGAAATCTTACAAAAAACTATAATGGATTTGGAAAATGAAAATTCAAATGTAAAAGAATTGTTGTTTAGCGTTTTTATTAATACTCTATCATATAATGTTGATACAGAGAAAACAACCATAATGGAAATTATATTTGAGGAATTGGAAGAGTTGATAATTACAATGGACAAGGAAAAGTATATTACAAATAAATTTGGTCAATACATATTAAAAAGTATACTTAATATTGTAATATGCGATAGTAAAGAAGATGAAAAAAAGATTATTGAAGTAATAAATTTATTAGATGACTTGATGGATGATAAAGATGGAGCAAAATTTATTCTCGCTAATAATAAAATGAAAAAAGAACTATATAAAAAGATGTATAATATTGGTGTACAATGTATAGAAAATAATATGGAAAATGCATTAAGAATAGTGTCTAACTGCCTAGGTTGGTATATAATAAGGAGTCTTAAAAATGATAATGAAACCTTAACAAATTATCTAATCGATAGAACATCTGATTTATATAAGATAGCTAATAATATGAAAGTTACTGAAAAGACATTAGTATTTATGATGACATTATATACAACTGTAGGTGCTTATTGTTGCAAAGAGAGTAAGTATTATAAACATTTATTAAGAATAATAGAAATTATAAAAAGAGAAGAAAAGGATATTTCCAGAATTAGGACTGCAACAGAGTTAAGAACTAAAGAAAATGACATATGGGATGATTTATTTGACGATCAAACACACAAGTTGACCTCAATTTTTATGAGTAAACTTAAATTTTAGATTTATAATTCAGAAAAAACAGATGGGTATTGTATTTTAGAATGGGGGGGATTTCACAGATTATTTAATGAATATGATAAGATGTTTAGTGAGAATAAATTATGTTTTTGGGGACTACTTTTAAAAAAACAGCAAGTTGCAAATTTTTACTATTTTATAGATATAAGCGAGTTCGCTCTGTGTCGATTTCTGTCATACGAAAAAGATCAAAGAAAGCCAATATTCATTGACTTCCCCGTAATTTCATAATAAAATGCAATCTAGGTTATTTTGATTGAAGAGCAAAATCCTTTCAAAACAGATGCATTAATTAGCAAATATAATTAAGTTGTATCTGTTAATTGATGCATCTGTTTTATATTCAAAAAAAGTTACTTTTGTGGTAGCTGAAATTATATTTTAAACGGAGCATCAAATATAACAAGAAAGGAGAAAGCGTACATAGGATGAAGGAAAATACTAATAAATTAATAATTTCTTTTACTATTGTAGCTGTAGTTGCAATTATATCAATTATGATATGTTGCTTGGCAGCACTTGGATATAATTCTAGGATATCAATGGAAATAGAAAAGATTGAAGTAGAGTCTCAATCCAACTTCAATCAAACTTAAACCTATGAGAGAAGGGCGTTAAGCTCTTTTCTCTTTATATTTATATTATATAATTGATCAAAGAAAAAATCAATGAAATTTGTAAATAAATATTTAGTACACTTTTTCATAGTTACAAATATTATAACATCGCCTATGTGTTTTTGGGGACTACTTTCAAAAACACATCAATTTGCAAATTTTTACTATTTTTATAGATATAAGCGAGTTCACTCTCCATGTCGATTTCTGTCATACGAAAAAAGCTAAAGAACACTTGAATTTATTGACTTCACCATAATTCCATAATAAAATGCAATCTGGGTTATTTTGATTGAAGAGCAAATCCTTTCAAAACAGATGCATTAATTAGCAAATATAATTAAATTGTATCTGTTAATTGATGCATCTGTTTTTATATTCAATAAAAGTTACCTTTGTGGTAGCTGAAATTATATTTTAAATGGAGCATCAAATATGGTAAGAAAGGAGAAAGCGTACATAGGATGAAGGAAAATACTAATAAATTAATAGTTTCTTTTACTATTGTAGCTGTGGTTGCAATTATATCAATTATGATATGCTGCTTGGCAGCTCTTGGATATAATTCTAAGATATCAATGGAAAAAGAAAAGATTGAAGTTGACACCACATCTAACTTCAATCAAAAACAACCATGAGGAAAGGGCGCTAAGCTCTTTTCTCTTTATACTTTTATTATATGATGAATCAAAAAAAAAATCAATGAAAATTTTAAACAAATATTCAGGTAAGATCTGTTAAGTAATAGGTGGCAAACCTTTTCTATAAAAGGCGTATTTTGACGAAATATGAGTGACGAAATTTCTTGCAAATCACTTAACAAGCATATATAATAACAAATATTTAGGGGGAATAGTTATACAGAAGTATAATAGTCCCTCTATTTTTTATTCAATAAATTTTTAATTCTCGGCAAGTCTGCCAAAACCCAAAGGAGTGATTTTATGACAAAACAAACATTACTAAATCCAACAAATGATTATGTATTCGGGAGAATATTTGGTTACAAAGGAAACGAAAAAATAACAAAAGGATTGCTTGAATCAATAACAAATGAAAAATACAAGTCGCTAGAAATAGCAAGCTCTGTTCCAACAATAAAAGAGCTACAAGACGACAAAATGGGAGTATTAGACATAAAAGCAACAGCAGATAATAATTCTGTATTTGATATTGAAATGCAAGTTGCAAAAAATCAAAACATAGCAGATAGAATCTTATGGTATTGGTCAAACTTATATAGCAACAGCATCAATAAGGGAGAAGATTACATAGAAACGAAGAAAGCTATAGCAATTCTAATAGCAGATTTTGAATTAACCAATCTAAATAAAATCCCAAAATTTCACACATCGTGGCACATAAGAGAAGATGAATTTTCAGAAATAATATTGACAGAAAAACTTGAACTTCATATAATAGAGCTAAAGAAACTAGAAGTAAATAATAACCAAAGCGTAAAACAGAAAAAGCTAACAAAATGGTTAAAATTTATTCTAAATCCAAATGAAAAGGAGGATTTTGATATGGAAGAAGATGAAGATATAAAAGCAGCAAAAAAAGTACTAGAGCAAATAAGCCAAGACGAAAAAGAGCGTGAAAAGGCCAGGTTAAGAGATAAATATATAAGAGAAATGAATTCAAGCAGAAATGAAGGATATGCTACTGGAAAAGCAGATGGCATATTAGAAGGTGAAGCAAGTGAGAAAATAAGAATTGCTAAAAATATGTTAAAAGAAGGAATCAATATTGAATTTATAATAAAATGCACAGGTCTAACGGAGGAGGAAGTTAAAAAAATCAGTACTTAATGCAAGTATATGGTACCTTAAAGAATTTGATAAAGCACGAAAAAGATAATTATTACGAAAATGTATGATTAGAGCATATCTCTCATACAGATTGGTTAATAAGTAATAGCTTTGTGTCGATTTCTGACATACGAAAATGACTAAAAAAGGTCCATATTTATTGACTTCCCAGAATTTCATAATAAAATGCAATCTATGTTATTTTTGATTGAAGAGCAAAATCTTTTCAAAACAGATGCATTAACTAGCAAAGACAATTAAGTTGTATTTGTTAGTTGATGCATCTGTTTTTATATAATTCTAAGATATTAATCGAAAAAGAAAAGATTGAAGTAGATGCCACATCTAACTTCAATCAAAATTAACCAAATGGGGAAAGAGCGAAAGCTCTTTTCTCCTTATATTTATATAATATGATGAATCAAAGAAAAAATCAATGAGATTTTTAAATAAATATTTAGTGGTATGTAAATAAAGTGATACTTGCTTTAGGCGATATAAAAAATTGTATAGGAGGAGTCAAACTTCCCATGCTTTATGTCATTTAATAAAATATTGCATAGTTTGACTTTTTTTGATATGCTTAGTTCAATAAGAAGTAGAACTTTAAATACAATAGTTTCAATAAAAGGAGAGCTTATAAATGGATAAAGACAAAAATACAAATGAGATAGATTATGATTTATATAAACATATAGAGGATTATACAAATACAATGTGTAATATGGAGCTTAAAAGACAAGAAAATATATTATCTCAATCCGGAAATCTAATGCAGTTATTTTTTATCCTAATTGCACTATTTGGGATAATAGGATTGCTTGCAATTGAAAAATTATTTTCGGTACCAAAAGTTGGATTAATAGTAGAGATTTGTGTTGTTTGCGTTCCAATGTTGACTAGTTTTATATTAGCAGTTATTGCACAGTGGAGATTTAAATATAAAACAGGAATAAATCCTAATATCTTATTAAGCGATGCAAAACAAGCACAGGAATCAAGAGCAGCTAAAAGAGCCATATTAGAGCAAATAATAGAGAGCATAAATGAAACGCAAGAAACAATGAAGAAAACAAATAACAAAAGAAGTAGAATAATAACGGCATCATTCATATGCATGTTCGTAGCAATAGGAATATTTTGTATTTATACTCCATCGTTGATTCTTATATGATATATGCGTAAGTGCAAGAAAAATAAATGTGGTAAGATATAAGTTGAATTATGGAAGGGAGATTTTATATATGAAATCAATATATGATGTAATATCCAATGAAATAAATCCAGGAAAAGAATATTTAAAATTGAAAGAAATGATCAGTAAGGATATATTATATAGTACATCATTCTACGAAGCGTATTCTTTAATACAAATATTTGGTATATATTTTGAGGACTGGAAATATAGAAATCTATATTGTACAGCGGAAGAATTTATTAAAAGTGTACAAAAGGAAATGAGAGCAGAGCCAAATTTAAAAAAACTACTTATACTATGTGATTTGGTGGTAAACATGAGAGCTTTTGTATATTGGAGATTACATAGAGGTACACTGCCTGAAAATCACAAATGGGACGATAGACTTGCATATGGAGGATACAAGTTTCGCGATTCCGTTTTAACAGGATATATTAATAGAATTCTGGAAATATTAAATTATGAGGTCAAAATTTTTGAAGACTATAAGTGTTACATAGTAAAAAAGGACGATATTGTAGAGGAGGCAATCAATGTTGTTGATAACATAAGCATTGCAACACAAATATGGAAATACAATGACTTTAGAATTGAAAAAGACGTAGAAGCCAAGAAGGATATTTTAAAGAAATTAGCTGACTATTTCGAAGGAAAGAAAAATGAAATAAAAGGAGTAAATAATTCTTTATACAATGATATCAGTTTTGCACTTAATTCTTTTAATATACGACATAATAATAAAGAAGGAAAGAATGCAAAAGAATATATAAAAAATGCAAGTAATGATGAACTAATTGAGTTATATGATTGTACATACGAAATGTTACTAATGTCTTTTAGATTAGTAGAATTACCAAAAACACAAGAAAAAATCAGTAAAATACGAGAGCAATACTTTTAGATGCTTTTGAGGTTGGAGGACTACTCTCAAAATATGCTACCGGGTATACAGGGCTAACAGAGGAGAAAGTTAAAAAATTAATACAAGTATTAGAATGAAGGAAAATGGATTATAAAAACAGCACAGGAGATATAAAACCTCCTGTGCTTCATGTCATTTAACTGCGTTTTATGTCAGTTAATTATGCGTCAAGATATGCGTCTAACTTGCGGTTAATTTCCTCAATGGAGTCGTTGTAGTACAGGTACTCAAGCATTTTTTCCTCAGACATGTCGCGATAAGCAAGATACTTTTCAAGTACAGCATACATTTTTTGTATGTGCTTAAGTTCACTCTCGTATCTGCCTTTTGACTTGACTTCAACAAATGACTTGATTGAAACAGGATACTTCGTTCTTCCGCAGGCAGGATTATCTTCCCAGTGAAAATAGTAGGGAATCGTTTCTCTCATTTTAAGCGGATACAGATAACAAGCCATAGGTCTTGAATCATAAATGTCACAACGACAAGTTCCGTTTGCGAGTTGGTGTAAGAATACACACTCATTAAAGAGCCCTGTTGTCGAGATACGAACATCAACATCTTCTAATACTACACAATACTTATCAATAAAGTCCTTTGGACTTATTCTAAGCAGTTTAGAGATGTTAAGAACATCAAGTGGGGTTACACCAATACCGTTTTTCTGTCTGCAGCAAAGTCCACAACCTCTACAAGAGTGAGAAATGTGGCCGTTTTCAACACGCTTCGTTGACATGGATTACTCCTCCTTATATTAAATTGGAGATACCATCATATAACAATTATTGTATTATGTCAATACAATAAATAAAAAAGCCAGTGAAACTTCATTGAATATTACAAAATAACATATACATTGGACAAATAGAAAAATACATGATATAATAATCTCTAACTTTTTTATTACTTAAAAACCTAGTGAGGTTAAATAGTAGTAGATTAGTATTTTTGTAAGGAGTATTTATAATATGAGTATTAGTAATTTGGTAACAGACATAGGAAAAAAAATTCAAATATTAGCAGATAATTATAACAAAAGCTTAAGCAGCAATGGAATTAGACCAAACAGAATTATAGAAACAAAAATACAAGAGCTTAAAGCATCTTTTGTATTATTATCAAAAGATGCAAGAAATATTGAAAAAAATAGTAATTTTATACAAAAGCATAAATTTAAATCAGATTTAAAAATACTTAAGGCATTGTTAAAAGATGTAAAACAAGACTCATTACATATGAAAAGTGATATTAAAACAAGCCAAAGCGAAGTAGAAAAAATGGTTATGTTGGTTGAATCTAATATTAATAAACTAATGATAAAATATGACATTAATAAGGTGGAAGAGGAATATTTAGAGGAATTAAAAAAACGTATACAAAAGACACATGAAGAGGTTAAAAGCAAAAGACTCAAGAATGGTATTGTTTGTGATGAGCCTGTACAAATACTTAGTGTTACAGAAATAAAAGAATTAGCTGAAGAGCAGTTAAGAGCAGAAAGAATAAAGGAAATACATGAAAAAGTTAAGAAACAAAGAGCTATGCAATTAGAACAAATACAAGAAGAGCAAAGAATAAAAGAGGAAACACAAGAAACTACTCCAAATAAGTCAAAGACACAAGGTTTTTTTGAAAAAGTTAAAGGATTATTTACTAGAAAAAAGAGCAAGGAAGCTACAAATTGTAATAAAGATAAAAGAAAATTACCATGGTATGCTACAATTCCTGTTATAGGGGCATTAGCGGTTACAGCTATGTATGGTGTGGCCGCTATTGAAAACCAGGAATCTAATAATTCGCATGATTTATCTGCGGGAAACGGGTATTCTGATGGTATAGAGCCAAACACTACACATGAGTCTAGTACAATTAAATATACAACTGCATTAGATAAAAGCTATAATCAACATCAATCATCTACTACACAAACTACTACAATAGATGAGAACAAAACTACAGGAGCGACAACAACACAAACAACAACCCAAACAACACAAACAACAACCAAAACAACAACAACACAGGACGAAGATAAAGAGCCTATTGTTATAAATATTGGTGATAAGGTAAAAGTTGAAGATGGATTAGCATATGCTGCTAATTGTTTAGGTAATGGAAATAAAAATGAAATTGGTAATGTTAGTTGGAGACCTGCAACAGATTATTATGTTGATGCTGTGGCATTTTGCTATAAAGATCAAGTACTGGGAGTTATGAGAGAAAACGAAAGTAATATTAAGCAAACATTATTAAACTATGCATCTAAGTACGAAATAGATGAAGAAGACATTAATACAAGTGTTCTTTTATCACTTACACCTGGAGCTGGAGATACTGGCTGGGCGTCTATTTCTATAGAAGATTTAGAGCAAAACAAATCTAAACAATCTAACAAAGAAAATAATCGAAAGACAGAGCTGCATAAAGATAGTAAAGAAGATGCAGAAAGGTGATGTTTTTGGAGACTACTCTCAAAAAAACAGCAGGTTGCAAATATTAAATTGTGACCTGCTGTTTTTATATAAACAGATAAACATAAAAACGATGTTACTTAATTAAACAACCAATTGACTCTTAAAATAAAAATATATAATCGACAAGATTCGACAAAAAAATTAGAAAAAATATGTTAAAATGTTTACATAAACTAATAAAGGAGTAATAGGGAAAGAGGTGATCGTTATGAGTATAGACCTATTGATAATTAGAAACAGAGCTAGACTAGAGAAAATGATCAGAGAAAACCAGGACAAGAAGAAAATTCTCAGACAAAGTCAAAAACTTGACAAGTTACTAAGCCAAAGACGCTTAATGATAAATGACCAAATATAACTTTTTCTGGATTGGGTTAGTTTACATTTTCTAGAAAACATGATATAATTATTCTCATAATTTAAGTGAACAAATGGATTATATTGTGGAGGATTGTATAAATGGCAAGTAATTTTTATGCAGGTGAGATGCTTACAAATGAAAAAACAGTTACTAATAAATTAAATAGTTTTTTAGATGAACAAGAACAAGACAGTAGCTATATCAATACTTGGGGTTTGGGTGCTGCTAATGTAACCATACCAGCTAAGGATACTATTGTAATTAAA
Organism: Clostridia bacterium; assembly: GCA_017939755.1. Taxonomy (GTDB): domain Bacteria; phylum Bacillota; class Clostridia; order TANB77; family CAG-508; genus CAG-492. The sequence continues at coordinate 108,155 of JAGBAJ010000042.1, read as the reverse complement.
GGTAAAGATGCCAATGGGAATGAAACAGAAAAAATTTATACTACAGGTGAAGTATTAAACACAATAATAAATGATATAAGCTCTCGTATTAGAAAGTATTCAGTCGCAAGAGATGGATATTACAGATTTTGCAGAGCTGATGAGCTAAAAAATGAAAGTATCAATATACCTCCTATGGAGGTGCATAGAGTATTCTATGATATGGTTGTTGATGCATATGAAAAAAAAAGTAATAATCAAATGAAATTTCTTAGAGATGAATTAACAGCAAATGGGCTTACTATTATACCTGAAATGTTAACAGAACCAGAAGAAGTTAGACAAGAAAAAATAAAAGAGTTATATGAATTTGTACTACGTTCCGATATTGCTATGGTTTTATATGAAATAGAAGCGGCAAGAAGAATTTATTCTAGTAGAGTGGGATTAAGCTACAGAAAACAATTCATTAAATGTTTAAACGACCTTGAACATAGCTTAGAGGAAGAAATTATAAAGTATGTTGATGAAAATGACATTGATTTACATTTATATACTCAAATAGCGGCTTTTTCACAATTAGGTAGTGGAATAAATGAATTTATAATTGCGTCATACAATGCACAAGAAGGTGTAACAGACCAAGATGTTTTAGCTATGTTTGATAACCTACTAGGTAAAGAAAGAATCGCTAATTATATAAAAAATCAACCAGAGTCTATTGTAGAAAGAAAGCAGCTTGTTAAAAATTTAACTAAAAAACGGATATACATCAGAGGAGCAACTTAAAGCTATAGTGAATGCAGCTTACGTATACGAAACATATAAGCAGAGCAACAATTCAGAATTACTAAAGTATATGTCACCTAAACAAATTTTTCAATTATACCGAGCGAAAGAAATTGGAATTAATGAAGTGGGTAAATATACAAGTTTAGTAGATTTATTAGCTGCGCAAATGGACGTAGAAGAAAAAATAAAAATGTTAATTTCTGGAAATGGAAGTAGAATATATAATCATAGTGAATCTGATATTATATGGGAGTATTTTGAAAAGGGCTATTTTAACCCTGAACAAATGGCAAAATTAGAGAAATTTAGATATTTTCACCTTAATTCTGTTATAAAAAATTATCAACAAGATAAGAAAAGAAAAATTGCAACAGAGCTTGGCATAGAACCAATTGTATCTGAAGAAAAATTGTTTTTAATATTTACACCAGAAATAGTTTTAAGAGAGCTTAGAAAAGGCGTAAGCAATGAAATTATAGACTTCTATAATGTTGATTTAAAAAGAATCTACGATGAAAAAATAAGAGAATATGGAGAATCTGAAGAGTACACAGGCAGTGACATAGAAAATAGCTCTACAAAAGAGCAGAAGAATAAAATAGAGCAGGAAGTTATAGCTGTAATGCAGGCAGAATATAAACAAGAAAATAAAAGTACTGAAGAATTTTATAGAGAATGCTTAGATATATATGATAAGGGATTTCTATCATTAGATTCTTTAGCACATATTGAAATGCCAGAAAATATAGCTACCGAGTATCTCGATAAACACAATAATGAAGAATCACTATTAATAAAGTTTTTCAATGCAAATATAATCTCACAAGATTATATTATGGAACTGTATCCTGACGACTTTGAGTATAGAGCTTTGGAGCTTGTACAGGATGGTATGAGTTGTAGGGTTCTGTCAGGAATGTATTCAACAGGTGAACTTATTGAACGCTCTGGTGTTATGAATTTGGATGTAGTAGACGAATACGAAAAGCAAGAAGAAACTGACATATGCCCTATAACTATAAGCTTAGAAGGTTTGGCAGAACTAAAGGATGAAATTAAAACTGGGCTTGAAGAAGACAAAATAGAAAATGGAGCAGGCAAAAAGGAAACTACAATATTAAGCCTATACTTAGACAATAGATTAACTTATGAAAATTTAAAAGCTTTCGCCGATGCAGGAATTATTTCAGAAAATGAGTTTTATGCAATAGAAGAAAAATACAATGTTAGTGAGGCACTAACAAAGTTAAAACAAAATGGTTTGTTTAGCAAAAAGGTATACAAAGAAACAGAATCTACGAGTAGTCGCATAATTGGACCAAATGAATCTAAAAAGCAAGCTGCATCTATTGGAAATGTTATTGATAGAGAACTTATAAAATTATTTTATGAAGCTATTGGAATGGAACCAGAAGATTTTGTTGCTGTTGACGCAACCAAATGTCCTATATTTGAAGGATATATGCTTATACCCGATGTAAAGAGAAGACTTTGCTATTTAGAAGGTGACAAAGGTACGAGAACTTATATTATACCTTTAAAATATGTTATAGAGCAGATGGAACATCCAGGCTCTCAGAATGATATTATTGGAAATTCCAAATCTCGAAGAGATTTTGCTAAAAAACTGGAGGCTGTAGGAACAAGCGCAAATCATACTGCAAATTGGGGAAAAAATATGATTGACAAAATTGCTGAAGTAAGCGCAAGAATGACTCTAGAAGAAAAAAAGGCATTTAGAAAAGAGCATGATGATATTATTCAAGCAATTGCGGATTCATATAAAGGTATAGATAAAAAGAAAAATAGATAGCTGTAAAATAAAATATTAGGACTTTTTATTACATTATAATTTGATTTAAGGCTGACTGGTAACAAATTGTACTTAAAATCACCAGAAATTTAATATAAAATCTTGTTTATTAAAAAACTTAAAGTTATAATAATATTGCAGAGAAATATTATTAACTTTAAGTTTTTTTATACATTAGGAAAGTCATGTTGGCTTTTACATACCAAACAATAAAGTCACAGAAAAATCACAAAAGAACTATAAAGGGGAAATAATTATACTATAGAATAACATCATGCAAAGGAGGAATTAATTTATGAAAGATAAAGGTAAAAATGAACTATTACAAATGGAAAATTTTATGATAGCTTCAGACAAAATTAATTCGTCAGATGAAACATTCAACAAGCTAATGTTTGTATACAATGCAGCATTAAAACAACTAGAAACAAAGATTAGTATACTTGAGGATGAATTTAAATTTTTCTATGGTTGCTCAGTTATAGATCATACAAAAACAAGAATAAAAAAACCAGAAAGTATTATTAAAAAATTAGAAAACAAAGGTATCGATTTAACTTATAGAAGCCTTGTTGAGAATATAAATGATGTGGCTGGCATGAGAATTATATGTCCTATGAAGGACGACATATTTACTATTGTTGATGTACTTAAGGGAATGCCAGATGTTAATATTATTATGGAAAAAGACTATGTTACAAAGCCAAAAAAGAGCGGATATGCTAGTTACCATATGATAGTTGAAGTACCAGTACAACTTATGAAACAGGTAATTCCAGTTAAGGCAGAAATTCAAATTAGAACATTGGCTATGGATTTTTGGGCGAGCCTAGAGCATGATTTAAAATATAAAACAAACAATAAAATAAGTAAAAAGGTATCAAACGAACTTGTAAAGTGTGCCAAAATTATAAATAAAATGGATAATCAAATGATAACAATTAACCAAGAAATAATAGGTGGTGTTAATTAGAATACGGAGGATAAATATGGCAATGACGGAAACTATAGAGCAAGAATGCACAGATGAATTATTAGTAACAACAACATTGCTTAAAGAGGCTCTAAGAAGAGACAATCTTAAGCATGGTGAAGTAAGTGATTATATGAATGATAGAGGTCTACATTTGGACAGGGACGGAAACATTAAACAAAGAAATAATCAAGCTGATAGAAATAACAGTAACCTAGAGGATGACCGATCAAAATAAAACAAAAGATAAATTAATTCGCGGGGGAGTATTTATGGGAAAAAAATATGCAAAAGCGTACACGGAAGTATTAGAAATTCTAAAACATATTCCAAAGGACGAATACGATAGAATTCCAAAAACAGAAATTCAATTTTATGAAAGTAATTGCGATAAAACATATAAATTTGAATATGACGATTCATTAGCGGTTGAGAAGCAAAAAATTTCTAGAGAAGCTAATATTGTTATAGTTGCTCTATATATGAACTATTTTGCAAGCAGTAGGCAAAAAAGTATTATCAACGAGATATTAAAACAAAATACTATAAAAGAAGAGCAAGAAAAAAATGAAAAATATGACATTAATAAAATTTTTGAGAATAGCAAATATGCTAAAAAAAATGTTAGCAATGAAAATAAAACGCAGATTTCAGAAAACCTCCCTGTTGAAGTTAACAGTAAAAAAGAAAACTTCATTAAGAGGATTATTAATAAGATAAAAAGCTTTTTTCAAAGTAAAAATGCCGCATAAACCAAAAATACTGCACAGATAGCACGATTTATTCTTAAATAAACGTATAATTAAGGTTATAGAAACAAAAGTAAATTTAATCATAAGATAAGGAAATGTATAATATGGGAAGTACAGTAATGATAAGTTCCAAGGTAAAACTTGGTTGTAATATATGTGATAGATGTTGTGTTAACAGGGGTGATATAAAAATCACGCCTGTTAATGCTATTGAAATAAGTAAATTTATGAATATTTCTATTAAAGATTTTTTAGAAGAATATACAGAGCCAGCCCCACGGAGAGCCACTTGAACGTGTAATTATAGCTACTGGAAAAGAGCATCGTTGCATACTAAATAATAAAGAAAACAGCAGGTGTGAGATTCACCAAGTAAAACCAATGCAGTGTGTTACATTTCCACTTATACCAATAGATCTTGAAAACGATATTTTCTACGAACAAGATTCATGTACATGTAAAGAAAAAAAAGAAATGAGAGTTCTTGATTGGCTTAATGGTAAAGATGGAATATATTTAAAGTATAAAAAGATTTATATAGAGTGGATTAACTTTGTAGAAGAAATGCAGAGCAAATGGAAGTTTATAGACAAGCGTGTTCAAAACAAAATTGTAAATATGGTATTCTATAATTACGATGATAATATTAAGGATATTAAAAAAAGTGTAAGGAAAAATATGAAGCAGGCAAGAGCTCTTGCGCACTACAGGAAGGAGTAATTATGGAAGAGCTAGATATTGATGTATTTATAGCAGAGGCAAATGAGTATGGTATGCCTACGGCTTTTGCTAAAATTCCAGACATAGATGATATACTAGATAATATGACATATGATGAACGCTCTAAAAGACTAAGACAACTATATAGTATTTCTAAAAAAGGAAAAAGAAGATTATATGAAAAACTTTTACATTCTGAAGGATATTGTTCATCTGAAATAATTATTTTGGCTGCTGCATTCTTAAGTAAGGAACAGATTAATAATTTAATTGATAATATGAGAGTATTAAACAGATGCCATTTTGAAGAGCTAATTATAGCCGCAGGAAGAGCAAGCGAATTTATAAATACAGATGCTCGCTATATATACAATTTTTACGATAGAGACATAAAAGAGCTTATAATTGCAACAGGTAAACAGGAGAATTATCTAGATAAAGACTTGTTAGAAGGCATTGTTATGGATCGTGTTACTATAGTATCTGAAATAATATATTCACTTGAAAATATGGAAGATTATCTCGATTGTAATAAACTTGAGAAGTTGGGACTTAATTACGATGATGCGTTTACAAGCTTCATATATAATTATGATGGATATTTGCTTATGGATTTAGCAGTAAAAAATTCATATAGATTAAATCTTACACAAGAAGATATAAATACATTTAAAAATATTGTTGCAACAAGCAAAAAGATAGAACAAATACAAAATCGTAGCCCAGAAGATTGTAATAAAAATTTATTACAATGCAATACCAAGTTAACCATTCCAGAAGAAATGAAGGTAGGAACCGAGATTGAATGCTTTGGAACACTATATTGGAAGTATGTCTATAAATATTTTCAGAATAAATATAAGTGGGAAGCTAAAGATGATTTATCCATAGATTCAGGAATAAAAGGTGAAATTGGCATTGAGGTTACGTCTCCAATATTGACAGGACCTTGTAGAAAATCAGAGAAGCAAATTATCGGAGTATGCTCAGATTTAGTTGAAGTAGGACAGAAAACAAATGGCTCTTGTGGTGGTCATATACATATAGACTCAAATTATTTGAGCAATGTGCATGCATATCAAAATTTGCTAGATTTATGGTGCAATCTAGAAAAAGTTTTGTACATTATTTCAAATGAATCGGGAACAATAAATAGGGAAGATACAGCTAGATATGCTAAACCAATATCTAAGCAGCTAGTTTATCAGATGGAGAATGGTATGGTTGACTTTTCTGATAGTCAGACCATAGAAGAGCTTAAAGTGCAGCTGAAGAATTTTCAATGTCAATTCGATGAAGATTTTGAATACCAGAGATATACTGGAATTAATTTTTATAATATTGATCGCTCTGGAACTATTGAATTTAGAGTTCCAAATGGATCACTAAATCCAGATGTATGGATTCAAAATATTAATTTATTTGGTGGCCTAGTTAAAGTTGCACAAGATTTATCAGTGTTGCAAGATAAAAATATCGGTGAGTTAACTCCAGATGAATATCACAAATTAGAGCTATTTGAGGTGCTTAAGACAGAGCCTCTATATGAAGAAGAAAAATTACATATTTTGTTAGAGCTTGTAATTCCTGAAGAGAATAGATTTATATACGAAGAGCGCTTTAAAAAAAATAGTAGTTTGCTAAAAGCATTTGATGGGATAGACAAGTCAATTTCAGAAGAAATAACAGATAAGAAAGTTAATCTTTCTCCAAATATTATTGGTAAGAGATGCTTTACAGGGGAAAATAGCTTAACGATGGATGAACTTTCTGTTGTAGATGATTTTGTAAAGAAAGAAAAAGCTGGTCAGCATAGAGTAGATAGCAAAAATAACCCAGACAAAGGCGATTAAAATTGAAAAGTTCCAGAAATAATATCATGTAGCAGATAGCAGAAACATCAACCGAAAGGAGATAACTATGGTAAAAGAAGAAAATTTCCCAAATGCGTTTAAAGAGGTATATGTTATACTACAACAAATGGATAAAGAGCATGTAAAAAAAATACCAGAAGACTTTATGAAGATAATTGAAAAAAATAAGAACGATGATTATGAATATACATATAATGAAAGCGTTAGCTTTGATAATCAAATTTTAATGAGAGAAACAGAAGCAATTTTGGGGCATATATTTCTAAATTATTGGGCAGACGAAAATCAAAAAAGTACTATAATAAATAACCTTAAGATGAAAGATGCTCAAGAAGAGCAAGCAAAATTAAAGCAATATTCTATAGAAGATATGTTTAAATCTAAAAATGATAAAGATAAAGACATGGAGCTAGATAGCACTAGCAAAGAGAGTAAAATTAAAGAAAATCAAATATCTGTTTATGAAACAGAAAGTATATTTACAAAAATAATGAAAAGAATAAAAAGTTTTTTTGGATGATTTTTGAAGACTTCCGACAAATTACTCAGGAGTTACAATTCACAGCTATATGCAAATATAATGATTTCAAGATAAAATATCAATTTATAATGTGTAGTTAAGGTGGGGACCAACAAGGTAGAATAAGTAAATGCTGTAAACGTCCAGTGAAACAGCAAATACTTATTCTTCGTAGTTGGGGCGGAACATATAAATAGATATTTTATCTTGAAATAGTAATAGTATCTTATTAGCTGTGAATAGTAACCATAATTAAAAAATAAAAAAATTTCAAAAAAACATATTTTTTTTGTTTTTATGTTATAATAATTACGAATTTACCAAAGAATAATTTTAAGGAGGAAATAAACGATGGATAAAAAGTATGTGTACCTTTTTAAAGAAGGTAACAGCAGTATGAAAGAGCTTCTTGGTGGTAAAGGGGCAAACCTTGCAGAGATGACATCACTTGGTATGCCAATACCTCAAGGATTTACAATTACTACAGAAGCTTGTAACAAATATTATGACGATGATGAACAAATTTCAGACGAAATTATAAAGCAAATTGATTCTGCCCTTATATATTTAGAGGATATTTCAGGTAAAAAGTTAGGTAGCAAAGATAAGCCACTTTTAGTATCTGTTAGATCAGGAGCTAGAGCCTCTATGCCAGGTATGATGGATACAATTTTAAATCTTGGAATGAATGATGAAGTTGTATTAACATTTGCAGCAAAAAATAGAAGATTTGCATATGATAGCTACAGAAGATTTATTCAAATGTATGGTGATGTCGTTAAAGAAGTGCCAAAAAAATTATTTGAAGATGCTATAGACCTAAAAAAGAGGCAAAGAAATTTGAATTTAGACACAGATATGGATGCTAATGATTTAGAGGATTTAGTTAAAGTATTTAAAGGTATATACAGAGACTATCTTCATGAGGAATTTCCACAAGACACAAGAACACAATTATTAGAGGCTATTAAAGCTGTGTTTAGATCATGGAACAATCCAAGAGCTATAACATATAGAAAGTTAAATGACATTCCATCTGATTGGGGAACAGCTGTTAACATTCAAGCTATGGTATTTGGAAACATGGGTGATGATTGTGGTACAGGTGTTGCATTTTCTAGAAACCCTGTTGATGGTAAAAAAGAAGTATTTGGTGAATTTTTAATGAATGCACAGGGAGAAGATGTTGTTGCAGGAATCCGTACACCTCAACCAATTGATACACTTAAATATATTAATAAACAGGCATATGATGAGTTTATTAAATTTGCAGATAGATTAGAAAAACACTATAAAGATATGCAAGATATGGAGTTTACTATTGAACATGGTAAGTTATATATGCTACAAACGAGAAATGCTAAACGTACAGCAGTTGCAGCATTAAAAGTTGCAGTTGATTTGGTTAAAGAGGGAATGATCGACGAAAAAGAGGCTGTTTTAAGAGTAGAGCCTAATCAACTTGATCAATTATTACATCCAAATTTTAATCAAAACTCACTAAAAGCTGCAAAACCAATTGCAAAAGGATTGCCTGCGTCTCCAGGTGCTGCTACTGGTAAATTAGTTTTTACAGCAGAAAGAGCCAAAGAGCTAAAAGAAGCAGGTGAGCAAGAATTAGTTCTTGCTAGACTAGAAACATCACCAGAAGACATAGAAGGTATGGTTGTGTGTAATGGTGTATTAACAGTAAGAGGCGGAATGACCTCACATGCTGCAGTTGTTGCTCGTGGAATGGGAACTTGCTGCGTTGCTGGATGCGGAGAGCTTACTGTAATTGAGGAAGAAAAAGCTCTTTATACACAAGATGGTAAAGCATACCATGAAGGTGATTATATTTCACTTGATGGATCTACTGGAAATGTATATGGTGAAAGAATAGATACGGTTGATGCATCTATTTCAGGCGATTTTGCTACATTAATGGGATGGGCTGATAGTATTAGAAAACTAGAAGTTAGATGTAATGCAGATAATGTAAGAGATGCTGGTAAGGCATACGATTTTGGAGCACAAGGAATTGGTTTATGTAGAACAGAGCATATGTTCTTTGAAGCAGATAGAATTGCAGCTATAAGAGAAATGATTGTTTCAAAAACTGCAGAGCAAAGAGCCGCAGCATTAGAAAAAATACTTCCAATGCAAAGATCAGACTTTGAAGGTTTATTTAGAACAATGAAAGGATATCCTGTAACAATAAGATTATTGGATCCACCTCTTCATGAATTTCTACCTCACGAGGACGAGGAAATTGCAGCGTTGGCTAAAGATATGGGTATGAATTTTGAAGAGCTTAAGGCTGTTGTAGTTGATTTGCATGAATTTAATCCAATGATGGGTCATAGAGGATGTAGATTAGCTGTAACATATCCAGAAATTGCAGAAATGCAAACAAGGGCTATTATAGAAGCTGCTATTAATATTAAAAAGACTGGCGGAAAAGTTATTCCAGAAATAATGGTTCCTTTAGTTGGCGAAGTTAAGGAACTAAAATATGTTAAAGATATAATTGTTAAAACAGCAGACAGCATAATTTCTGCTTCAGGTATAGATTTAAAATATCAAGTAGGTACAATGATAGAAATACCAAGGGCTTGTTTAGTTGCTGACGAAATTGCAAAAGAAGCAGAGTTTTTCTCTTTTGGAACAAATGACTTAACACAGCTTACTTACGGATTTAGCCGTGACGATGCTGGTAAGTTCTTAAAATTCTATTATGATAGAAAAATATTCGAAACAGATCCATTCCAAAAGGTTGACCAAATTGGTGTTGGAAAACTTATGAAACTTGCAATTGAAGATAGTAAAAAGGTAAGACCAAATATAGAGCTTGGTATTTGTGGAGAGCATGGTGGAAATCCTCCAACAGTTGAATTCTGCCACAATATAGGATTAACATATGTATCATGTTCACCATTTAGAGTTCCAATTGCAAGATTGGCAGCTGCACAGGCGGCTGTAAAAGCAGAAAAAAATAAAAAATTTAACTAAAATATGTGATTAAATAAAATTGTAACTACCCATTTAACATAATAAAACGGCAGTTAAGTACGAATAAAAAGCGATTAACACAAGAGCAAATATGCGTGTTAATTGCTTTTTATTGTATAAAGGGGCGTTATTATAGTTTTATCAATTTGCGTCAAGTAAAATGTTAAAAGCAATCCTGTAAAGTAAATGAAAGTTGTATATTTTATAAATTTGCATAACTTTTTTACATAAAAACTTGCTTTTGTTCACATTATATGCTACAATAAATATTGGTTTTTACCTATACGCAGTTGGCTAGTTTTCTTCTATAACAGTGCAATTAGAATTCATAGCTAACATCCACATCGCAGCGAACACAATGCTGCACGCTTCCCATTTGGGAGAAAGGAAATCAAATGAAAAAGAATATTGCAATCGAGCTTGAGAACATCGCTAAAGAAGCGACCAAGCAAGAGTCAATGTCCGTGGCCGAGCACTATGAGGAGCTCCTTTATGAGCTTCTCGACAAGCTCAAGGAAGTACATCCATCTACGTTTCTCCGCTATTACAAGAATCCTGATTACAAGCTTCGCTTGGAGCTCGTTATTTCAGAGGGATATCAGGGAACACTGGTAAAGGCTTCAATCGTCAGTGAACCTGCGCGTTTCAGCCCGATTTCTCCGAAAACCCTGGCCTCAGTAGAAAAAGGTTATGATAGCATTATTGCCAAGAAAACGTCAATGAAACAGACGGACTTCAGAACATTGTACAATGATGTAGATGGAATTGAACCTATTGGAGAACCAGTACTCAAGATGGATGATCCGTACAAGGGAAAGGCATGGATTAATTATCTGTACATGGACTTCGCCATAGACGTGTAAGTTCTGCATTTGACCCAATGGACCTGTTGATTTTCAACAGGTCTTTTTGGTTTCTTTAGAAGAAAAACGAAGAGCCTTAGTTTATAATAATTAATCGTTTCTGTTTAATTTTATAGCATAGGACAATTTCCCTTGAAAAAACATATTAAAAAGTGTTAGTATAGATAGGCAAATTCAAATAGTAAGAGAGGGAATTTTATATGAAAGAACCTATGATTTTGCAAAATTCTACTACGATACCAGTTACCATTGTAATTCCTGTATATCAAACACCTAATATTGACTTTTTTGAATGCATGGATAGCATAGCCAAACAGACAAAAATTCCAGAGCGGATTATAGTTGTTGACGATGGAGACAGCAATCCAATATATAAAGACATTGTTTGGGATTTTTCTGTGCGGCTAAAAGGAAAATCAAGAGTTGAACTTATAACACTTCCTACAAATTGTGGCATTTCTGCCGCAAGAAATACAGGACTGTGGCAGGTTAAAACTCCATGGGTAAGCTTTGTTGACTCTGATGATAAACTAAAGGAGAACTTTTTTGAAAGATTATATGGAGAAGTAGAGCATGATGATAGCATAGACATTATATGTTGCGGATGCGATGCATACGACGGAGATAAGTACTATCAAAATCATTTTTACTTAGGAAATAAAACTTTCAAGGGAGATTCACTCATAGAGTTAGAAAAAATGCTTATAGATTGCAAGTACGCACGAGAGAATACTAGGTGTGATACTGCTATTGGCGTGCCGTGGGGAAAACTATATAGAGCATCATGTATTTCTGTAGAGTTTGATCCAATGTTAAAGCGTATGGAAGACAACATTTGGAATCATCAGCTTATTAAGAATAATCCTGATTTGGTAGTGAAGTATATCGACGAACCTTTGTATATATATAGAACAACGCATATTCGAAAGTACGAAGATGAGTATGAAGAAGACATTTCTACATGGTTATATGCAATGGAACAAAGAAAAAAAATATTACAAAATAGTCTCGCACAGGACGAAGAGCTTGCTAAGCTCTATTATAATGAGGTAGGTAGACTTGTAATGTTTGCAGTTCGAAAAAAATTTTTTCACAAAGATAATCCTAACAGAAGAGAAAGTTATAAAGAGCTTAAAGAAATTCTTGGACGAAAAGACATTCAGATGGCACTTGATAAAACGTTTGAAGGACTTCCAATATACAGGAATACAAGGAATCGTTTTCTTAGAAAAGGGCATTTCAAGCTTGCATATATGTTACATGTAATTCGTCCAAAAATAGTAAGATTAGTAAAGTGGGTATGTGGTAGATAACAAAAAAAGGGCCAACGAAGAGGCGTGTAACCTCTCCGCTAGCCTTTTTTTGTTCCATACGGAAAGAAAGAAGAAAATCAAAATATTGAATGGACATTTAAAAGAATAATAATGGTTACATTGACCAAATAGCAAATATATATGATATAATTCGATATATAAAATAAAGATATTAATGTAACAAAATTAAGTTGTAAAATCTAAAGAGGAGGATTATATGCGAGGTAGTTTTAAAAGTGTTGCTGCGTTTAAAGGCAATAAAAATTGGGATAGTATGATTAAACGAGAATTGGATATATATATAAGACCAAATGATTTAAGAAGTGAGTTTGCCAGGGATTACACAAGAATTTTACATTGCAATGCATATAGACGTCTTAAGCATAAGACGCAAGTATTTTTTTCACCTAGTAGTGACCATGTATGTACTAGAAGTGAGCATGTTAGCTATGTAGATTCTATAAGTAATACAATAGCAAGTTATCTTGGCCTAAATACGGAGCTAACAAGGGCGATTGCAATTGCCCATGATATAGGGCATAGCCCTTTTGGTCATAAAGGAGAGCGTGTTTTAAACGAGATATGTATGCGTGACCTTGGAGAGCCTTTTTGGCACGAAAAAAATGGAGTTCATTTTGTTGATGATATAGAGCTACTGGAAGATGATAAAGGAGAGCTTAAAAATTTAAATTTAACATATGCTGTTAGAGATGGTATTATATCTCATTGCGGAGAGATAGATGAAAGGTCTATAAAACCAAGAGAAGAGCCAATAAATCTTATAAATTACACTAAACCAAATCAATATAGTCCATATACGTGGGAAGCATGTGTTGTTAAAGTTTCTGATAAAATTTCATACATTGGTAGAGATTTGGAAGATGCATTACATTTGGGATTGTTGGATGAGCAGCGTATTCAAGAGCTTAAAGAAATTTTGGGGGTCCATAGTGAAGAAACTTTAAATAATCCAAACTTGATATATGAACTTATTGTAGATATATGCAATAATAGTAGTGTAGAAAAAGGTATAAGCTTTTCAGAGGAAAAGCTTAAGTTGATTGATAAAGTTAAGGAATTCAACTATAAAAATATCTATTCACACCCTCGTTTGGATGCATCAAATGAATACTTTAAAATTATAATTAATCGTATTTATGATACTTTAAAAGCAACTTATTCGAGCGATATGAATGTAGTGAATTATAATTTGGACAAGGCAGAAAAATTTTATCCACATCTTATATCATCGTTTAAAGATTGGCTATACAAGTATAGTAGTACAACTAATAGAATTGGAACAAACCTAAAAAATAAAGTAATTTATTATTTAAATGAGAGCGACTATTCAAGATCAATTATAGACTTTATTGCAGGAATGACCGATAACTTCGCAATTAACATGTATAACGAAATTTTAAGTTTTTAAAGATTGTAATATAGCCAAGCTTCAATCTATACAATATATAGAAAGGTTTAGGTGAATATATGAAAAAATATAAATTAGCATTAGTAGGGGCTACTGGGGTAGTAGGTAGGGTTACTAGAAATGTATTAGAAGAATATGATCTTCCTATAAGTGAATACAAATTCTTTTCTTCTAGTAAGTCTGCTGGTACAAAGATAACATTTATGAATAGGGAATATGTAGTAGAAGAACTAACAGAAAGCTCTTTTAATGAAGGATTTGACTATGCAATTTTTACAGCAGGAGGAAAGGTCGCAGAAAAATATGCTCCTATAGCAAATAAAAACAAATGTATAGTTATAGATAATAGCAGTTTTTTTAGAATGAACAAAGAGGTTCCTTTAATTGTTCCAGAAGTAAACATGGAAGAGGCAAGAAGGCATAATGGAATTATCGCAAATCCAAATTGTTCAACAATACAAGCAGTTGTAGCACTTAGTCCACTTGATAGAGAATATAGAATAAAAAGAGTAGTATATTCAACATATCAGGCAGTGTCTGGCGCAGGTTTAGGAGGAATACAAGATTTAGAGTCTGCTATAGAGCATTATGTAGGTAATACTAAGCACGAATTAAGAAAATTTCCATATGAGATATTTAATAATTGCATACCACACATAGATGACTTCACAGATGATAGATATACAAAAGAAGAGCACAAAATGATAAATGAGACAAGAAAGATTTTAAAAAGGTCTAATTTGCCAATTACGGCAACAACAGTACGTGTACCAGTGTTTAATTCACATAGCGAATCTATTAATATCGAGTTTGAAAAAGAATTTGAAATTAATGATTTAATAGAGACATTAAAAAAAGCTCCTGGAATTGTTGTTAAAGATGATATAGACAACAACGTATATCCGATGCCTATAGATACAAACAACCAAGATAAAGTGTATGTAGGAAGAATACGTAGAGACTATAGCGTAAAATCAGGAATTAATTTATGGGTTGTTGCTGACAACACAAGAAAAGGTGCTGGCGCAAATGCCGTACAAATTCTAAAAGAATTGATGTTTTTTGGAACACTGGAAAATTGATGTATTTGTGGACTACTCTCAAAAAACAGCAGATCTAAAAAAGATTTTAGGGACACTGAAAAAATAGGTGATTCTACTAAAGACTAATGAAATAGAAAGTTATATATTGCAATTATTTCAAATGTATATTATAATAATACACATGCTTAGCAGAAGGGCTGCTAGCACCGATTTTGCGGAATCGGGTAAACAATAACGAATGTCAGGAAGGAGCGTTCAAAATGAATTCAAAAATGACATCCATCATATCATGTCTTGGTATTCCAGGACTGATAATAGCCGCAATCATTTACAGCATGGGTAAAGACAAATCATCAAAGTACTACCTTATTCAGTCGTTAAACGCAACAATCTGTGGCATAGCTGCAGGATTAGCGTCAGGACTGGTAGGTGCCATTTTTAATGGTGGTTTTATTGCATCCATATGTGGTGCAGTTTCCAGCATTTACGTTTTTGCTTTGTTTGTGCAGATTCTTATTTCTGCAATAAATCAGAGCAGACCTCAGATTTTTGGGTTAATGCCTGTAGTACAGAATTACTAAGCTATTGCCTAACTGACAAAAGGGGATTTCCTGCGCGGAGGTCCTCTTTACTATTATATAAAAAACAAACATTTAAAATTTTAATTAGGAGGTAAATATTATATATGAATAAACCAATAACTACTTTATTTATGTTAGAATCACTAGACGGAAAAATTAATAGTGGAAATAGTGATGAGTTAGATGTAGACAAAGATTGGTGTAAAATACCAGGGGTAAAAGAGGGATTGCATCAATATTATGAAATTGAACAAACGACAGATTTATTTTCTATAAATACAGGTAGGGTTATGGCTAAGATTGGAGTAAATGAAAGAGCCGAAGAGCCAAATAAAACTCCATGTAGTTTTATAATTATTGATAACAAACCACATTTAAATGAAAAAGGAATAGAATACTTATGCAAATGGGTTAAAAAATTATTTTTAGTTACTACTAATAAAAACCATGTAGCATATAAAATGATTGAAAAATATGACAATTTGGAGATATTATTTTATAATGAATTAGATTTAAACAAATTGTTAGAAGATTTAGCTGAAAAATATAAGGTTGATAGATTAACTATTCAATCTGGAGGAAGTTTAAATGGGTTATTATTAAGAAATAACTTAATAGACTATGTAAATATTGTAATAGCACCTATACTTGTTGGAGGTCGAGATACTGCAACATTAATTGATGGTGATGCAATTAGTAGTAGTGATGAATTGAATAAGCTTAAGGCTTTACAATTAATAGAATGTAACAAACTAAATGAGTCTTATATACAATTATTGTATAAAGTTATAAAATAATATTTAAAAATGTTGCGAGGACCACAATCGAAAGGTAGTGGTCTTTTTTCTGCATTTCTGCATACATATTAAATTAAAATAAGTATTGATATATTTTATAAACTATTATATATATTACTTAGTGCGAAGGGAGGAAGTTAAGTGAAAAAGATTATATTTAAAGGATGTGGAACTGCTATTGCGACTCCATTTGATGAAAATGGAGTAAATTTTAAAGTCTTTGGTGATTTGATAGAGCACCAAATATCTGAGGGTGTTGATAGCATAATTGTATGTGGTACAACAGGAGAGGCTTCTACTATGACGGATAAGGAGCGTAAGGATACTATAAAGTTTGCTGTCGATAAGGTTAATAAAAGAATACCTGTAATTGCAGGAACGGGGTCTAATAACACAAAGGCTGCTATAGAAATGACAAAGTATGCAGAATCTATAGGAGTAGATGGAGCCTTAGTTGTTACGCCATATTATAATAAAACAACACAAAAGGGACTAATAGAGCATTATAAAGCTATAGCAAGCAGTACATCGTTACCTATAATATTGTATAGTGTTCCTAGCAGAACAGGAGTTAATATATTGCCAGAAACATGTTTAGAGCTATCTAAAATAGAGAATGTAGTTGCTATAAAAGAAGCTAGTGGAAATATATCACAAGTTGCCCAAATAGCATCTTTGTGTGGAGAAAATTTAAATATATATTCAGGTAATGATGACCAAATAGTTCCAATACTATCTGTGGGTGGAATAGGGGTTATTTCTGTATTATCAAATTTATACCCTAAATATACACATGAAATGGTATACGACTATTTAAATGGTAACATAAAAGAAGCTACAAGAAAGCAATTGGCTTGTTTAGATTTAGTTGATAATTTATTTTCGGAGGTAAATCCTATACCAGTAAAAGCTGGGTTAAATATGATTGGCTATGATTTTGGTATACCAAGATTACCCCTAATAGAGATGAGTATGGATAAACAAAAGCTTTTAAAAGAAGCAATAGAGCTTTTTTCAAATTAGGGACGGGGTTAAATTTAAAAAATTTGAAACTGGGGACGGGGTTAAATTTAAAAAATTTAAAATCGAACCCCGTCCCTCATTTAAAAGAATAGGAGGACATATGATAAAGGTATTAATAAATGGTTGCAATGGTAAAATGGGACAAGAGGTTGCAAAGATTGTGGGCTTAGATAATGATTGCGTTTTAATAGGTGGTGTTGATAAAGAAAATACAGGAGAGTATACTTTCCCTGTGTACACTGACTATAATGATATTAAAGAAGAAGCGGATGTTATTATTGATTTTTCAATTCCAATTGCTACTATGAAAATTTTAAAATATGCTAAGGATAAAAAAATTCCTATAGTTATTGCTACTACTGGCTTCGCAGAAGAGCAAGAAGCGGAAATTAGAGCGGCTTCAAAAGAAATTCCAGTATTTAAATCAGCTAACATGTCTTTAGATATTAATTTGATGTGTAGGATAGTTGCTAATTTAGCAAAGCAACTTAGCGATAATGATATTGAAATTGTAGAAACTCACCATAACAGAAAAATAGATAGTCCAAGTGGAACAGCTATGTTACTTGCTGACTCAATAAACAAAGCTCTTAACGGATCAATGTCATACGAATTTAATAGACATGATAAGCATGAAAAAAGAAGTAAAAATGAAATAGGAATAAGCTCTATTAGAGGTGGAAATATTGTAGGAGAGCATTCTGTAATATTCTTTAGTGAGAACGAAAGTTTCGAGATTAAGCATACTTCGTATTCAAGGAGTGTTTTTGCTGATGGTGCAGTTAAAGCTGCTAAATTTATGGCATCTAAAAATGAACCAGGCTTGTATGATATGAATGATATTGGATAAGCTCTATTAAAAATTATCCACTCGCCCTTTTCAAAGAGCCTAATATTAATTGTTAAAAATGGCAAAATGCGACAGATAATATCTGCCGCACCGACTGAGTGCCTTTTTAGTTATTTTTGTTACGATTCGGATATGATGCTTACGTGATACTTACCGTCGTTACTACCCCATATGATAAGCTCACGCTTTTCATTGGGCAGCCAGTGGCGATGAATAATTTCTCCAGTTCCTGTAGGAGGCATTTCTGAGAAGCCCTCCTCAAATACGAGGATATAAGCGCTCTTAGCGTCCTCAAAGGAGAGGCCTATAGCTCCATCAGGATATTCACGTAATTTGAATTCTGCCTCGCAATTGTAAAACCAATTTGCGAGGAGAGGATTGTCGAATTTAACTTCCGTTATCTTCTTATCCTCGAATTCAATCTCTTGTTCGTGGATGTAGTAGTGGCTTCCATCTTCCCAGATGGTGTAAACCACTCCGCACTCGCTCACATGACGGATGACTACGTTTGCCTCTTCGGGCATCTCCTCAGAGTATCCGGAGCTAAACACAAATCTGCATAATGTTTCACCATCATCAGAAATGTCAATAATCGCTCCACTGCAGGCGTGACGAATATCTATTGATCCGCCACAAAATCCTAACCAGTTTCTAATGCGATTAGTGTTTTCCTCATTAACTGCTATTACGCTATAGTTAATGTGATTGAGGTATTTTTCGAGCTTAACCAGCGTGGCAATGCTAGTATAGCCTTCAAATACATTACGGTGAACGACTTCGTAATCGCTTTCGCTGATAACGCCATCTCCCGTTACATCAAGGCAGGCAATGTCAGCAAGGTCGTCAATAGCTGCTGATGCAGCAAATGAAATGGTTGTGCTTGTGATGAAGGTGCAGATGCTTGCAAGCATGCAAACAACTGCAATGATGATTTTTTTCATAATTTTTTTCCTTTCATACAGGCACTCAGTCTGTGGAAGTAAGAAATCCCCCATAACTATAGTATACCACTAAAACTAAATTATGTAAAGTTAAGGGTAGAATATTAATGCTTTAGTGAAATAGCAGAGCATCCGAAGTAGGAAGTCAAAATTCACATATTACAAAGCTTTTTACTTTACGCTATTAAATAGTAACTAATATGGCATTTTAAATTAATAAAATCTTGAATTTGGAATTTATATATTATATAATGAGCGAGTAAATAACAAATCTATATGATTTAATAATTTTTTTAGGAGGTAAAAAAATGGAATTAAAAGGATCAAAAACAGAGGCTAATTTAATGGCTGCATTTGCAGGTGAGTCACAAGCAAGAAACAAATACACTTATTATGCAAGCAAAGCAAAAAAGGAAGGATATGAGCAAATAGCTGCTATTTTTACAGAAACTGCAGATAATGAAAAAGAGCATGCAAAAATGTGGTTTAAATTACTTCATGATGGACAAGTTCCAACAACAATAGATAATTTAAAGGATGCTGCTGCTGGAGAAAACTATGAATGGACAGATATGTATGCTGAATTTGCTAAAACAGCTAAAGAAGAAGGCTTTAACAGAATTGCATATTTATTTGAAGAAGTTGGAAAAATTGAAAAAGAGCATGAAGAAAGATATTTAAAATTATTAGAAAATGTAGAAGATGGATTAGTATTTAGCAAAGATGGAGATAAAATCTGGAAATGCAGAAATTGTGGACACATTTGTATTGGTAAAGAAGCTCCAGCAGTTTGTCCTGTTTGCGAGCACCCACAATCATATTTTGAGATTAAAGCAGAAAACTATTAATAATAGTTAATATAAGAGCAGATTTAAAGAATTTTTGATTTAAAACACATAGGAGGAATTTATTATGAAGAAAACTTTATTAAAAGTAACAGCGATATTTGCAATGTTAATAATGAGTATGTTTTTATTAACAGGATGTGGAAATAACAAAAAGGAAGATGAAAAGAAAGATGGAATTGATGAGTCTAATATGACAGCTCCAATAGAATATGCACTAAAAGGTCTTAATGATGCTGATGGTGACGCTTATTTAAAAGCATTACCAGCTCTTATTGTTAAGGAATTCAATGAAAAAGACATTAGTGATATGAAAGATAGCTTAAATGAATATAAAAACGATAGAGTAGAAACATATGGAGAAGATGTTAAAATAACATATGAAATTACTGAAAAAGAAAAAATGGAAGATAAGGATCTAAAAGAGCTTATTGAATATCTAAAAACATCATATGAAGATGCATCAAAAGAAGAGCTTGATTTTACAGAAGGATATAATTGTAAAGTTAACTTTAAAATTGAGGGTTCTAAAGACTCAACAACCAAAACTAAGTCAGTAAGCATATACAAAATTTCAGGAAAATGGTATATAGATGATATATTATTATTCTAGTAAATAACAAAAAGAAGTTGGTTAAGCCAACTTCTTTTTTATACATTAGGCAGGAAAAAATTTTCTATTATCCTAATGAATAAAAGCTTTGCTAGAATAGAAAAACACAAAATTTACATAAAATCATACTATATTGTGAGGAGTTGATTTTATGAATTTAAAAGATAAAAATATTGGTGTAATTATGACAGGATCTTTTTGTACATTTTCAAAGGTCTTACCACAATTTAAGGAACTTGTTAAACTAGGAGCAAACGTTATTCCTATTATGTCTGAACATAGTTACAATATGGATACCAAATTTGGCTATGCCAAGGACATTATAGAAGAGCTTGAGAGCATTACTGGTAAAAAAATAATAAATACAATACAAGGAGCAGAGCCAATTGGACCAAAAAAGATGACAGACATAATGCTAATTGCACCATGTTCAGGAAATACAATTGCTAAACTTGCTAATGGTATAGTAGACACACCAGCAACAATGGCAGCAAAATCACATCTAAGAAATAATAACCCTCTAGTTATTGCAATATCTACTAATGATGGATTATCAGGATCGGCAGAAAACATTGGAAAGTTACTAAATAGAAATAACTATTATTTTGTACCATTTAAACAAGATAATCCAATCACCAAACCGAGATCACTAGTGTTTGATGACAAATATATAATTAAAACATTAGAATATGCTGTGGATAGAGAACAAATACAACCAATTTTATTATGAATATAAAACATAATTAGTTGACACCATAAAGATTATTTTGTACTTATGTATCTAAAAAGTACCCATAAACAGCTTATGAATCTGTTCTAAAAAGTAAATAAGCAAATAAAATTATCAGAAAATGCGAAGATTCTTAAAATATATAGTAATAAAATTAAAACTTGTAGTATTCTCCTTAGATTTGAATATAATAAATATAGTTATAAATTGAGTGTAGTATAAGTAAATAGCACGAGTAAAGCAAAAGTAAACGTAGAGTAGAGCAAAGGTAAAGTGTTTGACAAATAAATACATTTGGTGTATAATATGTATTAACAAGTAATTTGACAAAAAAATACATATCAACGATAAAATGTGTTTAAAAATCAAATTGATAAAAAATACATATCGATAGTAAAAAACATTAGAAAGTCAAATTGATGAACAAATACATTTTAAACACGACATGTATTTACTTGTCAAAAAGGAGGTGAGTATTATGATGAAGTCAGATTTAATAATGGAATTAGTAAAAAGAAATAATGGTATATTAACCATGAAAATTCTTGAAGAAAATAATATTCATAGGCAATACTTAAAAGCTCTTGTTGATAATGGTGAACTTATTAAAATATCAAGGGGAATATATGTAACTCCAGATAAGGATGTAAGTGAGTATTATATTATGGGTGAGCAATTTAAAAATGCTATTTTTTCACATAATACTGCGCTATATTTGTATGATTTAACAGATCGTACACCTTTTGTTTTGGACATGACTTTTCCAAGTAATATTCGCCCATCGAATGATATGCTAAGCCCACATTATATTAATAAGGAACGATTAAATATTGGACTAATTACAAAAGAGCTTGACGATGGCACAAAAATTAGAGTGTATAACATGGAAAGGACAATCTGCGATATTATTCGAGATAGAAACAAAATAGACTCACAAATTTTTAATACCGCGTTAAAAGAGTATATGAAACGTAGTGATAAAAATTTAAATTTGCTATATGAATATGCAAAAGAATTTAAAATACTTAAGATATTAAGAATGTACTTAGAGGTACTTGCATAGTAACCTTGCATAATAAAATTTTAACAAAATCTATTTAAATTTAAAAATCTTTGATATACAATTGTTGTGTACCAAAGATTTTTTTTATACGGAGGAAGTAAAGATGCAAGGAAATGTAATGAGTTTTAAAGCAAGAATAAACAATATATCAAAAGAGAAGAAGATTGCTCCACAATCTGTTTTACAAATATACATGTTAGAGCGATTATTGGAACGTATTTCAGTTTCAAAATATAAAGATAATTTCATATTAAAAGGTGGTATGTTGATTTCTGCTATATTAGGAATGTCAAGCAGAGCGACTATGGATATGGACACAACAGTAAAGGGGTTTGAACTTACAGAGGAAAGTTGTACAAAAATTTTAAATGAGATATGTGAAATAGAGCTAGATGACGATATTACATTTAAGATGAATAAGATAGAGCTTATTAGAGAAGATGATGATTACAATGGATACAGAGCAACTTTTGAGGCGAAATTTAAAAATTCGATGCCTGTTATATTTAAAATAGATATTACAACAGGAGATGCAATTACATATAAAGAGATAGAATATGATTACAATTTGATGCTGGAAGAAAAGAAAATTCCAGTTTGGTCATACAATCTAGAGACAATATTGGCTGAAAAATTTGAAGCAGTAATAAAGAGAGGAATAGCTGGAACGCGTATAAGAGATTTTTATGATGTATATATGTTAATTAATACACAAGAGAAGAATATAAATAAAAAATTGCTAAAAACGGCAATAAATCTTACTTCAGAGCATAGAGAGTCTTTAGACTTAATACATAATTGGAAACATACATTGGAGCTACTTAGTGCAGATGAAGAAATGAAAAAGAGGTGGAAGGTATATCAAAAAACGTATTTCTATGCTAAGGATATAGAATATGATAGTTTAATAGAAAGTATAGAGAAAGTTGGGAGGATATACGATAAATACAACAAAGTATCTAATAAGGAACCTGCAGTAGCAGCAAAATAATTTTAGCTGATTTTAGAGACACTGAGAAAAATAGTGGGGGCTGTTTTTTTTAGCAGTGTCTCTAAAATCAGCAGTTATAAAAACATAAAGAGTTGACGCCTTAGAAGGTTATTTTTGAAAAATGTAAACTAATATGTGCCAACAAAGCAATTCTTTTCACAAAATAGCCACAAAAAGTTAATAGACAAAAAGCCCTAAAGAATAGGAAAAAGTCATAATAATTGCTTATTATTTAACATATAATGAAATATAAAATGTGAAAATTTAGTGATAATTTAATAGTAGTGGTTGATTCTTGTTTTTATATTTGGTAAAATAAATTAGACATCTTGTCGAAACAACAAGAATTAAGGTAGGATAATATATGAATAAAACTAAAAGAAAAATTTTCGAGACCTCTATGAAGTTATTTGCAGAAAAGGGTTATGATGCAACAAGCGTAGAAGAAATCACCTCTGTTGTTGGAGTTGCAAAAGGAACTTTATATTATCATTTTTCGAGTAAAGAAGAAATTTTTTATTTTCTTATTGAGGAAGGTATGAAATTATTACAGAATAGTATTGTAATAAAAACTACTCAAAAGAAAAGTGCAATTGAAAAACTAAAATGTGTTATACTAATTCAACTAAAAATTATATATAAATATCAAGACTTTTTAAGAATCATTTTAAGCCAAATATGGGGAAAAGAGCCTAGAAACTTAAAATGTAAAGAATATGTAAAGCAGTATTTAAAAATTGTTGAAGAAATTGTCGAACAGGGTATAAAAAATGGAGAAATTATAGAGTCAAATGCTGAAACAATTGCTATCGGTATTTTTAGTAATACTTGTGTTAGTTTACTATATAAAATGAATAAGAATTATCATGTTAGTCTTGAAGAAATGTATAAAGAATTAGAAGATATTATATTTAAAGGATTAAAAAAATAGAAAGGATTTTTTGTTCTGATGAGTAGAATGGAAAAAAATGCGCAAAATCAAATATTAAATGGAGATGCACGTAAAAAAAGAAAGAGCATCTTTTCAAAGATAGTAAGTGGAATGTCTAGTTTAATTATTGTTGGAGGCATAGTTGGTTTATTTCTTATGTATGGTCCATACACTGGATTTAGAGATTGGTATATAACAACGGCTATGACCACCATGACACATAAATATTTAGCTACATGGTTTTATAGTGAAGAAACTATAAACGATGTTCTAAGCAGGAATAGGATGGTAGAAATAGATTCTGTAACAGACCCAAGTTTAGTTACAGTTACATCAGCGACAGGAAATTATACATATACAAGTGAAACAGAGCGTGAGATTTTAGAAAGAGACCCTGAGCATCCAGATTATAAAATAATAGAAATTTCTGGGAAATCATATACTGGTTATGCAGCTTTTGTATATGATCCATCAAAAATAAAAACATTAGTTACAGCAAATTTAAATAAATCTGGTCAATATGTTACAAAAATGGCACAAGATCATAATGCTGCCTTAGCCATAAACGGAGGATTCTTTATCGATTTAAAAGAAGATAGAACAGGTGGTACACCTCAAGGTATTACTATTACAAATGGAAAAGTTGTTACAGATAGACCATATACGGGTGAAGGTGGTTTAGTTGGATTTGACAATAACAATAGATTAATAATAGGAAAAATAAATTCAACCAAAGCAAAAAGCATGAATATTCGTGATGCAGTTACAACAGGGCCATTTTTAATAGTTAATGGTCAAGCTTCTACGGTACTTGGTAATGGTGGATGGGGTACTGCACCTAGAACCGCTATAGGTCAAAGAGAAGATGGTGTAGTTATCTTTGTTGTAATTGACGGAAGACGTGTTGGAAAACCAGGTGCTTCAATGAATCAATTAATAGAAATAATGAAAAAATATGGAGCTGTTAATGCTGCAGCATTAGATGGTGGAACTTCAAGTGTAATGGTTGAAAACTACAAAATTTTAAATGATCCTATTGATAGTGATGGAAAACACAAGACAAGGCCAGTTGCTACAGGCTTTGGTGTAATAATAGATAAAAAGAAAAATACAAATAATAAATAAGAATGTAAAGGGCAAACTAAAAATGCCCTTTTTATATTGCACACAAAATTTATTTCATAAATTTTGGCGCCGAACAAATCTGAAAAAATCTTTAATTTTTTCAGATTTGTTCTATATTTAAAGTATATAAAATATAAATCAGCATAGAATAATTATGGTGATTTACATATGTTAATAAAAAATAATGATGTTAAAAAAATTGTAAAGAAAATTTTAATACTAGTCATATCAATTGTACTAATATTTATTGGGCTTAAGCTTGCGGCATTTTACATGCCGTTTTTGGTAGCATTCGCATTGTACTTTATGATAGAGCCAGTTATTAAATTTTGTATGAATAAATTAAAGTTCAAGCGAAAAACGAGTGCTTTACTAATTCTGGTTATAGTATTATCTATAATTATTGGATTGCTTATATGGGGAATTGTAACACTTGTATCTGAAGCATCCAATTTATTAAGTAATTTGAACGATTATATAATGATAATTTCTGATTTTATCCAAGAAAAGACGGCGAAATTGGACTTTAGTAAAATTCAATTATCTGGCCAATTAAAAGATCTATTAGATAATTCAACCCAAAATTTATTAGTACATGCTTCAAATTATTTAAAAGACTTTTTTACGGGCTTGTTAGCAAAGCTTACATCAATACCAACGGTCGTGTTTTATATTGTAATTACAATAATGTCTTTATATTTTATTAGTACGGACAAAATATATATGATAGATCAACTAGAGCACCATTTGCCAGCTGATTGGGTAAAAAAAATCAGCAAACATGTACATGGAATAGTAAGTTCGTTAGGAGGATATCTAAAAGCGCAAGTTATTTTAATTGTTATATCCTTTATTATTTCACTTGTTGGACTATATATATATTATTTCGTTGGATTAAATATTAGATATCCATTGTTGTTTGCATTAGCAATCGGATTTGTTGATGCTCTTCCTATTTTAGGATCTGGTATGGTAATGGTTCCATGGGCAATAATAGCAGCATGTAAAGGTGATTTAAGGCTAGGACTTGCCATTTTTGTTCTTTGGGTAATCATGACGATAGTTAGACAAATGATAGAGCCAAAGATTGTTGGCGGTCAAATTGGAATTCATCCAATTTTTACAATAATTGCAATGTATACAGGGTTTAGATTATGTGGAGTGCTAGGCTTATTTGTAGGTCCGATAGTACTAATTATTTTAAAAAATATATTTGCCAGAACAATAGACAAAGGGTTGGTAAAATCAATAATTGAGTAAATTATCAGAAATATGTAAGGAGTCTAAGATATAGAGTTAATTTATGATGTAAAGTTAAGGTGGGGACCGACAAGATAGAATAAGTGAATGCTGCAAGCGGGTAGCAAAGCAGCAAGTACTTATTCTTCGCAGTTGGGGCGGAACAACATAAATTAACTCTATATCTTAGAGTCATAGCAAAATCTCATTTAGAGAGCAACTGGCAATATTCTAAAATCATTTAAAAGGAATATTCAGTAGGCGTGTATCCTCCATCTGGTGGATACACATATTCATTTTCTGGACGATTAACTTCCTTAATACTTGAAATTTTTATCATTGGAATATCTGAATGGTAGTGGCCTTTTGTAATTGTACCTTCAATTTCTACCCAAGTATTATCAATAAATGATAAAGATGTCTTTGTCTCACACATAAACCCTACAACAACAACTTTTGCCTGAGCGTCAGATTGTTTTTCTAATATCATTTCACGTCCAAGCACAAATTGATTTTCTTTGAAGTCATAAAGCCTATAAATAAAGCCAGAAAATTTAATTTTTTGACCAACATAATTATCCAAATTAGCATAACAATCGTCTAAAACATTGGTATAATTAGAGGCTGGAATTTCTATAGTATCAGGAATAGACATAGTATCTTGAACGTACATTCGATTACTATTTACTATGTTGCATATAAAAATAATAAGCGTTACAATTAGTAAGATGCTAATTGTTAAAAAAATAGTTTTAGAATTCTTTTTTTTATTAATACTAATATTATAAATAAACATAAACATTACCTCGGAAATTGTATTTTATAAATTTTATTATAGGGATAAAAAAAATATGATTTTTGTTGCTAAAAAATGTTTTTAGTGATATAGTACTGACAGATAAAAAAACTTAAGATACATAAGACAGAAAAGGAGTAATTAGAATGGGTGTAATCAAGAAATTATTTAATTATAGCGAAAGGGAAGTTAAACGAGTTATGCCTTTAGTTGATTTAATCAATGGCTTAGAAGACTCAATGAAAAAATTATCTGACGCTGAATTACAACACAAAACAATAGAATTTAAAGATAGACTAGGTAGAGGTGAAACATTAGATGATATATTACCAGAGGCATTCGCAGTAGTTAGAGAAGCTTCTGTTAGGGTTTTAGGAATGAGACCATTCGACGTACAATTAATTGGTGGTATTATACTTCACCAAGGTAGAATCGCCGAAATGAAAACAGGTGAAGGAAAAACATTAGTTGCAACACTTCCTGCATATTTAAATGCATTAACAGGAGAAGGTGTTCACGTAATAACAGTTAACGATTACTTAGCAAAATACCAGGGAGAAATGATGGGAAATTTATATAAGTTCCTTGGATTAACTGTTGGAATAATAATAAATGGAATGAAACCTAACGAGAAAAAAGCTGCTTATGACGCAGATATAACATATGGTACAAATAATGAGTATGGATTTGATTATTTAAGAGATAACATGGTTATTTATAAAGAGCAATTAGTTCAAAGAAAACTTAAATTTGCAATTGTCGATGAAATTGATAGTATTTTAGTTGATGAGGCTCGTACACCACTTATCATTTCTGGTAGAGCTAACAAATCTTCAAACCTATATTCGAAAGCAGATTCTTTTGTTAGAAAATTAACTCCAAAAGTTATTGTAGAAGAAGATGTTAAAAATTTTGAGCAAGCTGAAGATAATGAAAAATATGACTATATAGTAGATTTAAAAGCTAAATCAGCAACATTAACAGATAAAGGTATTAAGAAAGCTGAACAAGAATTTGGACTTGAAAACTTTAATGATTTAGATAACTCTGAGTTAGTTCATAATGTTAACCAAGCATTAAAAGCTCATGGAATTATGAAAAAGGATATAGACTACATTGTAAAAAATGGCGAAGTATTAATTGTAGATGAGTTTACAGGACGTATCATGTATGGTAGAAGATACAATAATGGATTACATCAAGCAATTGAAGCTAAAGAGCATGTTAAAATTGCAGACGAATCTAAGACTCTTGCTACAATTACATTCCAAAATTACTTTAGAATGTATGAAAAATTATCAGGTATGACTGGTACTGCTAAAACAGAAGAGGCAGAATTCCAAGAAATATATAAATTAGATGTTATTGAAATACCAACTAACAAGCCAATGATAAGAGTTGATAACAACGATGTTATATATAAAAATGAAAAAGCTAAATTTAGAGCAGTAGTTAAAGAAGTTAAAGAAAGTCACAAAAAAGGACAACCAGTTCTTATTGGTACTGTTTCTATCGAAAAGTCAGAAATACTTAGCAAAATGCTTTCTGATGAAGGAATTAAACACGAAGTATTAAACGCTAAGCAACATGAAAAAGAGGCTGAAATTATAGCACAAGCTGGTAAGTATGGTGCAGTTACAATTGCAACTAACATGGCTGGACGTGGTACAGATATTATGCTTGGTGGTAATAGTGAGTATTTAGCAAAACAACAACTTAGAATGGAAAAATATACACCAGAGCAGGTTGAAGAAGCAACAACATATTACGAAACAGACGACGAGCAAATCAAAAAAGAAAGAGCTCATTACAAAGAAGTTAGAGATAGCTTTGAAGAAAAAATCAAAACAGAAAAAGAAAAAGTTATTGCCGCTGGTGGTTTAAAAATAATAGGTACAGAAAGACATGAATCACGAAGAATTGATAACCAGTTACGTGGACGTTCTGGTCGTCAAGGTGACCCAGGTGAATCTAGATTTTATATTTCACTAGAAGATGACCTAATGAAAATTTTTGGTGGAGATAAAATAATCACTGTATATGAAAAATTAGATGCAGATGAAGATATGCCTATAAACTCAAAGCTTATTTCAAAAGCTGTTGAAAGAGCTCAAAAGAAAGTAGAAGGTAAAAACTTCAGCATAAGAAAACATGTTCTTCAATATGACGATGTTATGAATTCTCAAAGAGAAATTATATATGCTCAAAGAAAGCAAGTTTTAGACGGAGAAGACTTAAAGAGCAATGTAAATAACATGATAGACGATTCAATTTCTAGACTAGTATATGGTTATATGACAGATGATGGATTAGATAATTCAGAAGCACTATTAAAAGATATAGAAAACTCTTTTGGAATAACAGACTTACAATCAATTAAGGCAGAAAAAATTGATGCAAAAGAAGTAATTGAAGAAGTTAAAGCAAAAGCACATGAAAAATACGAAGCTAAAGAAGCTGAATTTGGTTCAGAAAATATGAGAGAGCTTGAAAGAGTTGTTATATTAAAGGTAGTTGACCAAAAATGGATGGATCACATCGATGATATGGACGAGTTAAAAAATGGTATTGGCCTTCGTGCATATGCACAAAAAGATCCAGTTGTTCAATACAGACTTGAAGGTGCCGACATGTTTGATGACATGATTGAAGACTTAAAAGACGATGTTGCTAAGATTATGCTAAATATTGAAAAGAAAGAGGAAAATGTTAAGAGATCAGAAGCAGCAGAAATTACTGGAGCAGGACTTGAAGATGCAGCTATAAATTTAGTTGATGGAACTGTAAAACCAAAAGAGGGCGGACTTAATAAGACAGTAGTTAATGAAGAGCCAAAGGTTGGAAGAAACGATCCATGTCCATGTGGAAGTGGCAAAAAGTATAAAAACTGTTGTGGTAAATAATCTCGCAAACCCTTACAAAATAAGGAATTATGAAAAATTAAGAAAATAAGAAATTTGTCCACAAAGGACAATTTGTCCACGATTTGTCCACGTAAATTTGAGTTCGTGGACAAAACTACGAAAAAGCCTGTAATATCAAGGAAAAAACTACGTGGACAAATTAGTGGATATAGTTTTAAAAATGTCAGCATTCAAAAATGTTGGCATTTTTTCCGTTTTCTCTTGGAGTATCTCGAAACAGATTCATACAAAAACGATAAAAAATACCGGAGTTCCAACAAAGGAACTCCAGCATAAAGGATTAATTCCACCAGTCCTCTCTTTCCGGTATCCAACCGTCGCACACGGCATTGGCCCTTTCATAAAATATGTGGACCATATTACCGTAATTTTCTACATCTAAATAATAGAAGGTTTCTCCTTCTTTTATATAGTCAGAAATATTGCCGTTTTGGTCTTTTACCACAATTGATGTGGTAAGTACCTTTCCCTTACAATAAGAGGAACGGGTATACTCTGGGAGATATTTTCTAACCTCCAGAGTAGTTGTTGTGGTTGTTGTTGCTGTTGTAATTGTTGTCGCTGTTGTTTCTGCTGTTGCTGTTGCTGTGATTTCTGTTGCTGTTGTGGTTGTGAATGGGGTTGCCTCCAATTCACTACTTTTTTCTTTCACCATTGCAATTGCAGTGGCTGCAATGACTGCAATAACAGCAACCCCTAAAACTTTTGCTGTCCGACTTTTCATTATGATCTTCCTTTCTAATATTCTCCCTTTTAGGGGAGTCTTTATATAATTTTAGCAAATTTATGCTAAAAAGTCAATGTCTTATGTAGACATATCGTGATGATAGTTCCAGACCGGACTATAGGCACTATCTATTAATTAACAACTAAAGTTATTGTTATTGATGCAGGTCATGGTGTTCCAGATGAAGGGGTTCACTTATTGAAGTAGGGGGCAAAAGCCAATAATAGCACTACATCAATAAATGCAATGTATGTGGGTGTTTATTGAAGTTGTGGGCAAGGGAACGGTTCTCTTGTCCATCTTTTTTGGACAAAATGAAGTCATATATAAGATAATGAAAGATATGACGATATATTTATCGCCATATCAATTAAAAAGATAGAACCTACATTACATAAGAAAGTAAGCGATTGATACGCTCGTCCAATCCTGTATTTGTGCAGTATAAACTTACTCAATCTATACAATAAGAGAATTTGTCTAATTATAATTATATTTGTATTTATCTTTATTTTTATTCTGTGATCGCTCGTTTTTTTGCTTTTCTAAGTAATCAACTCTTTCTTCTAATTTTTTGTGTTCAGTTTTGTTTATTCCGTCGATTGCTTTAATTATGCCTGTATTTTTATAATATTCTATAGTTATTTTGTCCTCCAAGTCTATTAAGCTATTAATTATTGATACTACATAACTACTTTCTACTGACGAATAGCCATATTTTTCGGTATTATATATTACATAACAATGATATATCTCTGGATAAGTATAATTACCTCTACCACGAGTATTCCTATTAAAATATGGTATATAATTGTTTGCTTCAATGTTACTAGCATCAATTTTTATGGTTATAGTTTTATTTTCAATAACATCTTTTAGAATATTATATTGATAATTCAATAAATTTGTATGTTTACCATCTATTTTTACATTTTCAGGAGATTTTATAGTTTCAATAAGGAAAAAAGGTATTATAGAGATTAACAGAGCTTTTTTGATTAACTTTTTGTATGCAATTTCTTTGTTCAGTTCCCAATATATGAATATGATTGTAAAAAAGATAACTATTCCTGAGATAACATAAACAGGTAGAGCTTTACAAAAATAATATAAAAGATATACGCCCAAATTATTGTTCCATGGAAATAGCTCATCTATACCAAATTTTAAAAAAGTCAATACAACTGGTACAATAGCTATGTACGCTATCTTATCTTTCTTTATCTCTTTATCATAATCCATTTTTATACTCTCCTATAAACTTTTCTTTAATTATAACATAGACAACAACGTGCGTAAACATACTAGCATTAATTCTTTTTTAGACAAGGTATATAAAAACATTTTTAAGTATGGGTTTTACTGCAAATAAACTTATAAATTTAGGCAAGGAACCAGAATTAGATTTCTACCAAATCATGTGTAAAAAATTGAAGATTTAAATAAAGATATTCGAGAAAAGCAAAAAGTTCTTGATAAGGCAAATGCTATAAAATTAAGATGATGATATTCAGAAAATGAGTGAAATTTCATTAAGCCAAGAATACAAAGTTAGTAGTCAAATCGAATCGTATTAGTGGATATTTGTACTTGTATTTGATTAGTTAATATGTTATTTTATATTAATAGCAATACATACAATTGTAAAGGAAGTAAGAAAATTGAAAAGAAGAGTATTTATGGAGTTAGTAATTGATTTTTTTATTGAAGTTTTTGTCCAAACATTTATAGAAGCATCAGATAAAGTAGTAAAAAATAAAAAAAATAGTAAATGGATTAGATATCTCATAATTATATTGACTACATTAATTGTAGTATTGCTAATTGGCGGAAGTTTAACTCTAGGTATATTTTTATTAAACAAAAACATTATTGCCTCACTAATTTTTATAGGGTTAGGATTATTATTTATTATTATGTTTATATATGAATTTAAAAAAGGATATGAAAAAAGAAAAAGTAACAATTAGATTTTTAATTTTATTGATTTATAGTAATTTGTAGGAGGTATATATGAGCATGAGAAATCCAGAAAAATATTATAAAGCAACAATGGAAAATAATCCATCAGCCTTAATAAGAAAATTTTTTATGTATAAGTATAATAAAAGATTACAAGGAAATATAGCTTTAGACTTAGGTTGTGGAGTTGGAAATGACACGGAGTTTTTATTATCTAAAGGATTTAAAGTAACTGCAGTTGACTGCGAAGAATCAGTAAAAAGTATCTTTGAAAATAAAAATATAAAAAGTGACAATCTAGATATAATAATAGGAGATTTTTCAAAGATTAAACTTCCAAGTACAGATTTAGTACTAGCAAATTTCAGTATGCCGTTTGTAGAAGAAAATTTTCAAGAATTTATAGAGAATCTTTTAAATAGAAATATAAATTCTCAAGGTTTTTTTGTTGGAAATTTTCTTGGAGAAGATGATGACTGGAATAAAACAAGAACAACAATCAAAAAGGAAGATTTAATGGATTACTTTAAGGATTATGATATTCTGTATTTCTCAGAAGAAAAGTGCTATAGAGATGGTGTTAGAAAGAAAAATAAATATTGGCATATATATACAATTATTGCACAGAAAAATCAACATTATAATAAATAAAATATATAAAGTACGAAATGCCATAAATAGAAGAATTGTAAGTTCAGAAAGTATAATGAAAAATAAAGGAGTATGAAATGAGAAAAATAATAACTACATACATAAATCCAGACATGGATGGTATATCGTTAATGTATGCATATACAGAGTTCTTAAGAAAAAACGGAGAAAATGCTAATTATTACTTTGAAGGAACAATGAAGAAAGAAGCTCAAATTGTATTAGATATGTTTAATATTAAATTAGAGAATATTGATAAAATAGAAGATGATGACAAGATAGTACTAGTTGATACAAACTACTTATCAGAAATATCAAAAAGTATCAAAAAAGAAAATATTGTAGAAGTAATTGATCATCACAATAGAGAAGAATGGACAAATGAAAATAAAAAATTAAAAGTTCAAATAGAGCAAATTGGCGCAGCAGCTACACTTGTGGCTGAAAGATATAAAAACGAAAATATAGATATATCAAAGGAATCCGCAATTTTATTATATTATGGAATTATATCTAATACTATGAATTTAAAAATTAAACTAACTAGTAAAAAAGATATAGAAATGGCAGAATGGTTAAAAAGTAAGGTGCCAGAAATAACTGAAGAAATTACAATTTCAATATTCGAGGAAAAGTCAGAAATTGGAGGAAACTTAAGAGAAGAAATGGAAGTTGAATTTAAAGACCAATTCATGACAATATCATGGTCAATGGGCCAATTAGAAGTAGTAAATGTTGAAAGATTTTTAGAAAAATACGAAGATGATATTAGAGCAATATTACAAATTGTAAGTAGTCAAAATAATGTTGAATATATTTCTGTAAATTGTATGGATATAATAAATGGGTATAGCGTTATTGTTGCAAAAGATGAAAAAACAGCTAAAATTATATCTGATGCTATTGGAGCTAAATTTAATAATCTAAAAGCTAAAACGAACGAATTGATTAGTCGAAAGGAAATAGTAAAAGTAGTAAGAGCTATTTATAAGAAATAATGTAAGGTACTAGGGAATTATCTCTAGTATTTTTCTTTTTATTGATTATGCAAAAGCTACTAAGAAAAAAAGTTTTGCTGATTGCTAAAAAAATGGGAGATATGGTATAATTCGAATAAAAATACTAAATACAGAAATTAAACTAAAAAAAACAGATAGATGTTAGAGAAAAACATATAAGATTATAAATCGGAAGGAGAAATTCAATGGACGAATTATTTGATACATATACTCGCGAAGGAGAGTATTTAGGGGTTAAAACAAAAAAAGAGTGTCATTCAAAAGAAGCAACGTTTTATCATAAACCAGCATGGACATGGATTTATAATAGTAAGGGAGAATTTCTAATTCAAAAAAGAGCTAAATGTAAAAAGAATTTCCCAAATTGCTGGGATATGCCATGTGCAGGACATATTGATGCTGGAGAATCAATTATTCAAGGTGTTATAAGAGAAGCAAAAGAAGAAATAGGTATTGATATAACTGAGCAAGATTGTGAGTTTAAATTTGAATATATAATGGATTGGGCAAAGGAAATTGGACAAGTGTATTTTATCAAATGTGACAAAGATATTAGTGAATTTACTATAGCAGAAAATGAGGTTGCTCAGATAAAATGGGTAAGTTTTGATGAAATAAGGAAATTAATATACTCTGATGAATGGGTTCCAATGGATATAGAATATAAAGATAAGGTCATTAATGAGTTTAAAGAATTATTAAACAAATAAATCCTTTAGATTTTTTTCTTATCATATAAACAACAAGAAAGGAAATGAAATTTATATGAAAAATGTTTTTTTAATACATAGTGTTAATGGTAATACCATAGATTCTTTTGCACCAAGCGTTGAGAAATTTTGTAAAGAGCATAATTTGGATTATTATTATCCAATATTTCCAATAAGATCAGAAGCTTCTCCAGAATCTTGGGGAAAAATATTAGACACGTATATAGAAAATGGAACTTTAAATCAGGAGAGCATGATTATAACTCATAGTATAGGAACCAAATGTATTCCAAAATATTTAGTTAAGAGAAACTTAAGAATAGATACATTTGTATCAGTTGCTGGATTTGTTGATTATGTTGGAAGAACAGACCATTTAAAGGATGTAAATGAAATATTTAAAATATCAGACGAAGAATTTTTAATTGCGAAAAATCTTATAAACAAAAGATATTCTTTATATAGTGATAATGACAACAATAGTCCTATTGAGAAGTGTGAAAAATATGCGGATAAATTAAATGCCAATAAGATATTTGTTAAAGGAGCAGGACACTTCACAGCAGAAAATAGCATTTATGAAATTAAAGAGCTAAACAAAATACTAGAAGAATATAGTAACAGCAAGCATAATATTTTAGTAACTTCAGCAGGGTTTAATGATATAAATAATTTTGTATCTAAAGAAAATGTAAGAAAGTTTGAAGAAATTTCAAAAGGAAGACGAGTAATAGTTATTGCAAATGCAGCACCAGAAGGAACGGGAAACTATATTGCCAGAAAAAATGTTCAAAGTAATTTTATGAAAGTTAGAGCAGTAAAATGTGATATAGTAGATATAGACGAATCAAATATGGAAACTATTTTGAATTATGATATAGTCTATGGATTAGGTGGAAATACGACGTATTTGCTGGAACTAAGCAATAGTACTAGATTTAAAGAGATAATAGCAAAGTTTTTAAAGCATGGGATTTATATAGGTGAAAGTGCAGGTTCAATAGTATTAGGTAACGATGTCAAATATTACTATGATATAAAAAAAGGAACAAAAGAAAAGTATAATGTAAATCTTGAATCATATGCGGGCCTAGGGCTTATAGATTTAAATGTATATCCTCATTTTAGTAAAGCAAATGACGATATGCGAAAAAAGACTACGCAATATGAATTAAACAATAATATAAAAATCACCAGGCTAAATGATGGAGATATAGTCTATTATAGTAAATAATATAATGGAAAAATAGATTTTATGGCTAATGGATGTAAAAGATGTAATAAGGTTTAAATTATTAATATGTTTTACAATGGTAATGTGATTTGGATATGACTTTGCAATAAAGGGATATACGATGGCTTTATTTGATTTCCTAACAATTATCAGTAATTTAAGCTCTATTGTATATAAAATTTATAAAGAGAAAAAACAAAATATAATATTGTAATAGTAAGGTTATAAATCAAAGAATAGGAGGATTTATGAAAGATATTATAATTATTACTGGAGGAACTTCTGGTTTAGGATTAGAGCTTGTAAAACAAGCAATGGAAAAAGGATTATTTGTCTGCAATATAAGCAGGAACAAAGAGAAAATGAATGAACTATACAAAAAATACACAGAAAATCATAAAGGATTCATAGGAGACATTTCTAACGAAGAATTTGTGAACAATACTATTGATGCAATTTCTAAACTAGGAAATATAAAAATTTTAATTAATAATGCTGGAGAGCCATCTTTTAAATTACCAACAGAATATGTTAAAGATGATATTGATAGATGTTTTAAGGGGCTTGAAGGTATGATAATGATGTCTGCAAGAACTTTAAAAGCAAAACAAGAAAAAGATTTAAAAATTGTGAATATAATGTCATCTGCAGCATTAAGAGGCAATAAGCAAGAAGCGGTTTATTGTGCTACTAAATGGGGAGAAAGAGGTTACACAGAGAGCTTAAAAGTAGCGTATAAAGGAACAAGTGTAAAAGTAATTGGAGTATATCCAGGTGGAATAAATACAGATTTTTATAAAAATAGTAGAGATTATGTATCACCAGAAAAACAAAATACATTTATGAATCCAGTAGATGTAGCTAAGACAATACTTGATAATGTATTAAGTGAAGCTAATTTAACAGTTGCAGATATTGTTATAGAAAGAAATTAGAGACAAAAGAATAGAATTTAAGCAGGATATAAATTAGTTATGAAATTAGCGAAATTTCAATAAATAGAAAGAATGTATAAGGAAAAAGTATGGAAGAAAAAATATTTTATGATAGTGATAATAATATAAAACTATGTGGAATTGTCAACAAAGCAAGTGCTGATAATATAGTTGTAATGTGTCATGGTATTAGAGGTAATAAGGAAGAATGTGGTAGTTTTACATATTTAGCAGAGAAACTACAGCAAGAAGGATATAGTTCTTTTAGATTTGATTTTAATGGACATGGTGAAAGTGGTGGAGAAGATTTTGAAATAACTATTTCTAGAGAAATTTCAGATCTCAAGAATACTATAAATATGCTAAAAGAAAAAGGTTATAGAGATTTTATATTATTAGGCGGAAGTTTTGGAGCAAGCATAGTTTCATTATTTCCATATAATGAATTTGATTGTATAAAAGGAATTATTTTATGGTATGGAGCTCTTAATTATGACTATATTAAATATGGAAATTTATTTTCAGAAGAAAATAAAAAAGTTGCTCAAAATGATGGATTTTACATTTCTAAAAGTATGAATAGCGGAAAAAAGTTTAAATTTGGCTTAGAACTATTTAATGAGATTGATGAGTATAAACCATATGAAAAATTAAGAGAATGTGATTTGCCAAAATTATTTGTGCATGGAGATAAAGATAGTGCGGTTCCATATAGGTTATCAAAAGAAGTTGCAGAAATGTGTAATAATGCAAAATTTGAACTTATTGAGAATGGAGAGCATACATTTCAAAATTCAAAAGGGTCAATAGAAAAGGCTGTTAGTGTAACAGTAGATTTTATAAAAGAAATATCAGATTATGAAATCAATCAAAATGAAAATGAGATTAAATAACAACTTACACGGATTTTTAGGATTAAAAGATAGAAGATTAGACATTACAAATTGGAGGAAATATGTTTATAATATCACAAATGATAAGATTTATAGCAAGTGTACTGGGAATAGCAGCAGATGCTGATCTTAATAAGAAAAGAATGTACATATTAAATGGTATTGGCAATGCACTTACTGCTATATCATATTTTATGATAAATGCAATTACAGGAGGAATTGGATCTACTATTTCTGTACTAAGAAATATCTATGTATACTTTTCTAATAAGAGACCTTCAACTATTGTAGCAATTATATATTCTATAATTGTTATTGCAATATCTATTCCAGAAATCAATGGTATTGTATCTATTATCCCAATTGTTATCGTATTATTATATAGTTGGGCATTATTTAGCGATAGTATGAAACTAATTAAATTATCAATTATTATTGTAGATATTTTAGGTATACTATATGATTTTTATGTAGGAGCACCTGTAGGAGTGGTCGCAAATGCGTTATCTTTAATTCTAACGGTTATAAGTGAAATTAAATATTTTAAGAAAAATGAAGAGTTTTTCTAAAGTAAATAAATTTGACAAGAAAGCAAACATTATGTTAATATAATATTGTAGTATTTCAATTCGACCATTCGCGTGATACTATCAAAGAAATTGATAACTAGAAATAGTTTGAATAATAAAGAATGTTGAGAATCTTTCTTTATGAATGGCAAAAATAAAAACCATAGCAAAATTTTATGGTTGTTTTTGCTGTTGATAGAAGGGAGGTTCTTTTTGTATACAACCAAATAAAAATATAGGAGATACGAATATGAAAGAAAATGAATTAGAGCATTATTCAAAATTAGCAAATTGGGATTTCAGTCAAATAAAATACGAAGTAGATGATTTAACAGATTGGGATTACTTTGGACAAATAAAAAAGAATACAAATGAAAAATCTTTATGTTTAGACATTGGCACAGGTGGAGGAGAAAAAGTATTAAAGAAATATCCTAATGTAGGAATGTTAATTGCAACAGACTTTTCTAAAGAAATGGTATACACTGCAAAAGAAAATGCCAAAAATTATCCAGAAAAAAATGTAAAATTTGGAGTAATGAACAATTTAGAAATGAAATTTCCAGAAGAGCTATTTGACTTAGTTTCAGCAAGACATACTATTATAAATGCAAATCAAATATATAATTGCCTTACAAAAGGAGGAGCTTTAGTTATTGAAGGGGTTGACCAAAAAGATTGTTGGGAGTTGAAAAAGATATTTGGTAAAGGACAAGCTTATAAAGACAAAATAGCATTATCTGAAAAAGATTACAGAGATATAGTGAACGCAGGATTCTCAAGGGTGGAAAAAGTACAAATTTTACAAAACGAATATTATAAAACTGAAGCAGATCTAATGGCATTATTATTAAAAACACCAATTTTAGATGATTTTTCGGAAATTGATAATTCATTTGAAGAACATTTGAAATCAATTGATTCAAAATTATTTGATGAATATGTAAAAAAATACAAAACCGAAAGAGGAATTTTACTAGAGAGAGTTCTTTATGGAATTGTTGCATACAAATAAAATTAAGAAAGTGTGACACGAAGTAAAGAAGAGAGTTGAATTCAATAATTTAAAAGTTAATATGAACGAATTAAATTGGTCGAAAGGAAAATGTATAGGTAACTGCAAACAAGAGCTTTTGTTATAATGTCATGCTTATAGTGCATAATAGAAACAAAGGAAAGAAATATGTTAGAAGCATTAGATTTATTAATTAATTTCTTACAGATTGAATATGCTACTAATGTTATAAAAAATATATTTTTAAATATAAAAATTAGTTGAAAGAATGTCAAGTTATTTTTGGATATAAAAATAACTTGATGTAAATATATATAAATTATAAGAAATTTAGGTGATGAAAATGTTAAAAAGAAAAAAATATTTAAATCAAATAAGAGAATTTTATGATAGTGATTTAATAAAAATATTAGTAGGAATTTGTAGATTTGGGAAATCTAAATATTAGAGTAAATTATAGATGAATTAAAATTAAAAAAATAGATGAGCAACATATAATATATATTAATATATACAAATTTTGAATTTATAGAATTTGAATATTTAACAGACTATAAAGAATAGCAAAACAGAAATTGACAAATGCTATGCCATTGAAAATATAGTATATAATGATTTAATAATAAAGGGATATGATGTTTATACAGGGAAAACCAAAAAAGGTGAAATTGACTTTGTAGCAACAAAACCAAATGAAAAAATTTATATTCAAGTTGCATATAGTATTCCAAATGAAGATACAAAAAATAGAGAATTTGGAGCTTTTAAAGCTATTGATGACAATTATCCTAAATATGTAATTACATTAGATAAATTAAGATACGAGTATGAAGGAATTAAACATATTAATTTAATTGATTTTTTGTTATGTGATAAAATTCAATAAGAAATATACAGATTTTATGTCTTCAGGTTACACACGATGAATTATGCAAAGTTTGACAATATCAAAATAATATGCTAAAATTAAAAACATATTTTAAGAGTTTACCTAGAGCATAGCTCGAGCGGTAAATGGCAACGCCTACACGAAGTAAGAAGTTAAATCTTGCAAAGGAGTCTTAAAGATTCTTTTGCAGGATTTTTTGTTTTCTTAAAGAAAAATATTTATAGGGAAAGATGTGATAAAGTATGATAAAAATACTAACCAGCGATGTTGATACATATAAAAAAGTAGATGGTATTAAAATTGTAAAAGAAATAGATGATACAAATAAGTTTATTTCAAATATAAAAAAATATTTAAAGAAAACGGAGTCCATAGTATTTGTTGTTTCTAATAAATATGATTATGAAAAAATTGATAGCTATTCTAGCTTATTATTTGATTCATTAAAATTATCTGGAATTACTTTTAAAAAATATAATGTATTAGATAATAGAACAATACAAAATGCAGAAGAATACATAAAAAATGCAGATCTAGTATTTTTATGTGGTGGACGTACAAGTTTGCAAAATGAATTCTTTGAAGAAATAAAATTAAAGGAAATATTAAAAGAGTTTAACGGAATAATAGTAGGTCAAAGTGCTGGTTCCATAAATATGGCTACTCATGTATTTAATAGTCCAGAAGAGCAAGAAAAGTCGGATTCAATATATTTTGGTGGATTAGAGCTAACTGAAATGAATATAGAGCCACATTGGAAACTAAGTATTGATGAATCAGATAAAAATAAAATATATCAAAGAAATTATATCCTTCAAGAATCTTATAAAAGAAATATATATGCATTATGTGATGGAAGCTATATTTTAATAAATGGAAAAAAAGAAGAATTTTATGGAGAAATATATTTAATAAGAAATGGTAATATTAAAAGGATTAATTAGAAAAAATGTTAGGGGGAAAATTTATGATAAATGAAATAACTTTAGAAAGACCAAATATAAACCATAAAGAGCAAGCAATTAAGTTTATTGAAGAAGTAGAAAAATTCGAGCCAAATGAAAGAGTACGATATTCAGGTTTTAGCAGTTTGCAAGATTATAAAGAAAATTATGAAAATTGGTTAAAAAAAATTGAAATATATACAAAAGCAGAAACTTTGCCAGAAGGACGAGTGATGGCAGATGTATTTTTTTCAGTAAGAAAATCAGATAACAAAATAGTTGGTATTATTAATATAAGACATGCCTTAAATGATTATTTATATAATTATGGTGGGCATATAGGATATTGTATTATTCCAAGTGAAAGAAGAAACGGTTATGCATATAAACAATTATTACTTGGACTTGAATATTGCAAAAGTATAAATATAAACAGGGTTTTAATAACATGTCTTGATTACAATATCGGAAGCAGCAAAACTATTGAAAAGGCAGGAGGAGTACTTGAAAATATTGTTGAAAACAAAGAAGCAAATGAAGTTTTTAAAAGGTATTGGATAAGTTTAAAGAAAAGGTATGCAATTACTGATGGTGATGCTAAAAAAGCAAATATCATGAAGAAAACAATAGAAGTAAAAGATGAACTATTTAAAGGTGATATTGTTTGTTATGAATTTAAAAATGTAAAAAACAAGATGATTGTACCAGATGGAGTTTGCATTAAAGATAATAATTATAAATGGTTGGAATTTTATGATTATAGTGCAAAAACAAAGTTAACAGCCATGTATAATGAAAAAAATGAAGTGGTTGAATGGTATTTTGACATTGCAAGAAAAATTGGTAAAGAAGAAGGCACTCCTTATGAAGACGACTTATACTTAGACGTTGTTGTAACAATGAATAGTGAAATATTATTATTAGATGAAGATGAATTAAAAGCTGCCTATAAAAGACATGAAATGACTAAAGAAGAATATGATGAAGCATATACAATTGCACATAATTTAATAAGAAAAAT
Source organism: Clostridia bacterium (assembly GCA_017939755.1). Taxonomy (GTDB): domain Bacteria; phylum Bacillota; class Clostridia; order TANB77; family CAG-508; genus CAG-492. The sequence goes on along the minus strand of JAGBAJ010000042.1, from coordinate 65,075 downwards.
TAAAGGTAATGAAGACAAACTATATGAATTTACAGAAAAATATTTAAAAATGTTTCTAGAGGAAAAGTAATATAAGAGCCTAAGCTCTTGTTTAAAACTACATTTTTGCAGAAAGGATGACATTATGAATTTTAAAAGATATTTCGATATAAAAGAATTTTGGAATGACAATCAAAAACTATTAGAAGAAAAAGAATGGTATAATTGTCTAATGATAGGTAATTGCATTGAAGGTGTAAAAAGTGGAATGGATAATTGGTTTTTAGCAACTATAGAAGATAATGATAGAGTCGAATTAATTATGCTATTTAGAAGACCATGGAGAATGGTAATGTACTCTCCCACAAATAATAAATCTGAAGAGCTTTTTAAATTTGCAGCAACAGAGGTATATAAAAGCGAACCAGATTTATTAGGTGTTAACACAGAAAAAGAAAATGCTAATAAATTTGCTAAGTATTTTTGCGAAGTAGCAAATAAGCAGTATAAAATACATACACCACTTAGAATTCTTCTATTAGAGCAAATAGCTCCTGCAACGCTAACCCAAGATATTACATATAGAAAAGTAAATCCTGAAGATAAAAAGACCATAATAAGATATCTTAAGGAATTTACAAAAGAGGCTCTTCATGAGGAATTAACAGATGAAAAAGCTGAGGAAAAATTTAAAAAACATTGTAGTCTAGGAATGTATGTGTTAGAAAAAAACGGAAAGATTGTAGCACAAGCAGCAATTAGCAGAAAAATGAAGTATGGAGTATGTGTTAGTGCGGTATACACACCTGTAGAAGAAAGAAAAAAAGGATATGCATATAATCTAGTATATAGAATTTCAAAAGAGCAATTAGAGGCAGGAAACAAATATTGTGTTTTATACACAGACGATGCAAATCCAATTAGTAACCATGTATATGAAAAAATTGGCTATAAGAGAATGGAAGATTGGGAAGACCTAGATTTTGAGTAAATATAAAAGGAGGAATTGAAAATGCCAAAATTTCTAACAATATTAGGACCACAAGCAGTTGGAAAAATGACAGTAGGTCAAGAGCTCTCAAGAATAATTGATTACAAATTATTCTATAATCACATGACAATTGAATTTATTAGATTAATTTTTGATTATGATAAACAAGTATTTAATAAAATGAATGCGGAAATCAGGGAGCTTATATTTAAACAATTTGCTCAAAGTAAAGAAAAAGGAATTATATTTACAGGATGTTTTGATTTTGGAAAAGACTTAGAAAAGTGTATGGAGCAGATGAAAGAATGGACAAAAGGATATGAGGAAATCTATGTTGTTGAGTTGCAGGCATCGCTCGAAGAAAGATTACGTCGTAACAAAACTGAAAATAGATTACAGCATAAAGCGTCAAAAAGAGACTTACAATGGAGTGAAAATGAATTACTAAAGTCAATGGAAAAACATCAATATAATTCAATTGAAGGTCAGGGAGAAAAATTATTTAAAAACTATATAAAAATAGATAATACAAATTTATCAGCAGAGGAAGTTGCTAAAATAATAAAAGATACATTTAATTTATAGAAAGGAGGTAAAAAAGTATGAAATATTATAAAAAATTAGTAGGGGATAGAATATATTTATCTCCAATGTGTATAGAAGATGCAGAAAAGTATGTAGAATGGTTTTGCGATTTTAAAATGACAGATGGAATCAAAAAAAGTTCAAGTTTAATGACTGTAGAATCTGAAAGAGAATGGATAGAAGGAAGTTTAAAGGAAAATAGACTAAATTTTGTTATAGTTCGTTTGGAAGATGATAAAGTAATTGGTAATTGTGGGATAATGAATGTAAATCAAAAAGATAGATGCGGAGAAGTTGGGATTTTTATAGGAGGTGAAGAAAATAGAAGTAAAGGTTATGGAACTGAAACTTTGAAACTACTTCTAGATTTTGGGTTTAATTATCAAAATTTAAACAATATAACATTAGGTGTAATGTCTTTCAATGAAAGAGCAATTAATTGCTACAAAAAGATAGGATTCAAAGAGATAGGCAGAAGAAGAGAATGTTACTTCTTAAATGGAAAATATTACGATGAAATTTATATGGATATTTTAGCCAGAGAATTCAAAGGAGATTATATTAGAAATAAAAATATCTAATTTATTTGGAGGAATATTATGAACGAAGATATAATTATTGAAACGGATAGATTAATATTAAGGCAATACAAACTAAGTGATGCAGACGATATTGTAGAAGGCTTAAACAACTTAAATGTAAGCAAATGGATGGCTTTTGTACCATATCCATACACAAAACAAGATGCTATAAAATATATAACTAATTCCATTGAAAAGAATTTGTATAACTTTGCAATTGTATTAAAAAAAGAAAATAAAGTTATCGGTTCAACACAAATAAGTAATATTAGTTCAGTACATGGAACAGCAGGTGGAGGTATTTGGATTAACGAAAAATATCATGGAAAAGGATATGGAACTGAAGCTTGGGGTGCAAGAATTAAATTTGCTTTTGAAAAACTAGGATTAAGAAGATTAGAAAATGGATATTTTAAAGGCAATATTTCATCATTTAAAATGCAAGAAAAATTCGGATACAAGAATGAAGGAATAAGAAGAAAAAAATTTGTATCAATGGCAACAGGAAATATTGAAGATGAATACATAACTGGATTATTAAGGGAAGAATGGATTGATTATAAGAGGAGGTAATTTAGTTTGCAAATAATTACAATTTTGACAGCGTCAATATTCATTAAAAACGCGGTTACATACAGAAAGTATGCGCCCTTACTTTTTAATGAACATTTCCTTGTCAAAATTTAATTCTTTTCAAACTATGTGTGCCTTTTAGAAAGGACTGGATTTTTTATGGACAACGATATAAAGATTAGAAAAGTTGAAGAAAAAGACCTAAAACATGGTTTAAGTTTAAAAATAAAGTATGGAGAAGTGCATATAAAGATATTTTCCCAGAAGAAGTAAAAATTTGATAAAAAAAGATATGTATACAAATGTAGCCCACAATATAAATTATGACTGGACATAATTTAATAAGATATAAACCGAAATTAAAAGCAATAAAATACTAGGGATAAGCTCTAGTATTTTATATATTGAGCTAAAATTCATGTTATATAATAACATTTGTTAAATCAAGAATAAAATGTTACACTTATTGAGAGGAGGTGAAAAGTTACTGGTTATAATTGTACATTACAGGAATTTGAAATTTTACACTAATTAACCAATAACGATGAAAATATGGAATCAATAAAGAATGTATACAAGATAGGAAATGGACCATCAAGTTCACATACAATGGGACCTAAAAATGCTGTACAAAAATTTAAAGAAACATATAGTGATGCAGATCAGTACATTATTACACTATGTGGTTCACTAGCATTAACAGGAAAAGGTCATTTAACAGATTGGATTATAAAACAAACATTAAAGGGAAGTAATACCAAAATAATATTTGATAAAAAAACTAATTGTAGTTACCACCCAAATACTATGATTTTAGAAGCTTATAAAAATGAGAAAAAAATTAGCGAATGGGAAGTTTATTCAATTGGTGGTGGAGATATTGAAATAAAAGGGAAAAGAGCTAACAAAGTAAATTCAGATGTATATGATATAGAAAAAATGACAGATATTCAAGATTATTGTAATAAAAATAATATAGAGCTTATTGATTACATATACAGTAAAGAAGATGAAACTTTAAAACCATATTTACAAGATGTATGGAACGCTATGCAAAATGCAATTCATGAAGGGCTAGAAGCGGAAGGCATTATTCCAGGTAAACTAGGATTACATAGAAAAGCAAAGAGAATTTATAATTCACAAAAGAGCATGGTAAACGAGGAAATACGAAGAAATAAATTACTTACATCATATGCATATGCTGTAAGTGAACAAAATGCATCTGGAGGAATTATTGTTACTGCTCCAACTTGTGGTTCATGTGGTATTTTACCAGCCGTTTTATATTATGCAAAAATTGAATATCATGTATCTGATGAAAAGATTATAAATGCACTAGCAATTGCTGGATTAATAGGAAATTTAGTTAAAAAAAATGCTTCAGTAAGTGGAGCTGAATGCGGATGTCAAGCAGAAGTTGGGACTGCATGTTCCATGGCTGCTGCAGCATATGCATATATAATGGATTATTCTTTGGCGCAAATAGAAGAAGCTGCCGAAATAGGAATGGAGCATCATTTAGGATTAACATGTGATCCAATTTTAGGGTATGTTCAAATTCCATGTATTGAAAGAAATGCAGTGTCTGCAATAAGAGCAATTGATGCAGCAAATCTTGCATTTTTAATTGATGATGGTGCACACATGATTTCGTTTGATACGGTTGTTGACACTATGTATCAGACTGGCAAGGATTTAGGAGAGCATTATAGAGAAACTTCAAAAGGTGGACTGGCAAAAAAATATGTTCGTAACAAATTCTATAATCCAAATTTATCAGAGGAAAATTAATGATAGATGTGAGATTCATTTTTGAATTCCCACATCTTATTTTTATACATTAGGAAAGTCATGCTGACTTTTCCTAATGTATAAAAAAGGCTTCGCAAAAACAGATGCACATTGATTAGCCATGCGCAACGAAGTTAAGATAGCTGTGCGAATGAAATGAGCTACAGATATCTTATGCAAAGCTTAGCTACGGATAATACATGTGTCGAACAAATTTACTGAAAAAAACTTTGATTTTTTCAGATTTATTCGACACTGCAAAACATAATAAGTTTACGCCATAGAGGTTATTTCCAAATTATGTTCAAATTTGTGCTTCAAAATTCATGCATGCAATACTACAAAAAAGTAAATAGATAAAAGATGGAGTATTATATGTAAATAAAGATTACAAATAATACATTAGCGCAAGCTTAGAATAATTATTTATCTTAAATTAAAAAATCCATATTCATTAGTTATAGGATCTTCAAACAAGTTTATATGTGGTGTTAAATATGTAAATATTATAAATAGGAATGTTAATATAGTTAATATTATTAAAGAAGAGCGTTTGTTACATTTTTTATTGGAAGTCATATTTTTATACGATAAAAATTCTCCTAAGATAACCGCAATAAAAAAGCTTCTTATATCTAAAATAGCATAATTTGTACCAATTATTCCTGTATATGTATAGAAAAATATAATGATAAATATAATAGATGTTAAAATTCCCTTTAACCTTGAGCAAAAGAATCTTTGTAATGATTTTCCAATTAAAAAGTATCCTAATATAGAAGTTAAAAGCATAGGAAAGAATACAAGTTTTAAATGTTCCCATACACTTTCATTGATTGCACTAAAAGCAGCGATTAAAATATTTTCATTTGTCCATTCAAATAAAAAATGTAAAAGAGTTCTAGTAATACAAACTAGTATTGTTGAAATAATATGGTATTTTAAAATTTTTGTTTTTGAATTAATATAAATCATCTCCTTTGTATATATGTATTAATATTTTTGGAAGATGTTAATTTTAATTCACCTATTTTTATAGTTTGACGCTATTAGATAAAAGAATCTTGCATAGTACAATTATTTTCGTGTCTACTATATTGACATAGTACAAACATAATACAAAAACAAAATAATTCTCGCAAAAGTGTGATAGAAAATAAAATAAAACTCGCAAAAGTGTGATAAAAAGTAAAATAAAACTTGCAAAAATGTGATTTGATAGTATAATTAATATAACAGATAAATATACTAAATAAAGGAGATGAAGAGAATGGAACGTTTTATAATGAAAAAGTTAATTAATTGGAAGAATAGCAAAAATAGAAAACCACTAATATTAAAAGGAGCAAGACAAGTAGGAAAAACATATATTTTAAAACAATTCGGAAAAGAAAATTATGAAGGAATTGCATACTTTAATTTTGACCATGATGAAAATTTATATAATCTATTTGAAAATACAAAAGATCCAAAACGAATATTAGAGCAGCTTACTTTTATATATGGAAAGGCAATATTACCAGAAAAAACATTGATTTTTTTCGATGAAATACAAGAATGTCCTAATGCTTTAAATTCACTAAAATATTTTCAAGAAGAAGCTAATCAATATCATATTGTATGTGCTGGAAGTCTACTTGGAATAAGACTTTCACATACATCGTTTCCAGTTGGAAAAGTAGAATTTATGAATTTATATCCAATGTCATTTAGTGAATTTTTAATAGCTGATAATTGCAGCAATTTAGTTGAATACATGAAATCCATAAATAACTTGGAGAAGATTTCAGATATTTTCTTTAATATGTTAGAAGAAAAGCTAAAAGCATATTTTATAATAGGTGGTATGCCAGAAGCAGTTTATTCTTGGGTAAATGATAAAGATATAGAGCAAGTAAATTGGATTCAGGATAATATATTAAAATCATATGAAAATGATTTTTCAAAGCATACACAAAATAGTGAAGCAAATAAAATATCTTTAATTTGGAATAGTATACCATCGCAACTAGCTAAAGAAAATAAAAAATTCTTATATCAAACAATAAAAGAAGGTGCAAGAGCTAGAGAATATGAAAATGCTTTAAATTGGTTGAATGATGCAAATCTAGTATATAAAGTATACAATATTTCAAAACCAGATTTTCCGCTAAAAGCATACCATGACTTAAGCTGCTTTAAAATATATATGAATGATATTGGATTACTAAGAAAAATGTCTAATTTAGATAGCAAAATAATAGCAGAAGGAAATAAACTATTCGAAGAATTTAAAGGTGCATATACAGAAAATTATGTATTAAATATGTTAAATACAACTTATGAAAATGTCCCAAATTATTTCACATTTGATAGACATGAAATTGACTTTATAATACAAACCCAAAATAAAATTATCCCAATAGAAGTAAAATCAAACAAGTCAACTAATAATACAAGTCTAACAAGATTTAATGAAAAATTTAAAAGTGATTTATCAGTACGTTTATCATTAAATAACTTAGTACAAGATGGAAAAATACTAAATATACCTTTATTTATGATTGAATATATTGATAAGTTTATATAAATCCTACTAAAAAGTTATGCTATCTAATGTTTTGAAAAGCACTTTCTATATTCACTTTTATGTGATAGAATCAGATAAAATTTAAGCAATATACTTATAAAAGTATAAGATGTGGCGAATATGCAAGTATATTTTACAGATGTTTTTTATGTAGAAGAACAGAAATATCAGCATCTAATGTAAAATAATAAAAGGAGGAAACTTATGAGTGATAACCAAATAACAATACAACCAGAAGAGTCATATAAAATAATTAGAAATAGTGTATTAACAGCACAATCAAAAGTATATACAGTAGTAAATTCAGCAATGGTACAAGCATATTGGGAGATAGGGCAAGAAATACACAAAGCATGTGGAGAAAATGATAGAGCAGAATATGGCAAAAAGTTATTGCAGTATTTATCAGAACAATTGACCAAAGAATTTGGAAAAGGATTTACGGTTACAAATTTAAAATATATGAGACAGTTTTATCGTGCATTTCCAATTCGCCACACACTGTGTGACGAATTGAGTTGGTCACATTATAGGTTATTGATGAGAATAGAAGATGATAAAGCAAGACAATTTTATATTAATGAATGTGTAAAATCTAATTGGAGTGTAAGACAACTGAAAAGACAAATAGGAGTATTTTATTATGAAAGATTATTAGCAAGTCAAGATAAAGAAAGTGTTGCAAATGAAATTGGAATATCAGAAAAAGTTGAACCTAAAAATATTATAAGAGATCCATATGTATTAGAATTTTTAGGATTAGAAGGTAACACAAGTTTCTATGAAAAAGACTTAGAACAAGCAATTATAGATCATTTACAAAAATTTTTATTAGAATTAGGAAGAGGCTTTTCATTTGTAGCAAGACAACAAAAAATAACTTTTGATGGCAGACATTTCTTCATAGATTTAGTGTTTTACAACTATATATTAAAATGTTTTGTAATAATTGATTTAAAATTGGGAGATTTAACACATCAGGATTTAGGACAAATGCAAATGTATGTAAATTATTATACTAGAGAAATGATGAATGAGGGAGATAATCCACCAATAGGAATTGTATTATGTGCAGATAAAAGTGACCAAGTTGTAAAATATACTTTACCAGAAGATAATAATCAGATATTTGCATCAAAATATAAATTATATTTGCCAACAGAAGAAGAATTTAAAAAGGAACTGAATCTTGATAATTATATGAAAAAGGAAGAAAATTAATAAATTACATCTTAGTAAAATTTGACAATAATTAATTTGTCCTGTATACTAGAGAATATAAAAAAATAAGAAAGGAGGCGAGATAAATGGTAAATAGTAATAAATAAAGTACGATTCAATTAAGTGGTTAGTTTGAAATTAATAATCGGTTTATTTGTTTTGTACTAAAAAGAATTTATAGTATTTTAAAGCAAGTAAACTGTTAAAAATATATAGGTTATAACAGGATACTTTATTAAAGGTATTCTGTTTTTTTTGAAAGGATGGATTCTAATATGAATTATGAAATAGAAAAAATTACTGATAAAACTAGAGCTTTAGTAAATAAGTTTCTTATAGAAAATTGGTTTTCAACTGATATAAGCATAAGAGGAGAAATTATAGATGGAACTAAATTAGACGGATTTTTGATTATGGAAAATCAAGAAATAATAGGTCTAGCAACATATATGTATTTCGGAAATGTATGTGAACTAGTTTCATTTGATAGTAAAAAAGAAAACATAGGAATAGGAACAGCTTTACTAAAAGAAGTTGAAAAAGTAGCATTAGAAAATAATTGTAAAAAAATGAGATTAATTACCACAAATGACAATTTAAGAGCATTGCAATTTTATCAAAAGAGAGGATATGGTTTAATAAAGTTATATCCAAACGCTATGGACGAGGTTAGAAAAACAAAACCTGATGTACCATTAATTGGAGAAAATGGAATACCACTTAATGATGAAATTGAACTAGAGAAGAACTTAGCAGATAAAGCATTTGTAAAGATGGATATATGGGAAGAGATGTATCAAAAAGCAAAAAAGGAATATCACCCAGAAGATGTATCACCATTTATTAGAGCACATCACGTTGTAGCAGCAGTTCAAAGCGAAAGCGGAAAGATATTTACCGGCTTTAGCATTGAAGGAGCAAGTGGTGTAATGAATTTGTGCGCAGAAAGAGTGGCAGCCTTAAATATGTACATAAGTACAGGAGAAACTAAAATTAAAAGATTAATTGCATTTAGGGCGGAGCCTCCAAAGATAAATGGTGGAATGCCTTGTGGAGCATGTAGAGAATTTCTTATGCAACTTAATTATGATAATAGAGATATGGAAATAATAACTGATTATGAAAGCAGAAAAATTGTATATTTGAAGGATATAGTTCCAAATTGGTGGGGAGATAAAAGATATAATAATCTTTAAACAAAGGAGGACTTTGTATGAGTATTAAAAAAGGAAAAATTATTGCAATTTGTGGCAAGATTTGTAGCGGAAAAACTTATTATGCAAATAAAATAAAACAAAAAGAAAATGCAGTTATATTGTCAGTTGACGAGGTTACATACGATTTAATAAATAATGAACAGGGAGAATTTTATGATAAGTTTTGTCCGAAAGTTAATAAGTATTTAATAAAAAAATCTGTAGAGCTTGCAAATATAGGATGTAATGTCATTTTGGACTGGGGATTTTGGACTAAGCAGGTTAGAAAAGAAACTACAGAATTTTATAAATCAAAAGATATTAATATTGAATGGCACTATATAGATGTGGACGATAAAACTTGGGAAAAGAGCATAGAAGAAAGAAATAAACGAATTGAAGAAGGTAATGGTGGCTCAGATTTTTATCTAAATGAAGGATTAAAGAAAAAAATAATAGAAAAATGGGAAGCTCCAAATAAAGAGGAAATCAATGTATGGTATAAAAGGAGAATGTAAATGAATAGTAAAACAAATCAAAGTATTATTAATGCAGAAAAGATGAAATTAATAATTGAGCAGAACTTTAAAGATATTGCTGTTACTCAGATAGATGAAATTGGTAGAGGTTATGATAGCGTTGCTTATTTAGTAAACAATGAATATATTTTCAAAATTAAAATAAGTGCAAATCAGAAAAAAGGATACGAAAAAGAAAAAGCAATATTAGATTTTCTAAACAAAAATCTAAACACAAATATTAATATACCTAAAATAGAATTTTATCATGTAACAAAAAAACTATCAATAATGGGATATAAAAAGATAGATGGTAAATTTATGAATCCAACTTTATACAAAGAAATGACTAAAGCTGAGCAAAATCAGTTAAAAAAGGATATAGCCAAATTTTTAAAACAAATGCATAGCCTAGATGTATCAGAGATAAGTAAATACAAAATAGATAACAAACAAAATGTATTAGATGAATACGAGTTACTAAGAAATACAATTTATGATGAATTAAATGGTGTTGAGAAAAGCTATATAGAGCGATTTATGGAAAGATTAAAAATTACAGATGTTTTTAATGATCGAAAATGCTTATGTCATAATGATTTTAGTGCAAATCATTTATTAGTAGATAATAATAAATTAATTGGAATAATCGATTTTGGCGATAGTGGAATCATAGATGAATATTGCGATTTTATATATTTACTAGAAAATAGCGAAGAAGAAATGGGTTTAGAGCTTGGAGAAGAAGTTTTAAGTTTATATGGAGATATAGATATTGATAAAGCAAAAGAATACCAAGATATTATTGAAGAATATTATCCAATAGAAACTATAGTGTATGGAATAAAAAATGAAAGACAAGATTTTATAAAAAAAGGTAGAGCGGAAATTATGAAAAGAGGAGTAATATGAATAAAAATGAAATTGTAGACAAAATAAAACAGTATCTTGCAGATAATTATAATTGTGATGCTACTGATCTAGATAAAAAAGGCTTAAATATAATTAAGAATACTGGGAAAAATAAACTAAAAATGTTGTTGTTTTATGATTTAGTATTAGTATCGTCATCTGAAGATTTATATAACTTAGTAAAAGATAGATTGTCAAACAAAAACGTATATGAAATATTTGAATTTCCATTAGTATATGGGCAATCTATATACTATATACCAGATTTAAAAAGAATATCTAAACAAGATGAATTGCCAGATTTTAAATTCAAACTATTTGATGGTAATGCATATGAAATTGGGATAAAAGAAGGTTTTGAAAATGCAATAACATTTAATGAAGATGGAAGATGTATTTCAAATATTGCTTATGTAGCTTATAGTAATAATAAAATTGTTGGAATAGCTGGAGCAGATAAAATAAATGAAGATATTTGGGAAATTGGAATAGAAGTATTGCCAGAATATAGAAAAGGTGGACTTGCAACTATATTAAGTCAAAATTTAACAATAAAAATATTAGAAAAAGGTATTGTACCTATATGGTGTGCTTCATCTACAAATATTGGATCTCAAGCTGTAGCAAGTAGAAGTAATTATATACCTTTGTGGATTGAGTCCTTCGGAGATATATATGATAAAAATTACGTTTATAAGGAATTATTAAAGGAGATTGAATAGCAATGGATAATTTAAAGTTTAAAAGATTAACATTAAATAATATAGATATGATTAAGGAACCAATTATTATAGATGATATAACTTACACTATAGAAATGATAAAGAAATTTATACAGAGCGAAGAAAACTATATTTTTATTGGCACTATTAACAATAAAATTATTGCATTTTTATATGGATATTCACTAGCAAGACCAGACGGAAAAAATATGTTTTACATTCATTCTGTAGACGTAATTCCAGGTTACCAAGAAAAAGGAATAGGTACAAAATTAATGGATTATGTGATAGATTTTATTAAAAGTGAGAATAAATGTTACAAATTCTGGGTGTTAGCTGATACAGATAATGTGAGAGCTTGCAATTTGTATAAAAAATATGGCGACAAAATAGAGCAAAATTTATTTAGTGGAGCTTTATAATAATATGGAAAAATGGCAAATTACGTTTTGTGTTTATATGAATTTGGGTATAGAAAATAATTATTACAATCAAAAATATTAAGAAAGTAAGTGAGAAAATGCAGATTATTGAATATGAGGATAAATATTTAGAAGATATTAGAAATTTATTGGTTGAATTAGAAGAGCACATAATATCAGTTGACAAAGATAACTTGGATCAGCTACATAGTGAATATAGAGAAAAAATGGCTTTGTTAGATTTAAAAGATGTTAGAGAGAAAAACGGGAAATGTTATATCGCAGTAGAGAATGATAAAGCAATAGGGTTGATAATGGGAATAATACCAAAATATGAAGAGTTTGATTATTTAGATTATAGATGTCCTAAAAGGGGTATAGTTACCGAGTTAGTAGTTACTAAAAAAGTAAGAAGTAATGGTATTGGAATGAAATTATTAAGTAAGATGGAAGAGTATTTTAAGTACAGTAAATGTGAATATGTTTTAATAGATGTATTTGCCTACAATGAGGAGGCTATTAATTTTTATAGTAAAAATAGTTACCATCCTAGAATGATTACAAATATAAAAAAAATATAGAAGACCTTAGAAAAACAAGAATAGAAAAGGCTAAAAAGATAGTAGAATTTAATAAGGATATATTTGTAGAAGGAAAACATACAATAACAGAAATAAATGCAGGTTTCAATAATGACATATTTAATGTTGATAATACTTATATTATCAAAGTATTTTAATAAGTGATTCTAATGAGATAAGAATAATAGATTTTAATGATAGCCAAATGGCACCAATAGATTATGATTTAAGAATAGAATGTTTAAAATAAATACATAATTTATTATGAGAAAATAAAAATGGAATATATAGAAGTGGCAATTAAGACAAATATTAAGTTGTAGGGAGGATATAGTAAATGGACTATGTACTAGAAAATTGTAGTGAAAGTGATTTAGATTTTGTTTTTAATTTAAAAAAAGAAACTATGAAATGGTATATTGAAAAAATATATGGTTGGATTGATGAAGTTCAAAGACAAAAAACACTTAAAGAAATAAAAAGTAATATAGGGAATATGAAAATTATTATAAAAGATAATGAAAAAATAGGAGTAACAACATTTACAGATAATAAGAGCGAATATATTGTTGGTTTAACGATGATATCTCCGAAATTTCAAAATAAAGGGATAGCTACTAATATTATAAATAATTATATAGAAAAAGCCAAACAGAATAAAAAAAGAATTATAATAAAAACATATAAAGAAAATCCTGCACAAAACTTATATAAACGATTAGGATTTAAAGTATATGATGAAAATGAAACCCATATATTTTTGGAAATACTTAACTAGCAAATTGCAATTTTACATTATCAATTTGAATCAATATATCCTTTTATATTGAAAAAATAAAGAGATATATTATGATATGCTTACAAGAAAGAACACATAATGATATGATTAGCTGGATTAAAACCATGGGACGAAAAAGTTAAAAAAATCGTCCTATGGTTTTTTGACTTTTTAAGAAAAATTTTTTTATAAGGTTGGAAAGTGAAAATTAATACGTTATATACATTGAAAAACATAAAAAGTTGACGCTGTGGAGATTATTTTGGGATTACGTTAACATCAGTGCCCAAAAAACATACCTGCCACACCACAAGAAAGTAACTAAGGAAAAAATTACGAAATATAAAAACGAAGGACCAGTCTTTAATTAATATATGTGCTACAAAACAATCTAGAGACATGAAAAAACTATTGATATTTTATATAAAAAATGTTAAAATAGTAAAGTGTTATGCAATAAGCAAAGCACAATCGTTGCATAAGAATCTAATAACAAGGAGGTTTGCATGATGGATGAGAAACGGTACTATGATTGCGTAGCCTGTGAAGACAAAAACTGTTCAATATGTCCGAATTGTGGTAAAAATCCGCAGATGCGCGACACAACGGACGAATACAGAAAGTCTGTAAAAACGGGATACTACAGTTCCGGAATTATCTCGTATAGGGATAAGGACGGAGTTCTCAGATATGGCTATGCAAAGCCAGGAGAATAAAATTATCTATCAAAGCAACGGAGGGGTTCGGGCGTATGTCTGAATCCCTTTTTCATACATTCGGAAAGTCATGCTTGCTTTCCGATTTGTCCTATTATAGGAGGGGTAAGCATGATTTTCTATTTTTTCTAGTATATGCAAGAGTTTTTTACGTCTTTGCTCTGCAGGAAAAAATAAAAGCTTGACAAATAAAAATAATCATGCTACCATAAATTTACTTTTAAAATAAAAAAGGAGAATAATTATGAAGTCAAAAATATTTTTAAACCAATTACATCATCATCGTAGGAGCTTGTAACCATATGCTGTAAGTAGCGTAGGTACAGGCTTAAAATGCTGTGCCTACGATAGTTTAAAAATATTTTAAAATAAAAGATATACTTAAAAACTATTTGTAGGAAAATAAAAATCTTATAAATAGTTTTTTTGTTATATCTTTTTTTGATTTAAAAATAATTGACTTCATAATTAAAAAGTCAAAAAAAGAAAGGAATGAATTTAATATGAAGAAAAATTTAATAAAAATAATAGGAATAATAGCATTAGTAGCAATAATAGGTTTAATAATTTATTTTGCTAACCAAAAACAAGAATCAAAAGAAAATATTTTAGTAATAGGATTAGATGATAGTTTTCCTCCAATGGGATTTAGAGATGATAACAATGAAATTGTTGGCTTTGATATAGATTTGGCAAAAGCTGTTGCAGAAGAGCTAGGCATGGAAGTTAAGTTTCAACCTATATCGTGGGCAGAAAAAGAGCAAGAATTGGATTCAGGAAAGATTGATTGTATTTGGAATGGATTTGCATATACAGAAGATAGAAATGCCAATATGACATTATCAGATGTTTATATAAAAAGTGAAATGTATTTTATACTAAAGAATGGAAGTAAAATAAAATCACAAAATGATTTAAAAGGAAAGACTATCGGAGTTCAAACGGGATCTGTTCAACAAGAAGATTTAGAAAAAAGTGATTTTGGAAAAGGTGTAGGAATAGTCCAATATAGTGATTTCTTAACAGCATTTATGGATTTAGACATGGGCAGAATTGATGCAGTATGCTGTTCAAGTACAATTGGAAACTACTTAATAAAATCACAAAAGAAAGATTATATAACAATAAAATCAGAAGGCATATCTACATCATCAGGAAGCGTAATTGCATTTAAAAAGGGAAATACAGAGTTAAAAGACAAAATCCAAGACGCTTTATATAAATTAAAAGATCAAGGTAAATTAGACGTGATTTCAAATAAATGGTTTGGAAAAAATATGATTTATTTAAAGGGGGAATAGTTTGAAAATTTGGCGCACGAACAATCATACGCGGGCTGAGCACTTTATTAAATAATTTGAGATGATAATCAGCCTGCTATTGTTCTAGCTATGTGAATCTTTAAATAAAACAAGAAAGGAATATAAATATATGAATATAGATAAAATTTTAAATATAGCAAAAATACTATTTTCAGGACTAGGAACAAGTATAGAAATATTCATAATTACCTTAATATTTTCTATACCTCTAGGTATATTAGTTGCTGTTTTAAAGAATTCAAAAAATAAATTGATTTCAGGAATTATGAAGTTATATGTATTATTAATTAGAGGAACTCCTATGATTTTGCAAATAATATTTGTATACTTTGCACCATACTATTTATTTAAATTTAGTTATGACAGATTTGTGGCAATAATAATAGCTTTCGTAATAAATTATGCAGCATATTTCGCAGAAATATTTAGAAGTGGAATAAATAGTATTCCAAAAGGACAATGGGAGGCTGGGTTTACTTTAGGATTCAATAAAATACAAATATTTATGTTAATAGTTTTACCACAAGTTGTAAAGAAAATTTTGCCAGCTATTTCAAATGAAGTGATTTCACTTATAAAGACTACATCACTTGCTCAAATTATAGGTGTTGCAGAAATGTTTAGTTTCGCACAAAAACAATCAAGCTACAATTTTTCTATAGTTCCGCTTCTGATTGCTGGTGGATATTACCTAGTTTTAGTGTTCATAATATCTATTTTATTTAATAAAGCAGAGAAGAAATTAGAGTATTATAGTTAAAGGAGGAAATCATATGAATGTATTAGAAGTTCAAAATTTAAAGAAAGAATTTAATGGTACAGAAATAATTAAAGACATTTCCTTTGAAGTTAAAGAAGGAGAAACACTAGTAATTTTAGGACCATCAGGCACTGGAAAATCAACAATACTAAGATGTATTAACAATTTAGAAAAAGTAGATGGTGGAAATATTATTGTAAATGGCAGTAGCATGATTAAAGAATACAAAAATTCAAAACCAATTTATAATAATAAGGAAATTTTAAACAAAATAAATCTAGAAATAGGAATGGTATTTCAAGACTTTAATTTATTTCCACATTTAACAATAAAAGAGAATATTATAAAACCTCTTAAGTATGTACTAAAAAAGGGCAAAGAAGAATCAGAAGAAATAGCAAAAAAAGCATTAGAAAAGATGGGATTAATAGATAAAATTGATAGTTATCCATGTGAATTATCAGGTGGACAAAAGCAAAGAGCAGGTATTGCTAGAAGTTTAGCAATAAATCCCAGGATTATATGTATGGATGAACCTACAAGTAGTTTAGATCCAGAGCTGGTAGGAGAAGTTCTAAAAGCTATAAAACAATTAGCAAGCGAAAGAAAAACAATGGTAATTGTTACTCACGAAATAAAATTTGCAGAAGAGGTAGCTGATAGTGCAATATTTATTGCTGATGGAAAAATTGTAGAGGAAGGGAAGCCAGAAGATATTATAAGAAACCCAAAAGAGCAAAGGACAAAGGAATTTTTAAAAAGATATATTTAGTGTGAAAGATAATTGATTTGTGCCATGGAGGAATGGTAGTTATATTGGAGATGATATATATGGAAAAATTAGACATAAATAAAGAAGAGCCAAAAGAAATGCTAAAGTTTTTTAAGGAAATAAGTGAAATTCCTAGAAAATCTAGAAATGAACAAAAAATTAGGGACTACTTATTAGAATTTGCTAAAGCTAGAAATTTAGAATACTATACAGATAAATATTTTAATGTAATAATCAGAAAAAATGCGGACAAAGGGTTTGAAGACTATGAATGGTTGGGTCTTCAAGCACATACAGATATGATTTGTGAAAAAGAAGAATGGAGCAATCATAATTTTGAGAAAGATGCTTTAGAATTGGTAAAAGATGGAAAATTTATTAAAGCTAATGGAACTACTTTAGGAGCAGACAATGGAGTTGGTGTTGCATTTATACTAGCTATTTTAGATTCGAATGAACTGAAAACACCAAAACTTGAATGTATATTTACAGTGCAAGAAGAGACTACGATGGATGGTGCCAAATATATAGATATAGAGCAAATAAAGTCAAGAAAAATTATTTCACTAGATAATGGAAATGAAAATAAGATGGTAATTAGCTCTGCAAATTGTATGGAGTGGTTTGCAAAAGTAAAAAAGGAGTACATGAAAGTAAGTAATATGAAGTTTTACAAACTATCATATAGCAATTTTAAAGGCGGCCATTCAGGAGGATGTATTGCAGATAAAAAAAGAGGAAATCCTATAAAACTTGGAATAGAAATTTTAGCTAAAATAGGTGAGGTATATATAAGTAGTATTAAAGGTGGAAGTTTAGTAAATGTTATACCAAGAAATTTTGAAGTAGAATTTGCGTGTAATAAAGATATAAAAGAATTTGTAAATCTGGAAATTAAAAAGCAAAAGGAATTTTATGGAGAAGAGGTAAAAATTGAATTTTTAGAAATCAAAAATAAAGAAGAAGTTACTTCAAAAGAAACATCATTGAGAATAATAAATTTTATTAATTCATTTAATAATGGTGCAATTAGTTTCGATGAAAATGGAAATCAAATATTATCAGCCAATTTTGGGGCAATAAATGAAAAAGATGATTATATTAGATTAGAATATTCTTTACGAAGTAATTGCATGAAACTTAGAGCACAATATTTGAACCAACTAGATAATAACCTAAGAAGAAATGATATAG
Source organism: Clostridia bacterium (assembly GCA_017939755.1). GTDB lineage: Bacteria > Bacillota > Clostridia > TANB77 > CAG-508 > CAG-492. The sequence continues at coordinate 46,889 of JAGBAJ010000042.1, read as the reverse complement.
AAATAATATGGAATCAAGAACTAAAAGGACTTGAGCCAGATTATAAAAGCAATTTAGTAAATAAAACAGCCAATTTATATAAAAAATTATTTGGAAAAGATATGGAAAAATTAATAACACAGGGAGTACTTGAAGGAGGATTTTTTAAAGATAGAATAGATAATTTAGAGTACATTTGCATAGGAGCAAATATTTTTGATGCCCATAGTCCAGACGAAAGAGTAGAAATAGAATCATTGCAAAGAATATGGAAATTTCTGAAGGCATTAGTACAAGAAGTTTGACATTTACATAAATCCATGTTACAATAAAACCCATAATTACTAGGCATGTGTCAGTAATTTAAGTATATTATGTGCTAGTGGAAAATAATTATAATATAAATATTTTACGGTCAGACATTAGCACGAATCCGTTTAAATACCCTAGACTTAGGAGGAAAAAAATGAAAACAAACGAGAAGAACATTATCCAGCTGGATCTTGCGAAGCTTAATATCAAGCTTTTGAAGGTCTTATCAAAAGGTTCAACCATTCTAACACAGCAGCTGTAGACAACCATAGCTTTCGACTATCTAGATGGAGTGCAATTCCATCCAGATAACTTATAGGAGGAATGTTCATGTCTATTTTTGATGTAAAACCAAAATTCTTGTATCCACACTCTAGACAGTTTCCATTTGACAGCATAGCAAGTGACATTATTACAGAGCTGGAAAAACGAAATTGGAGGGTTCCTGGAATCGTTGTTGAATTCGACTCATATGGATCTGGCGAAGCAAAATACAAAAAGGTTCGGTACATTAGAGGGCAAGATTTCAAACTAACATTTAGTCGTAAACAGGGAATGCTTGATTCAAGGTGGAGTGATACTGCAGCTCTTTGCAGCGTACATATTTCTCACGAATGCCTCGAAGTATTCGAAGATGAATCTGGGCCAAAGTATTATTTGTATGTGGGTGATAAGTGGCAAGAGGATAAGAATTGGTTTATGAATTCTATTAAAATTCACGCCAAGCTTAACAAAGAGCCCCGCAGGTATTTACTGTATTTGGGCAATCACACTGGTGAAAATGGTGTAAGATCCTCAATGCTGATTAACACTACAGATTGTGATCGCGAATACGCAGCTATGGACAATGAACCGCAGAGCATCAGCCTTGATGAAACGTTTGAGAGAATTATAGGCTGGCTAAAAGCAAATGTTTTGGATAATATTCTTAATAATCCAGAGCCCACATTGGTAGAAGAAACTCATGAAAAGCTTGTACCATATAATGGACCATGGGAGCGAATCTTTAGTATTTGTCCCAGTTCAGATCTTGATCGAATTAGAAAAGGAATTGAAAACCCTGAGCAATTGCCTCCTGAAGATAGGTATGCAAGTTTCGGGTCATTTCCAAGATTAGTACCACTATGGGTGAGAGCCAAAACCAATTTATCGAAGGTCGCAAGAGATGAATTCTGTTGGTGTGATACAAATCAGCGTATCACTAATGAAAATGGAAAACAGAAAATCTCATGTCATATTATTTCAGAATTGGTTTCCCATTTTCCATGTAGTAAACTTGTTTCTATTAAGCTAAAATATGCTAATAATGTGTACGTTATTGATGATGCAGAGTTTGATGAAACAAAACAAAAGCTTTCTAAGAAAATCAAGCCCAGAATAAGATTGACAAACGATGAACTGAGTAAAGCCTTTGTTGCTAGAGCAGCCACAATTGTTCCTATAAACGAATACAAAGGAGGTTACCAGAAACCCGTTGTTCTTATCGGTAGAGAGCTTGACTTTGACGAAATTGAATGGATTGAGGATTAGTACAATTTAACAGAAGTGGAAGATTATCTTCCGCTTCTGTTGCTCTATTTTTAAATTTACTCCCAAATTACAAGGAACGACATTTTGATTGCTAATTGTCAGAGATTGCTACTCTCTCCGAAAGAGTTGAAAAATACTAAATATTATGATATACACAAACTATGTGAGCCTTCTGAGCGGATAGAGAAAGGGATGAAATTTTAATATGAAAGAAATTTTTGCCGATTTACATATACATATAGGAAGATCTGAAAATGGAAAACCTATAAAAATAACAGCTGCCAAATCACTTAATTTTGCTAATATAGCAAATGAGTGTGCTGATAGAAAGGGAATTGATGTTGTTGGAATAATAGATTGTGCATCGCCTTATGTAATACAAGATATAGAGAATTTTTTATCATCAGGAAGTGCACATGAAATTGCTGATGGTGGAATTATATACAAAAATAAAGTATGTATTATTTTAGGAAGTGAAATAGAAACATCTGAAGTAAACGAACAAGGAAAAACAGCAAGTGCGCATAATTTATGTTATTTTCCAACTATAAAGGATATAAAAAACTTTTCTAAAGAAATGAGTAATCATATAAAAAATATAACATTAAGTTCACAAAGAGCAGATATTTCAGCATATGAATTGATTGATATAGTAGAGCGATACAATGGAATTTTAATTCCTGCACATGTCTTTACACCTCATAAAGGATTCTATGGAAATTGCACAGATCGATTATCTAAAATATTTAAGGAAAAGTTTAATAAAATTCCATCAATAGAATTAGGGCTGAGCTCTGATAGTTTCTTAGCAGATAAAATTTCAGAGCTAGAAAACAAAACTTTTATAACGAATTCGGATGCACACTCTTTGCCTAAAATTGCTAGAGAATATAATAAGTTTTTATTAGAAGATATAAGTTTTAAAGAATTAGTTATGGCTCTAAAAAATGAAGGTGGAAGAAAGATTCTAGCAAATTACGGATTGGATCCAAAACTGGGAAAGTATCATAGAACTTTCTGTGAAAAGTGTGGTAAAAGGGTTGAAGGCAAAGCTCCTGTACTATATTGCCCAGATTGTGATAGCTCTAATATTACAATAGGAGTTTTTGATAGGATAGAGCTAATAAAGGATAAAAAAGAAACCACAAGTCCAAATTTTAGACCACCATATATATATCAAATTCCGTTGACATTTATACCAGGAGTGGGAACTAAAACAATAAATAAGCTATTAGATAAATTCAATACTGAAATGAACATTCTACACAATTCATCAAGAGAAGATATAGAAAAGGTTGTTGGAAAGAAAATAGCAAATATTATTAAAGATGCATGTACTGGTAATGTAAACATTCAAGTTGGCGGTGGAGGAGTATATGGTAAAATTAGTGTTGATAGAGATAAAAAGTAAAATGTTAATGTGTAAATGAGAAGAACATCATTTACAGAAAGGAAGGTTATTTTGGTTGAATATAAAACTTTATATAATGATGTAAAAAATATATTATCTGAAAAAAGATTTAAGCATTCTGAAGGGGTTGTCCAAAGAGCTCTTGAGTATGCGCAGATATATGGGGTTGATAGCGAGGTTGTAAAATTAGTTGCTATAGCACATGATATTGCAAAAGAATTGACGGAAGATCAAGAAAAAGAATATATAAATAAATACAATATAGTATTAGATGAAGTAGAAGCGGTAAATCATAACTTACTCCATGCCAAAATAGGAGCATATATTTGTAAAGATAAATATGCTTTTACAGAAGACATGATTAATGCCATAAGATTTCATACAACAGGCAGACCAAACATGAGTTTGTTAGAAAAAATTATTTATTTGGCAGATGCAACAGACCCTGGAAGAAAATATAATTCTATAGATTATTATGTTGACATTGTAAAAGAAAATATAGACAAAGGCATGTGTGAAGTTTCAAAATGGGTTATAAACCATTTATTGGAAAATAACAAGGTAATTCATTTAGATTCGGTTAGATGTTATAATTACTATGATAAAACATAGTAATCAATATGGGTTAAAATAGGTACAATGTGTAAGGAAGGCAGTTTGTAATTAAGAAAAATATTGCAATGAAAAATACAGAATGCTATAATTAAAATATAACATGTAGACTTGGGTATGGAGGTAAAATAGAGATGCGAATAGAAGGCGGAAATATAGAAGAAGAGGGCGAATTAAAGTCTTTATCCGAGCATTGGAAAGAGGAAAGTGAAGAGCAACAAAAATTAATATATGCTATAGAAGAAATGTATAGTAAATTTAAGAAAGAAGCAAACAAAGTACCAGTAAAACCAATGAGTTTAAAAGATGGCTTAGTCGAAATTAAAGGTGGAATGTTGAATCATAAGTGTACAAACAACATTGAATTATTAGAATGTATAGCAAAAGAAGGAATTTTAGCAAGTGAATGGTTTGGAATAAGAGAAAGTGAAATGGAAGGAGCTTTTTGTGCGTTTCTTTCAAGAATGAACACTGAAGAACAAGACAAATACCCAATAATGTTTAGCGAGCATCGAAATAGAGGAAGATTAAGAGGGGATAATGGATCTGTTCTTTTGTTTTTTGATGAAACTAATCCTGCGGTAGAGCACTTAATACATATGGATTATTTTGAATATGAAAAGAAAAAGGCAGAAAGTCCGGAAACATTAAAAGATGAATATACAACCGAAGAAATTGCAATTTTTGATCATTTAATTGAACCAGATTCACCTAATGGAAAAGATTTCCATATAAATAATAAACCACCATATTGTAATTGGTCCGCAATTCCAGGAGGAATACCTTCTAGTCTTGTAAATGGAATATGCACAGGAAGAAGAGAGTATGACGAAGAATATATAAATAAATTATCAAAACTATTTCCGAATGCTACAATTTTTAATAATTCCAGAGAGGTTATACATATGCCTCAGATAGATAACAGAGGTATAAAAATAGATGAGGAACATAGTAAAATGACAACTCGTGATATTGCAAATTTAACAGGTGTAGTTGCAAAAGACGAGGTTGACAAAGCAAATGAAATTATAAATCAGGAATTAAATAGAAATGGAAATAGAGAAGTTGAGCAAGAGGATAGGAGTTGATGCTTGTGACAGAAATATACAGAAATGCATTTCAAGAGGTGTATGTTATAATAAATAATACCGAAAGGGATGTATATTTAAAGATTCCAAAAGATGTTCTTAATATGATTGAAGAGCAGAGAAATGTAAATCATACATTTTGTTATTCAAATGATTTTGAGAATTTAAAGGCTTCATTACTTCCAGAAACAAAAGCTATTTTATTTAGTTTTTTGATGGATTATTTATCAACTCCAGAGCAGAGAGCAGGTATAATTAAACTTCAAGAAAAAGAAAACCTACGTAGAGATTATAAAAAGAGTATGAAATATAGTGTAGATGTATTTGATAAAAAAAACATATCATTGTCCAATCAAAATATAGATGATGACATAAATAATACTGCAAATAAAGATAACAAGCTAATTAAATATCAAGGTAATTTTCTTAGAAAAGTTTGGAATAAAATTATATTTTTTTTTAGAAAAAAATAAAGGACAATTATCTAAAAACTAAAAGAATTTTTGGAGAGCAAATTAGAAAGGAAGTGCAATACATGATTGAATTAGATGAAAATAGTAGACTACTACAATCGTATAAATCTAAATTGGAAAGTATAGGTGAGTCCCTTTGACCTTGCTAAATTAGAAACGGATTTAGCAGATTTAGAAAATCAAACGACTAACCCTGATTTTTGGAATGATAATAAAACTTCGGGTAAAGTATTACAGCAAATTAAAATCCTAAAAAACAGAAAAGATTCATATAACAAACTAGAATCCAATTTAAGCAACTTAATGGAGCTAAATGAGTTATTACTACTTGAGATGGACGAAAATCTTGCAAATGAGCTTGTAAAAAGTACCGCTTCTATTTCAAAAGAAATTGATAATCTAGAAATTACAACACTATTATCAGATAAGTATGATTTAAACAATGCAATTGTTACAATTCATCCTGGAGCAGGCGGAACAGAATCTCAAGACTGGGCAGAAATGTTATATAGAATGTATACTAGATGGGCTAATAGTAACGGATATACTATAAAGGAATTAGATTACCTTGATGGGGATGAAGCGGGACTAAAAAGTGTTACTTTCGAAATAAATGGTGATTTTGCATATGGATACATGAAATCCGAAAAAGGCGTTCATAGACTAGTTAGAATATCACCTTTCGATGCAGGAGGGAGAAGACATACTTCATTTGCTTCTGTAGAAATATTACCAGAAATAACCGAAGATATAGAAATAGAAATAAATTCGGATGACTTAAGAATAGATACATATAGAGCATCTGGAGCGGGTGGACAACATATAAACAAAACATCATCTGCTGTAAGAATAACACACATACCAACAAACACTGTAGTTGCTTGTCAAACAGAAAGATCCCAAATACAAAATAGAGAAACAGCAATGAAAATGTTAAAGTCTAAATTATTTGCATTAAAAGAGCAAGAGCAAAAAGAAAAAATCGATGACTTAAAAGGAGAGCAAAAAGATATTGCTTGGGGTAGCCAAATAAGATCTTATGTATTTTGCCCATATACGCTTGTAAAAGACCATAGAACAAATTACGAAGTAGGAAATGTTCAAAGTGTAATGGATGGAGATTTAAATGACTTTATGATAAGCTATTTGAAATGGTTAATTAAGTAATGTATAACAAAAGCGGAATTATCTTTTGCACAAGATTTGTGCCTAAAAGAAATGGAGGTTAATATGAATTATAAAGAGTTAAGTAAATCAAACTACGATCGTAGATTTATTGAAATAGATGGGATAGAAAAATCTGATGTAAAAATAGCAGGAAAACCTTTTAAAACACTTAAAGAAAACTGGATAGTAGCTTTATCTATATTTACTGTGGTTATGGGAGCCCTTATTTCAGTTTTCGAATTAAAAGTATTTTTAGTAAGCATTGGATTATTGGTACTATTTGTTGGTTTATTTATATATGGAAATACTTATGAAGTAACTTGTAAAAAAGATAAGTTAATATTAAAACAAGGTTTTCAAAAGTATGAGTTAAAATATAATGATATAAAAAATGTCTTTGTTAGCAGAACGTTACGAACTTCATTTCTTATGAAAACATATGTTCTTGTAATTAGATGTGAAGATATACATTCATTCCTAAGAGAATTTGAATTGCCTTTGCTATGTACTAACGTAGATGAAGCGGAAAAGTTTGTTAATAACTTTAAATTAATTGGAGAATCAAATGATAGATATGTTACATATGAAAAAAGAAAATCTTTAAGAAGAATAATAGAAAATGTAGCTACGTTTGTATTCATTGTTATAATATTATGGGCTATGATTTCAACTGGTGTCATAAAATTATTTTAATAATATAATATAGTATAGTCTACAATTTATTGTAGACTAAATTTTTTTATAGAGGAAATTGAATGAATACTATTGTTTTAAAATTTGGAGGAAGTTCTGTAGCAGATAACGATAAACTAAAAGTAGTTGCTGATAAAATTATTAAATTAAAAGAAGCTAACTATGATGTGGTAGTAGTAGTATCTGCTCAGGGGAAAAGTACAGATCATTTACTAGAAGAAGCATATATGTTATCACCTAATCCTAGCAATAGGGAACTAGATGTATTGCTAAGTACAGGGGAACAAGTATCTATTTCTAAACTAAGTATACTACTAAATGAATTGGGATACAAAGCAGTTTCTCTTACTGGATGGCAGGCCGGTATATATACAAATAATACAAATCAAGATGCCATAATTGAGCATATAGATTCCTCTAGAATAACAAATGAACTATCGCATGGAAAGATAGTTATAATTGCGGGATTTCAAGGTATAAATGAAACTTTAGATATAACAACACTGGGAAGAGGAGGCTCAGATACAACTGCTGTTTCGGTTGCTGCAGCTCTAAATGCAAAATGTTGCTATATATATTCTGATGTAGAGGGAGTATTTACAACTGATCCTAGAAAATTTCCAGAAGCGGTTAAATTAAAAGAGCTTTCATACGATGAAATGCTTGATATATCTAATGAAGGAGCAAAGGTGCTTCATAACAGATGCGTAGAGCTAGGTAAAAAATTTAATATTCCTATAATGGCTAAATCAACATTTAACGAAGATGAGGGTACTATAGTAAATAACAAAATAGAAGTTCAAAAAGTTAAGAGCCTTGTAAAGAACGATGAACTTGTGCTAGTACAAATGAAAAATAACAATACAAATATAATTGATATTTATAAGATGCTTATTAGTAATCAAATAATGCCTATTGAGTATATAGATAACATATATGAAATACGTATATTATTAAAGGCTGGAGACTATAGAAAATTAGAGTACATTTCAGGTAGTGTATTTAAAGATTATCATATAACTAGCAAGAAGATATCTAGAATATCTATTATAGGATATGGTATAACTAATGACACTAATGTACTAGGTAGTACAATTAACTTATTAGAAGCGGAAGATACTAAAATACAAAAAATAGATATTAATAATGGTAAGATCCGATTAACTTTTAATACTATTGTTGGAAATGATGTATTAGAGCGAATACACAAGGAATTAATAAAATAAATAATACAAACAATTGTTTCTTATTTTGACATTTAAATATATTTCGAATAAAATTCGGGGTATAATATAAATTTATACGTTTCGCCCCAACTGCATAAGAGAATCTATTTTTTACTACGTTATACACTTGTAAAATTTAGATTCTCTAACTTGTTGGTCCCCACCTTAACTTCACTTTATAAATTTATATTATACCCCGAATTTGGTTTAGAGCAATTTTAACATCAAACAAACATTTGCATAAAAATAGATATCTGTAGTTTGGAATATGTTTGGTATATATCTCACATATATGAATATATATTTTACAAAGGAGTGATGGAAAAGCTATGGGTATTGAAGACAGAAAAAGTCAGGTTCAAAAATCAAATATTATACAGAATCTCATACTTGAAAGTAGAGAAAAATTAAACATCTCAGGGGCTCTGGATGTATTAAGTTTTGATGATCAAATTGTTATTGTTCAAACACATTTAGGCTTATTAACAGTTAAGGGAGAAGATTTACGTATTAGTAAACTTAATATTGATTCAGAAGAAGTTATAGTGGATGGTACTATTAATAGTATGAGTTATAGTGATAAGAGCATAGATAAAAAGGATACCGGTTTCTTAGGTAAAATATTTAAATAAAGGAGTGCTCTATTTTGGATGATATTTTATATAATCAAATACGAGTATTAATTGTATTTAATATTACTGGTATTATTATTGGACTAATATTTGATTTTTTTAGAGCACAACGCAGGGCTATTAAAACCATTAACTTTATAACATACATTCAGGACGTGTTATTTTGGATTTTATCTGGTATAGTTATTATTATATCTGCTATAACATACACTAATGGTGAAATAAGATCATATATGGTTTTAGGTTTAATTGTGGGAGTAGTTTTCTATTTTACACTATTAAGTAAATATGTATTAAGTTTAGCTTCTTGCATTGCTAATTATATGATAAAGTTAGTTTCTTATATAACTAGTTTTATATTTAAATGGATTAAAATAATGTTTTCTCCAATAACAAAATTATTTAATTATCTAAAAAAAGTTATAATTAAACAAAAAACATTACCAAATAATAAAAAAATACTGGAAAAAGAATAATAATGTGTTATAATATAGCCATAAAAAAATATTTTGTATTGGAGATTTTACATATGAAGAAAAAACTTAAGGTAAATCGATTAATAATTATTGCAGTTATTGGATATTTTGTATATGTATGTTTAATGCAACAACAAACAATGGATTCTTACGACAGAGAAGCGGAAGACTATCAAAATCAAATAGTTGAAGCACAAGCAGAAAATGAAAAGTTGCAACATATAAAAAGTAATATCAATTCAACAGAGTATATTGAAGACGTAGCAAGAGAAAAACTTGGCATGTATTTGCCTAACGAAAGAGTATATATTGATATTACAAACTAGGGACTAAAATGTCTCTAGTATATAAAAAGCTTCGTTAAATATTATACATCTATTAGCCATGAGTAACTAAATAAGTTGCAGAAAATATATGTGAGGCAACCAAAACAAGGCATGAAAAGTAATCCTAAATGTCAGAGAACATTAATCATGCCCACTTTGTTTTATACTTTAAATTCTGAAAGAATTATTATTTCTTATAAAATTCCAAGAAAAAATAAAATTTAATATTAATAGGGGGAAATTTATGAATTTCGAAAAATGTACTTTAGTCGAATTGCGACAACTAGCAAAGGAAAAAGGTATCAAAAATGTTTCAAAGTTAAAAAAGGACGAGCTTATTAAAATTCTATCAGAGAAAAACAATGATGCTACATTACAGAAAACAACAGAGGAAACAATTGTTTCAACAAATGCATTAGATCGTAAAGAGCATAGTGACACAGAAAAAAACAATAATGAAGCTCCATCAAGTGGAACATATAAGGTAACAAATGCAGATGACCAAATAATAGAAGGAATCTTAGAAGTATTACCAGATGGATATGGTTTTTTAAGAGGAGAAAACTATTTATCTACACCAAAAGATGTATACATATCACCTGTTCAAATTAGACGTTTTAAATTAGACAAAGGAGATAAAGTAAAAGGTATTGCAAGACAACCTAAAGAAGGTGAAAAGTTTCCTGCTTTAATTTATGTAGGAGAAGTTAATGGAGAAGCTCCAGAAAAGGCATACAGAAGAAGAAAATTTGATGACCTAACACCAATATATCCAACAGAAAAATTAAGTCTAGAAACTAAATCTAATGAATATGCTATGAGAATAATTGATTTAATTTGTCCTGTTGGAAAAGGGCAAAGGGGAATGATAGTAGCTCCACCAAAGGTAGGAAAAACTACTTTGTTAAAGAAAATTGCAAATAGTATATCTGAAAATAATCCAGAGGTAGAATTAATTGTTTTATTAATTGACGAGCGTCCAGAAGAAGTTACAGATATGAAAAGATCTATTAAAGGAGAAGTTATATATTCTACATTTGATGAATTACCAGAGCATCACGTAAAAGTTGCCGAAATGGTACTAGAAAGAGGAAAAAGACTAGTGGAACAAAACAAAGATGTTGTAATTTTACTAGATAGTATAACTAGACTTGCAAGAGCATACAACCTAGTTATACCTTCTTCCGGAAGAACACTATCTGGAGGTTTTGATCCAGCAGCATTGCATAAACCAAAAAAATTCTTTGGAGCTGCCAGAAATATAGAAAATGGAGGAAGTCTAACAATACTTGCAACATCATTAGTAGAAACAGGAAGTAGAATGGATGAGGTTATCTTTGAGGAATTTAAAGGAACAGGTAACATGGAAGTTCATTTAGACAGAAGTTTGGCAGAAAGAAGAATATTCCCAGCAATTGATATATACAAATCTGGAACAAGACGTGAAGATTTATTGCTAAAGCCAGAAGAGCTAGCAACAATGTACAGATTAAGAAGAGCAATGCAAAACTCATCAAATACTGAATTTACAGATAAAATTATGCAATTAACAATATCAACAAAAGATAACAAGGAACTAGTAGAAAAATTAAACAAAACCAATTTTTAGGGGTTAAACATTTTATAATCATACAAAGGAGAAATAAATGAACTTTAATAGAATTAATTTACATGACTGTAAGAAAATAAATAGTGAAAATAACTTACAAGCAAGCGATGGCTCTATTATAGAAGAATACTATGTTCCAGAGCTGGGAAAGAAGGGACTTTATAAAAAAAATTGCTTTACTGGTAAAAATACAGATTTAAGGGAATTACTAGGCTCTCTTATACTTAACTCGGCAGGAATACGTACTGCAAATATTCAGCTTACACAAGATGATAACGGAAAAACTGGCTGTTTATCTATGGATATTCTAAGGGATGGTGAGCAATTTTTAGAAAATACGACTACATTTAATTCTCAGGATATTAGATTACCACAATTACCAATTGGAATAGACAATAGCATCGAATTAGATGCGTACACATATAGTGCCTTATATCCTAGCATTCCAATCGAATTTTGGCAACAAAGAAAGGAATTCTTTAAGAAATATATTTTTATATCAGCTTTTATTGGAAATACTGATATAAAAAGCGATAATTGTAGGCTAATTTTTGATGAAAAGAGCGGGATAGTTCGTAATCCAGATATGTACTACGACATGAGCATGGCTTTTTGTGATTCAGATACAAATTATGATGGTAAGTCAGATATAGATATTATGATGGAAATGTACCAAAAATATCCAGAGTCTATCCAAGAAGTTTCAAAATCCCTACAGAAATACTTAACAAGAGATTATATCAATGGAATTCTTAATATGCCAGTTTTTAGATCAATAAGTGAGCAAGATATTAATAAAATTTGTAATAATATAGGAAGAAAAATGGCATTAATAACGAAGCAAAACGAATTATTATATGGAATTCAACCCCAAGACACATCTGTTTTAACCTCAGTAAAGGACATTGAAAGCATAGCTAATAAAGTTTCTTTTCAATGTCATAATGATGCTAAATCATATTTAAACAAAATATATCAAAAGATGGAAGGGGATAATGGCAATGAATGATGAATATAGTAGAGCTTGCACAGAAGCATTAACAATAATTAATAACATGTCTATAAAAAATTATAACAAACTTCCTAAAGAGCTAATATTGTCATTAGAAAGAAATATGGACACCAAGTATGATTTTTCTATAGACTATAGCAAAGATATAAATGAGCAGAATATATCTGATATAACCAAAGGAATTTTATCTAATATATACTTAGATTACTGGGCTGATGAAAAAAATAAAAAACAAATGGAAAAGGGACTAATTATAGAAGGAAAAAAAGAAAGTTGGCTTAAAAGAATTATACAAAAATTGAAAAAATTATTTGGTAGATAACATATAGAGAACCTAAGTTTTAGTTACGATTCACAGCTTTAGAATTAAATAATAAAGATTAGCGATATAGTGTAAATTTATAATATTACGCCCCAGCTACATAAGAGAATTTACGTTTTTACTGCGTTATACACTTGTAAAAATTAAATTCTCTAATTTGCTGGTCCCCACCTTAACTTCATATTATAAATTTACACTATATCGCTAATCTTATATAAAATGCAATTAATCTGTGAATCGTAACAAATTCTACAATAGATTCTCTTTTTATATTGCAAATCAATTGACATAACACCCAAAAGGTAATATAATACTACATGAATTTCCGTATGGAATTCGTGTACAAAATAATTAACAAATATTGGAGGTTGATACCAAAAACAAAGTCAAAGTACTTATTCTGTATGTTGCGTAAATGCAGCATATGCGAATAAGCCCAAAAGGCGTATAGTCTTTTGACGAATACCCGACCATAAACATAATTCGATTGGAGGTCGAATATAATGAATGAAAAAATTCCAAATGTCTCTGACTTGATTAATGAAGCAAAGACAGAAGCAGGAAAACCTTTTCCATATGCTCTCAACAAGAAGAACTTTCTTGCGTATAACGCTGGTGTGGCCGTTGTTGGGTCGCACTTTGGCGACGAGGGCAAGGGGAAAATCGTGGATATTGCTATTCGCGATTACAAGGAAAAAGGCTTTTCTGTCATTAATGTCAGAGGCCAAGGAGGCGGAAACGCGGGACATACTGTCATCGATACGCTTACCGAGGAAGAATACCATTTTCACTACCTTCCTAGCGGTGGTCTGGTATCAGATATAATTCTGCTTGGTGGCGGAATGCTTCTGGATCCTATCCGGATTCATGACGAAATGTCTGTGCTTCCTTCGCAACAGCGTCAGAAAATTCTCGTGGATGAGCGTGCCACACTTTCAACCATGCTTGAAAGACTTATGGATGGATACTATGAGTCAAAAAAAGACGGAAAAAATAAAGTCGGCACAACTGGATCTGGTGTTGGTCCTACGGTTGCGTATAGAGCTCTTAGAGTTGATATCCGCTTCGCTCAGGCAAAGGCTTGCAAAAATGCAGATGAATTGAAAGAGCTTTTTATAGCTATTCCAGATGTTCCACAGGAAATTTGGGACAGTATTGCAACAGAATTTGATGGCATAGACAATTATATGCAATCTCTGTATACTGCTGTACAGGAGCTCAATGTTGTAAATAGCTCAGAAATCATCCGTTACACCAAACTCCATGGTTGGGCTGTAGTACTGGAGGTTTCTCAGGCTTTTGGTCTGGATTCTATCTTTGGAAATGGCGGTCATATGGTTACATCCACACATACTACAGTTGCTGGTGCAATGGCAGATGCAGGACTTGGACTTAATGATTTGACAGAGGGAGTTATTCTCATTGCCAAAGGTTATGCTTCTAAGGTTGGTGGTGGCCACTTTGTTACGAAGTTTGACCAAAACAATCTTTACGAATTTGAGATAGACAATTTCATTCATGACGTGAATGGCGAGTGTGGTGTTACCACTGGCAGAAGAAGACTTCTTGGTTGGTTTGATTGCGTATGTGTTCGTGAGGCTATCCTTCGGAATGGTGCCAATCACAAACTTGCTATCAATTGTATGGATACAATAGGGATGATTCCAGGTAGCATGGCCAAAATTTGCATTGCTTATCGTCACAAGGAAACTGGTGAAATTGCACCCAACTGGCCATTCTTCCAGGATGAGTACGAGCCCATCTATAAAGAGCTCAAGGTTGATTGGCAGATTAAACATTTCAACAACGTGAATGAGAATACACTTCCCGATGGGCTCTGGGAGTACCTTGGTAACATTGCATTCTATACAGGAGCTGATATTGGATACATTGGTACTGGTGGAGGTAATAAGGATATTATTGTCATCAGCGATTATGGTAAACAGCGTATATTCGAAGTTGTATCAAGGCTTTGGGCTGAGCATCTGGAATCTAAGGCAGAAGAGGCCGACGAGGAATTAGCTAAAGCACAGAAAAAAGCTGATGAAGCTCGCACTGCTGCGGAGGATGCACGTAGTTCGTATGAGATCTTATATGGCAAAAGCGAATTATAAAGAGATTTACATTAAGCAGACTTTGATTTAATTTGTTTTATTTTACAGCACTTGGGACTATCCCAGGTGCTGCTTTTTTATACATTAGGAAAGTCATGCTGACTTTCCTGCTTTGTTCTTATCCTAATTTAATTCGAGGTAAAAAGATATTATATAGAAAAGCGTTACTTTTGGCAATTAGAATTGTATAACTATTAGAAGGGAGGAAAAATGGAAGATACAAAATTACTATATCAAGAATTTTTAAGTGGAAATAAAGAAGCCTTTGATAAAATAATGGATTTGTATATGGAAAATTTAACATATTTTCTGCAAAGATATGTTGGAAAAATAGATGTTGCACAAGATTTAGCACAAGATGTTTTTGTATACATATTATTAAACCCCAATAAGTACAATTTTGATTACTCACTAAAAACATATTTATATACAATTGGAAAATCAAGAGCATTAAATTATCTAAAGAAAGAAAAAAATTAAAATTAATTTTAGAAAAGGAGAGCAAGAAATATGATGAATAAAAATGAATTTAAAAATCAGGTTTATGAAAAATATCAAAGTGAATTAAATAAGTGCAAGAAAAAGAGCACAAGAGCACCAAAAATGGTGGCAAGCTTTATGCTTAGTATTCTAGTCTTTAGCGGATTAGTATATGCTGGGACCTATTTTAATAAATTATTTAAAATTAAAGGTATAGATGATACAGGAATCCAAACAGCTATACAAAACGATTATATTCAAAATATAGATATGGATTATATTGAAAAGGAAAAAGTTAAGTTTAAAGTAGATTATTTGGTTATGGATGATATACATCTTGATTTAGTATTTAATTTTATAACACAGGATAGTGTAGAAAATTATGAAGGAATAGCTATAAGAGGATTAGAAATCACAGATGAAAATAATAATCAAATATCAATTGATAGCGAAGATCAAAGAATATGGAGCAAGAACATAGCACCAATGATGGGACAATGGAGTGTAGTTGAAAAACATGATAATCTATTAAGGCAGGTTGTCCATCTATCTTCAGATAACTTCCCTAAAAGTAAAAAATTATATGTAAGTTTTGATAGTGTAATTTTATACAATGTAAATCATGGAAATCCATTTACAATAGAATATGAAGATAATTACAAATTGGAATTTGATATTTCAGACCAACTTATTAACAGAAAAACAATTGAATATAAATCTGAAAATAATGATATTAGCAACATAAAGTTAACAAATAGTGGCTTGGCACTTACTATAAAATCTGACCATTACATAACAAAGGATGAAGATTATAAAATTACAGATGAAGAGGGAAAATCATATACACTTTCAGAAGTAATACCAGTAATAGATTGTGAACGAATGGATACTAAGAATGATGAATTTACATTAATTTTTAATTTTACAATATATGATGAATGTAATAATTTAAAATTGAAATGTCCAGAGGGGGAGATAATTAGTTTTAAGAAGGATTGCAACTAACTTCTAACATATATAATTAAAATTGTAATATTGATGACTAAAAGACATTAAATATAATAAAAATTATAGCAAACAAAGAATAGCAGTGTTATCTCTTTTATAAATGATTGGTTTGAAATATAACCAGTCTTTTTTTATAATAAATTCGCACGAACATCGATTAGCCATGCGAATGAATACTACTTGAGAAAGTTTTAAATCAATTGTATAATCAGTTTGAATGAAAAAGATGAGTGTAAGTAAATATAAAAATGTTCAATTAGCACATAGATAAATCCAGAAATTTAACAGAAATATAGGAGGAAATGCATGAAAAGATCTTGGAAAAGAAAAGTAATAGTAAAAGTAAAATCTGTTATATCAAAAATAGTCTTATTTTTTCTATACAAAGGTTTTAAGCTGACTTATCGAAAAGATTTAAGCGTTAAAAGTGAAATAGAGCCATGGAAAGAAGGATTTACTTTTGGCATTAATACAGGTATACAAGGCGTTAATTTAATTATTAAAAAGGAAAATGGAAAGTTGATTAGACTAAAAGAAGAAAACAAATTAGATTTAGAAATTGTATTTAAGAGCATAGATGTAGCGTTTCTAATGTTTACAGGAAGATTAGGTGTTAGCAAAGCTTATGCGGAGCACAGGTTCATACTAAAGGGAGAAATTGGAAAAGCAATGAGCTTGGTTAGATGTATAGATATAGTAGAAGCTTATTTATTTCCAAAAATTATTTCAAAACGTATTTTAAAGGAAGTTCCAAATAAATCTATGGGACTTATCAAAACATATGGTGAAATTTTAATAACAAGATAAGGAGAAAAGAAATGTCAAATTATTATGAATTTCAAAATGCTAGCAAGATTTTATCAGGAAATTTTGCAATAGAAAATATACCACACGAGTTTAAAGCATTGGGAGCAAAAAGAATATTAATTTTAACAGATGAAACGTTAAAGAAGATAGGAACTTTACAAACAGTAATAGATGGTATAGATACAAAAGAAATTGAAATAGCAGGTGTATTTTCAAAAATCCCACAAGATTCTTCAATAGAAATTATCAAAGAAATTGTAAAGCAATATAAAGAATTAAATTGTGAAGCAATATTAGCTGTTGGAGGAGGCTCTGTTATTGATACAGCAAAAGGTGTTAGAATGGTGTTATCACAAGAGAAAGAGGATATTATGCAACTAATGGGGTGCGAAATAATTTATTATGGGAAGCATATTCCGTTTATTGCAATTCCAACTACTTCCGGTACAGGTTCAGAAGCAACATTGGTAGCTGTTATTCTTAATAGTATGCAAAATGTAAAAATGGAATTTATATCGTACTTTTTAGTTCCTGATGCAGCTGTATTAGATCCTAGAATGACTTTGACATTGCCTAAAAAGATAACAGCTTCTACGGGAATGGATACACTATGCCACGCAATTGAAAGTTATACATGCATACAAAAAAATCCAATGAGTGATGCTTATGCAGTAGCAGCTATTGAAATAATCAGAGAAAATTTAGTTTTGGCAGTTAAAAATGGAAAAGATAAAAAAGTGCGAAATGCTATGGCAAATGCATCTCTTATGGCAGGAGTGGCTTTTTCAAATTCTATGGTGGGGCTAATTCATGCTATTGGACATAGTGTTGGCGCAGTTTCAAGAGTACCACATGGAGATGCTATGAGTATTTTAATGCCACATTGTATGAGATTTAATAAAGATAAATTAGAAAAGGAATATGCCAAACTACTTTTATATATAGGAGGCGAAGAAGTATATATTCAAACTCCAAAGGAACAAAGAGCTAACAAAACAATTATGTGTATTGAAGAAATACTGAATGAATTAAATTCATTATCTGGCTTGCCAACAAAACTTTCGGAAGCAGGAGTAAAAAGAGAAGATTTTGAATCCATTGCAAAAAAATCATTAAATGATGGAGCAATGATAGTAAATCCAAAGCAAGCAAGTTACGATGATGTAATGGAAATTTTAAAACAGGCATTTTAAGGAAAAAATATTAGTAAAGGATTCCTTCAAAGCTATGTTGAAGAAACTATAGATTGTTTTAATTATAATTTAAGCTCTTAAAAGATAAGAAATAAAAGATAGAAATAAAGAACTAATATAATTTATATAAATGTATAAGAGGGAAGCAATAAGATATGTCTATGTAGGGTACCAAAAAGTGAAATGTAACATTGCACAAAATCAAAGTTTTGTGCAAAAGAGCGTAGGAAGAATTATCCTGGAGCCCCAACAAGACCCCTCCTGCCAGTATTTATGCTTATTTCAGCCATATAGCTGTTTAGGATTTTTTATTCAATAATTTATATTATTCTATTATTTTAGGCTCTTATACTTAATTCTCGTGAGCTTACTATTTAAGCCACTTTTAAGACTTTTCTATATAATTTATCTTTGAGTATTTTTTATCGTGTCTTTTTTTTAAAAACTGGACTATTAAATTTATTATTCATTTTTTAGTTCTATCTCGGATTTTTCTAAAAATCCTCCAAATAATCACGAGAATAGCCGTATTTTACCAACAATAAACTATATTACCTTTTTATAAAAATGGCTTAAAATCGATTCTCGTGCGTCGCTTTTTTAGGGCTTTTTCGAGTATTTTGGTATTACTACATTTTTGTAAATCCAACTATGTGATTTTACTAAAAATCGCCAAAGCTCCAGAATGACTGCATTTTACAGACAACAAACTATATGACCTTTAAATAAAAACGCCTTAAAATCGATTCTCGTAAGCCGTTATTTTAGGGCTTTTTATACATTTTTACACATAAATTATAACTGCAAATTTTAGCCAGTTTTATAGATAAAATTTAAAGATAGTTTTATAACTGAACAACTAATTTATCATATAAAATAAAAAAACGCCTTAAATTTGATTTTAAGACGTTAAAAAATATGATTACTAATTAGGATTCATCAGATTAAATCCATGACTAATAATCATATATAAATTTATTATATATGTAATTAATTTTATAAAGCTAATAATATATAAATTATAAACTAAAGTTTAAATCTAATTTAAAACAATATTTAATATTATAAATGAATAACTTTGAGTTTAAATATAAAATGTCTTAAAATTGATTTTCAGGCTTAATAATTATAAATTAAATTCACAAACTGCAATTAAAATTTTATAATTTAATCCAAACGAAATTATTTAACAAATGTTCGGTTTTTAAATTTTGATGTTCGTTTTATAAAAAAAATACAAATTTTTAAAACTTTGCACAAAATTGAATTTTGTAATCTGTAAATTAGATTTATTAAAAATTCATAAATATCTAAAATTTTAATAATTTTATAAATTTATTAATTTTTTTATATTTATTCTTAATTATATTTTTATTTTAAATTATCTTAAGTAATTTTTTTGTACTACCTATCTCCCACTTCTGCTCTATTTTTATTTTAAAATTAAAAATAGTAAAAAATTATTTTCTCAAAAAAGAGCTCTACCCCCTACTCCTTCTTGATTTTATCGTAAATGCTAAAAATAGCCTACATTTGTACTTTTCTTCTCATTTTTTATAGCAGGAAATATGTTTCAAATTCCTGCCAAATTGTTCTATATATTACTAATCAACGTTCTACGTCATCCTCATTTTTACCGATATCTCTTTCAAGATATCTTTCAATTTCTTCACGAAAAATATTCTTAGCCTCATTGCCAAATTCTGCTACCCATACAACGTTACTGTAGTACAGGCGTATTAAATCATAATTATCTTTTATTTGCTCTCTAATCATATTTCTCAATTTTTCATAATTATGTTCTTCATTTTGTTTTTCATTTTGTTTTTTATATCGCTCCACGTTTACGATTCTTAGGGGTACCTTATACATAACTGACATATTATGTGCTCTTACAAAGTCATGTAACGCCAATTTATGTTCATCAACTCTAAAAAACACTCCTATAACTTTAATTCTTCTATCATCTAAAATTACTTCGTTAATCGGCCACCCTTCATCCAAAGCATCCACATTTCTTCTATCAAGTTCTTTCATAAATTCAGTATGTAAATGACCAGGGGATTGTATTTTAGTTGGAATCTCTTCAACATGATAATCCAATCTAGTATTTACATATGTTCCGTTTCCAAAGTCTAAAATAGAATTAAGTCCTTGCACTTCGCTAATTCTAGTTCCAGAATCATCTCTAGACGATGCTATAATTGATTCATTAGGCTCTAATATTAAACCAACATTTCCATTATACATATGCATTTGTTCATTTGAAATTAAACTTGCCGAAACAAAATCACCATCAACATGCCTATTCTTTTGATGTCCTGGTAATCCTGGTAATTTGATAATATTGTATCCTGAGTGAACTATATATCTAAATTGGTCACCTTGTCTAAAATTACTTGCTATAGGTGTACAATACTTTTTCCATAATTCTACTGTAATTTTTTCATGAATTTCATCCTCTATACTATATAATTGATCTAAATATTTTTTAAATTTGCAATAAATTTCAGATTGATTGTAAAACTCAACCACATCGCTACTTTTGGGAGAACTTCCATCCGGATGTTTTTTAAACATATATGTTATTGATTCATCTAAAAGTTTATGTTGGTAATTCTCTAATATACCTGATCCTCTAAAATAATCGTGGAAAAAAATTTCTAAATTATTCAATTCTTCTAATTTTTTTTCCAACCATTCACTATAATATTCATTTTTTAATATAAACCTTATTTGCTCTTGTAAGGCTTTAACCAAGGATATAACATCATTATATTGTGAACTAGATTTATACTCATAATCATCTACATATTTTCTAGAGCTCATTAAAACCACCTCTCATTCTCCGTATTTTTTTCGTAAATATTAGATCCATATACAAGCTTCATATGTAATTACCTTAGAATCAGAAAAACCTTTTCTATTTACTATTTTATCATGATCATATTCTTCTAGTAAATCTAGGGCCTTGTAGTAATTTCCAATTACTTTAATTACTTCACGAGCTTCTCCATTTTCAAGTTCTTCATCTAATCTGTTGGCTATGTCGATTAGTTTTATTGTTTTTTCTAAATATTCTAACCTACGTTGATTTACTGCATAACCATTTAACATATAATTTTTTAAAATTTTTGTTGCCCAACGTCTAAAAAACAATACCTTTTTGAGATTTTACTCTATATCCAACAGAAATAATCATATCTAAATTATAATAATTAGTAGGTTTATCAGAAAATTCGGAATTTCCGAATTTAGTCATTTTCTATTATATTTTTTTCAAAATTTATTTTTATTATCATAATCATTATAATGTTATTTTAAAATTGAGCCTACTCCCATCTCTCCTACTGTTTTCGGATATTCTAGATTATTTGTAACATAAAAAATAGAAACTAATTTTTTTACTATTTTCTATTTAATCTTTAATATATATTGTACTAATGTAAAAAAATTTTATATTTGTAAAGACATGCATTGCACATTCAAATAATGAAGCACCTCTCCTATGGGGAGAGGTGCTTACCCAAACTCAGCTAATGGAACTTCATTTGGAATGGTTCGATACTTAGATGAGATCAGCCAGCACTTCAGTCAGAGCTCCAACGTCCTTGCCGTCCTCTACAATAATGTATTCGGAAGCAGAATGCTCGGAGAGATCGAGGATGTTGACATCACTTTCACCGTACTGAACCCACATCGCCTTTCCGATACGACCAACGCGGATTTCTCCGCCCCAGTCGGTACGAGTAAGCTCGAATGTGTCGCCTTTGCGTTCAACCGGAAAACCAGCAGCGATAACCCATTCAGGAACATCCTCAGTGATGAGAGATGCCTCGACGGTTGCGGGCAGGTTGTAGCACTTGCCATCGACAACCTTAAGGGTTGTATCACCGTTGTCCTTTGACCACGCCCCATAGATGCCAGGCACCTTATGTGCGTTTTCCTCAGAAACCTTCTCCCAGCAAACATACACCGGGAATTTCCGAGTTGCAGGGCACTCAACTGCAAAAAGAGTAATTGTGCCATCAGCATTAGCCTTAACAGCGCCATCTTCCAGCAGGAAAGCGGGGACTTCGTCGAGCTTCTGAGCATAAGCACAGTTCTCACGAACCTTGCCTACACCAGCCTTGTGGATGCAGATACCAGAAACCAGTTTTTTAATGTTCATCATAATGTTTGTCCTCCTTAATTGACAATAATATTTGTTATGATGATTTGGCAACCCTGTGTTACCAAATGTATTTTTATTATACTATATTATGTTAATTTTGTCAATTTGAACAAATTTTTTCATATCTTTTATTTTCAATGATTTAAGGCATGTACTCTAGAAATTTGATACACCATTCTTTATATTTCTCGTTTTGTGCTTTTATAAACACTAATAATTAGAATTTCTATATTCTAATTCTATTCCAATATTACTATAATCTTTAATGATTTTATCCTACCATAATACATTTTATAAAGCCAAACTGCCCTAAAATAAGTAACATTACGCTTATAAGTGATACTCACCTTATTCATTCATATAATTCATTACTAAGTCAATAATTACATTTTTCTCCTTAGGATTAGATTCCGCAATTAACAAAGTTAAAGCTGCTAATGTCTTATTATCTATTATCTCAACATCATCTTTATATAGCATACCGTAAAAGTTTAAAAAGTATATAAACATAGTGGCTGCAATTCTTTTATTACCATCTGTAAATGGATGATCCTTTATTAGGAGGTATAGGAGGTTAGCTCCTTTTTCTTGAATAGTAGGGTATATTTCTTGTCCAGCAAATGATTGATATATGTTACCCAGTATTCCTTTGAATAAGTCTCCTCGCTCTTTGCCAAATATTTCACTAGTTTTACTATATTTTAAATTATCAATAATATTTCTGCACTCTTCATATGTAATTACCTTAGAATCAGAAAAACCTTTTCTATTTACTATTTTATCATGATCATATTCTTCTAGTAAATCTAGGGCCTTATAGTAATTTCCAATTAATTTAATTACTTCACGAGCTTCTCCATTTTCAAGTTCTTCATCTAATCTGTTGGCTATGTCGATTAGTTTTATTGTTTTTTCTAAATATTCTAACCTACGTTGATTTACTGCATAACCTTTTAACATGTAGTCTTTTAAAATCTTATTTGCCCATTTGTCTGAATATTATACCATTTTTAGATTTAACACGATATCCAACTGATATTATCACATCTAAGTTATAGTATTCAATCTCCCTTGTTACATTTCTATTACCCTCTTTTTGAACTGTCGCAAATTTTGCGACAGTTGGAATATCTTTTAATTCCTCATTTAGAGCATTATTAATATGTTTACTAATTGTTTTAATGTCTCTACCGAAATAGTTCTGATAACTGTTGTCTATTTAGCCACACAGTTTCATCTTTTAAGTTTACCTCCAATTTTACACCTTGATTTAAAATCTTCAAGTTGTTCTTTTTTTAATAAAATTACTATTAATGTTTATAATAAGCTACTAATACCAATATGCCAACTTCAAAAATGAATTAACTAACTTTGCTTGTTCCTCTAATTCATCATTGGATGCTACTTTATATTCTTCAGGCATAATGTTTCTAGAATTTAATGTCCATAAGAAAGCCTTAAACTTTGGAAATCTTGTTATATTATTCTTCATATATGACAATAAATCACACGTTTTTTTATATAAATCACTTTGCATTTCTTTTTCTTTTTCTAACTTTTCAGGGTGTACTATCAATTCAAATGGTTTAGCAATATTTAATCTATAACTTTCTTCCTCAAAAGTTTTTAGAAAATTATCATAACTTTCACAAAAAATTCTATACATTATACTTCTCCTTAAAAATACTTAATTTTCTTATAAATTCATTTTTCTTACTTTCAAACAAATCATCTCTATCTATTATTTCATTTATAATACTATTTAATAAATTTTTATCGCATTTTGGTATAATTTGATTCAAATCTTCAATATCTTTTTTAGCTAATCTTATGATCTTACTCACAGCCACATCTTCTTTTGATAATATATATACATTTATATATTTGAATTCATCTAATTTAATAGCTCTTTGCTTATAAGTTGGAGATAGTATTGTACTTTGATATTCCAACATATCATAATCTCTTAATAATGAAAAAGCTTTGCCGTATTTAGCAGGATATCCTAAATCTACAAAATCTATATCAAGAGTGGCTCTAGTTGTATATTCTCCTAAAATACAAGCACTTCCACCGATTATATAAATATCAAATGGTTCTAGTTTAAATAATTTTGTAACTTCTTCCATTTCGTGCAATACTTCTAACAAATTTTCTTTAATCATCTTTACCTCTCTTATATTTTAAAGTTACATATATCTTAACCTAAAATTTGAAATATCTCAATATATTTTTCATTCATATTATACGAATTAATATTCTTCAGCATCACATCTTTTTATTGTCTCTAATAAAATTTCTTTATTTTCGTACTTTACTTCCTTAATAATTTACTATCTACCACTTAAAAATTTTTTTATTTTAATTACAAGTTTCTTAAACTATTTATTTTCTTCTTCATATTCAACAAGATTCACTTTGTTAACTTCATTATCTGATGTTTTAACAGTATTTTTAAATAGATTTTCTGTGCTATATTTTTTGCTTAGCTCTTCTTGATATTTAACTTCATTTTTGCTTAATTTAGATAAAATCTTCTGCTTTTCCTCTTTATATGATATCTTTGTATAAACTTCATAGAATAAACTTTCTAATAATTCTTTTGAGTATATTTTAGGTAATTTACTTCTAAATTCTTCTTTGTAATTTTTAATTTCTGTTTGAATATTTGCAATTAATTCTATTGTTTCTTTAGACGTAATTTCGATACCTTTTAAAATGTATAAAATCCAATCCTCAAAATTATTATTATCTCTAACTTTATTAAATAATTTATAATATTCTTGTTTAGTTTTATTTATATACTTACTTAGGTACAAAATTGGACTATCAATTAGTTTGTTCAATTTTTCTTATTTCATGTTCGTTTTGAGGTGGTATATATATTGTTTCTCCTGTAATGGAATTTTTTAATTCAGTTCTGGTAATTTTCTAATTCCAGCATTATTATGTTCATATGTATAAAAAAGCAAAAAAATTATACATATTTTAAAAATATGTATAATTTCTGGTTGTATTATCATCTTTCTGAATCTTCTACATTGTTTTCGAATTCATCATAATATTACCTCATGTAAGCAATTAGTTTCATCACTTTCTCATTTTAATATTCCTGTATATAATACCAAATATACTATTGCTAGTAAAAAACCACCAATAACATCACTTGTATAATGTACGCCTAAATAGATTCTACTTGCACCTATTAAAAATATTAGTGCTGATAACAATAGCATAGAAATTACCTTTATGTATTTATTCTTAACATTTTTATAGATTAAATATATTAAAAAACCATAAAAAGCCATACTAACCATAGAATGTCCGGAAGGAAAACTATATCCATTCTCATCTACAATTCTATACTCAATTGGTCTTGGTCTTTGTATTATATTTTTTAATGTAAGATTTAAAGTTGCAACACAAGCTAAATTGATAGGAATTGCCCACTTGTTTTTTTTACCTTTTACTACAAAACATGATATTATTGTTATCAAAATTAGACTTTCAGCATTTCCAAATTTAGTTATGATCTTCGCTATAGGTGTCATATAATCTGAAATTGACCTGGCAACTACATTATATCCCCAAACGTCAAAATTTTTAATTTCATAATCTAAGATATCTTCTAATATTACTAAAAACAATATTAGACCTATAAAAATTATCATCCATCTATAATTTTTTACAATTATTCTTTTTATTTTATCTTTCATTTTTTCCCTCGAATTATTATTAACTTAAAAAATACTACAAGTGAAATTGATATTTCTAATCTAATCTTAATTTCCAAGTAGTTTATGTTTTAACAATGCATCTTCTATATATTCGTCTTTGTTAATCCATAGTACAATTTAATTATTATGAAGTTTTATTAGTCTATCCACCATAATATGAATACTCGTTTTGCTCTGGGTTAAAGATAAACAGACTTTTATCTAATTCATTAATATCAACAATAGTTAGTGTTTTATTGATACTATCTAGTAAATATGTTTTGTTGTCATAATCAAAATATAGACATCTTTCATGTCTTTTTTCTTTTGCAGTTAATCTTGTATCAACTTTCCAAATTTTCTCTATTTTAATACCTTCTGACTCAATTAATAATCGTACATATTCAAAAAATCCTTGTGAATCTATATCATATTTATTTAAAGCCGCAATTGATACGTTAAAATATTCTATAAGGTCTTTATCTTTTAGATTTACTTTTGCATCTTCAATTTCCTGTAGCTCTGTTAACTTGTCTTTGTTATAGGCATCAACAATTTTTGAAAAAATTCTTTTATCGTCTCTTAAAATATGGATTCCTTTTATTGTTAATCCTAATTTTAATCTAGTAAGATCCTTTATACTACTAAAATCATCTGGGTCTAAGATAATGCTATAGCTCTGCCCTATTAATCCTACAACATAATGTGTATTATCTTTGTCTCCAACCAATACGGCTTCTATGTCACTTCTATTTCCTATTAATTGGTTAATCGCTTTAGCATAAAATCTAGAAAATTCATAACATATTCTTCTGTTATGTTTTTTTCTGCTCTCTATCCAATCTTGCTCTACAATTCTACCATACCAGTCAACTGAAATATATTTAACATTATCGGGATTGCTTGTATCTCTCCTAAAGAAATATAAAACATTTGCATCATATATATAGTTTAAACATATATATTTGTATATTTCAAAAATTTTTTCTTCTAAATTCAATTTTGTATTTTTCTGTAAATCATTAACTAAAGTTTTCATAGAGTCTTCTATTTCCCATTTGACCTGATCATACTCAATCCAATCTTCTTGTAATGCTCTTCCATGTTCCAATATAATTTTATAGTTATCATCTAAATTTTGACATATTTCTTCGTAGAAATTTTTTATATAATTATTATGCACCATGCACTACACTCCCCTATAATATAATTAAATCCTTTGGAATTAAATTATAATCATACATAATACTTAACGGTTTCATTCACGCCACTTTCTTATAATATATATTTAGCTATAAACTTTATCTTTCGAAGAGCATACACAATAGCATAAGACAATATAAATATAATTAAGGTATATAATAATAAACCTACAAATGGATAATTTAATATAAAGTCAAATTTAAGTAATTTGAAAATTATATTTATGAAAAATTGATGTATTAAATATATTCCAAAGCCACATTTTCCTATATTAGCACAAATTTTCTGAATTTTATAATTTATATTATCTTTTATTAAATTCTTGCAAATAAGAAATATTGACACAACTATTGAAATAATTCCAAACGTAGTATATGTAATTTCCATATTCATAAAATGATAAATGTTATTAAAAATGATTATTGCAACAAAAGCCATTGATATTATATAATTAAGAGCTCTTACTTTTTTATTTATTTCAAACCTTGATAAATAATCTCCTAACATAAATAGAAATATATATGGATTTATTATTAATATGTCGAATGCTATATTTACATTAAAAAATGATTTAATATCAACCAAAGCTATCGTGAATACAAATAGTAAAGCTAAAATATAATTGTATTCTTTTAGGGTGCAAGTACTTGTAAATTTTTTTAATAATGGTGTTATCATATATAGCCCTAAAATTAAGTATATATACCACATATGTGCCCATAAATTACCAGTTATTATATTCTTTATAGATTCTGTAATCATATTGTATGAAATAACTTTTGTATTAAAATAAATTTCTATTGATGAATACAATATTCCAAAAAGAATAAGTGCTATTACTATCTTCTTTATATATTTGTTGTATAATTCTTTTATACTAATTTCTTTTTTTGGATTTAAAAATAATGCTCCACTTATCATAATAAACAGTGGAACTGCGTAATACATTATTTGAGCAACTATATTATACACTATTGCAGCTTTTCCAGATAAAAAATATGTATTTAATGTATTTTCAATAACATGAAAAATGATAACAGACAAAATCGCTATTGTCCTTATTACATCTAAATATGGTACTCTTTTTTTATTATAGTCTATTAATATTTTTTCTTCTTTTTTATCAAGTACATTTATCATACTATCATACTTCCCTTTTTATATTTTATATAATATATTATTTATTATATGTTTTGCAAATTCCGATACTTTTATTTTATGGGAATTATACCATATCTTTATTTTTTTGACAATCAATTACAAAAAAGATACGAACCGTGCATTGCACAGATCGTAATTGTGTTCAAATGGACTACGCACATTACATACACAGAAAATTTACCGAAAAATCAATGATTTTTTCAGATTTATTCTGTAACACTTTTATTTTTATTATCATTATTATATAATAACAATAATTTAGTACAAATGCATCTATACTGCATATTGCCCGCTCTTCACTAGGAAAGCAATACGGCTTTTCCGATTTGTTCGGAGCGAAATTTTATTTCGGAAGGATATTAATATGAATTTAATTAAATATGAAACAAACTTAAAAAAATTCAAATATATGAAGGAAACCAATAATATTGTTGCTGATAAAGATTTAAAAGATACGGAAAATAATCTAATTATGGTATACCCTAATATTCAATACCAAAAAATAATTGGTTTCGGTGGAGCGTTTACCGAAGCGGCTGGATATTGTTTTTCAAAATTGCCAGAAAATAAGCAAAGCGAATTTATAAAAGATTATTTTTCTAATGAAGGTAATAACTATACACTATGCCGTACACATATAGGCAGCTGTGATTTTTGTTTGGATACATATAGTTATTCATATAACGAATCACTTTCGGATTTCTCTATTGAAAGGGACAAAAAATACCTTATCCCCCTTATAAAAAAAGCATATGAAGCAAGAAAAGATTTAAAGCTTGTGGCTACTCCATGGAGCCCTCCTGCATTTATGAAAGACAATAATAGATTAAAACGTGGTGGAAAAATTTTAGATAAATACAAAAGTTTGTGGGCTGAATATATAGTTAAATATCTTCAAGAATATCATAATCAAGGAATTGACATAGATTATATGACAATTCAAAATGAACCAAATGCTTCTCAGTTATGGGAATCGTGTAAATATACTGCTGAAGAAGAGCAAGAAATGGTAAAAAAATACCTAGTTCCTACTTTAAAAAAGAGCAATTTTCCAGTTCAATTATTAATATGGGATCACAACAAAGAGCGTTTAATTTATAGATCAAATGATATATTTAATGACCCTGATGTAAAAGACATGGTTGCTGGTATTGGATATCACTATTATAGTGGAGATCATTTTGGAAATGTAAAAGCACTTAGTGAACTTTATCCAGATAAACTAGTAATACATACTGAAGGATGTACTGGGTACGAGCGTCTTTGGTTTAGAAAGAAAAAACGTCGTGTGCCCAATGCAGAAATATATGCTCACGATATTATTGGAGATTTAAACTCTGGAGCTAATGGATATATTGACTGGAATATGATGCTTAATTATCATGGCGGTCCTACTCATATTCACAATTCCTGCAATGCCCCAATAATGTTAAATAAAAAGGAAAATGATTACAATAAATCAATGTCATATTATTACATAGGACATTTTAGTAAATTCATAAAGCCAGGTGCTAAGAGAATTGCATTTAGCTCTTATACTGATTCATTAGAAGTAACATCTTTTATAAACAAGGATAATAGCTTAGTTATTGTTATTCTTAATAGATCAAAACATAGTAAATCAATTAATTTGTGTATAAACAAGAAAATTTATCATGACAGGGTAGATGGGCATTCTATAGTAACATTTGTTAGTGAGAGCTATTAATAAATTACGGCTAATCAATGTTTGGCACAGCAAAAACCAGATTGAATAATTCAATCTGGTTTTTTTGAGTTATCTTACTGGAATTAATAATTCCATGCCATGGAAAATATCACACCATTCATTCCCAAGCTCATCGTAGTATAACGTAAAATCGTTGATGGCAATACATGAAGTTTTTTTCAGTGTCCCTAAAACATGTTATTTTATATTTGCCAATGGATTACTTTCTACAGCGTCTCTTATTTGGCTGTTATCAACATGAGTATATATTTCTGTTGTAGATATGCTCTCATGCCCTAGCAATTCTTGCAGAGCTCTTATATCAACATTACCATATTTGTACATAAGTGTTGCTGCTGTGTGCCTTAATTTATGAACAGAATATTTGTTCGTATCTAATCCTGCCTTTTGTAATTCTTTTTTTACTATATATTGAACAGTTCTATTACTAATACGCTCTCTTCTCTCACTTAAGAATAATGCATCTTTTGATTCAAAATTAACGTTATCATGAGGTCGTACTGCAATATATTTATTTATAGCATCCATACAGGCACCATTTAAATATATTGTACGCTCCTTATTCCCTTTTCCTATAACATTTAGCTTTTTATCGTTAAAGTTTATGTCTTTAAAGTTTATACCTACTAATTCAGAAAGACGCATGCCACAATTTAAAAATAATGTAATAATTGCATAATCTCTTTCACTATTTCTATCATCGTCATCCTGTTTTACCGCTTCTAGTAGTTTCATACTATCATCTAATGTAAGATACTTTGGTATACGTTTATCTAGCTTAGGTGTTTCTAAGTTTTGTGCAGGATTTTTTTCTATTAACCCTTTTTTATTACATAGATAATTAAAGAATACTCTTATACTAGATGTTTTTCTAGCACGAGTAGCGGCTTTACTACTAAAGTTATTAGTTAAATAAAATAAAAATGCATGTATATCATCTAATGTTATTTTACTAATAGTATCTATGCTCATATCTCTAATAATAACTTCTCTAATATCTTTCTCGTCTGTCATTCTAAAATGCTGCAGAATGAATTTTAGGAACATATTTAAGTCATAATTATATTCTTTTACTGTGTTAGGAGATTTGTTCAAAATTGTGGCAGTATAATCCAAAAATGAATTTAAAAATCCAGGATTGCCTTCAATATTTATATTAACTTTCTTCATATGTATCACTTTCCTTTTTCCTTTAGAATTTTAATAACTTTTTTTCTAATATTATTCATAATTAAATTAGTTTTATTATACATATAGAGCCTATTTTTTACAACAAAAAATTAGTATAAAAAAAGAAGCTTTGACTTTACTCAAATACTTCTTTTATTAAATCATTACAATCCAAATTTACTTTTTGTTCTAAAATATTTTCAAATTAAAATATATTATTAAAAACTTTTATATAGTCAGTCATAAGAATTTTCATAATTTTGTTATTTTTCTTCTCTATCATCTTTAGAATCCATTACTTTTTGCAATGCCGATTGAACTAATCCTTTTATTGCGCTCTGATCTGCATAACCTCCCCAGAAACCGCTTCCTTGATCTAGTTGTCCACCTGACCAGCCTCCTGGAAATTTTTCATTTAGCATATTTATTATTTTGGTTGTACCAAAAAAGTTTGTTTCACCATCTGCTGATGTTATAAGTAAATTATTGTATTTACCATATAATCTATCTGTTACAGTTGATGTCTTAGAATGTGGTAAATCCATTGATATTAATTCTTGTTTATCAGTTATTTCACCCAATTTCTCGATAGCCTCTTGTGCCTGAGCTTCTTGTTCCATTGTTACACCTTGAGATAATCTATCTCTCATTCTAATGTTAGCAATTATTTCTTGTAAATCTTTACCTTTTATACCAAGCTCTGCTCCTAGTTTTTCCATTGCAGGAATAAAGCCTTTATCATTTGCTGCAACAAATTGCTCATCTAAAGTTAGCTCAACTCCTAAAATTTTTGCCACTTGTTCTATTGATGAGTCTGGATTGCTTCTATCGTCATCACCATAGCTATGGTGATCTATATTAATAGCTCCATTAGAATCACCTTGTAGCTCTACTCCATATATAGCATTACCTTCTTCCTTTGCACTTTCAATTCTAGCTTTTATTTGCTCCTCTAAATTTTGCCATGAAGCTCCCCAAGTTTGACCTGTAACTTCATAAGTTTCTCCTTCTCTTTTTAGCATTTCTACTATTGTTTGTGCCTCCAAATCATTATTTGGTGTTATCCATAATCTATTATTTTCCATAATTTATCTATCTCCTCTTCCTTTAAATTTATTTATTATTGCTTGTTTAATTTTTTTAAATGATATTTTACCTTTTTTTTCTTCTGTAGGTTCTTCTATCTTTGTTTTTCCAACAAGCATTTCATATTCTTCATCTGTAAGTAGATATCTATCATATAACATTTTTTGTCTTTTTGTCATTGTAACTTCTCCTACAGGAAATCTACAAATAGAATCCGAATGCCAAAATGTAATTTTCTCATCCATACTTGGATCAGTACTATTCAATATTTCTTGTCTTTCTTTCTGCCTTTACTTCTTGTATTCTTCTCCCCTTTCATCTTCTTGTTTTTTCCAAATCTCATATGGATTTAATTCTTTTAAATCTATTAATAATTTTTCTCTTTTTGTTACTACAATACTATACTTTTGTACTCCTCCAAAATCTGTTCTAGGATGTCCATCCCAACTATAGTTTACTATTTCATCCATACTTGGATCTGTGCTTTCTTTTATTTCTTTTTTTCTCTCTTCTCTGGCTTTTGCTTCTTTCCTTTCCTTTTCCTCTTTACTTTCTATTTCTTTATCTGATATCCAGCTTCCTGTTTCTCCACTTAATAAATATTCTCGTCTTGTAGCTTTTCTAATCATTCCTGGACCATATCCTGGTAAATACCATGTCCCCATTTCATCCATACTTGGATCTGTACTTTCCTGTATTTTTTTCTTTTCTTCATTATCCATATATATTACCTCCATTAATTTTCTTATTTTTTAGACTTGATTTCTAATGTGGTTCTTGACCATTTAAACAATTAACATTTAAACTATACGAATATTCTCGCCTCTTTCATTTTTTTATATTAAATATTTCTTTCTTCTGTTTTTAATTTGTAATGTCTGTATATTCCAAAAGAAAATGGTATATGTAAATTTAATTCACACATACCATTTTCTTTTTTATATATAATTTTAGGTACCAAAAAAGACTTGATGATATATGTTTATTTACATATATAACAAGTCTCATTATTTAAAATATAACCAGAATCTTTTCAAATTCGTTTGTTGATTATATCATATAATCTTTTTTAAGGAATATACCAACTACTCCCTTGTTACAATATTATATTAACATATTTTTGTATTTATGTCAACATTAGGATTACAATTATTTTCCTTTTTTCTCTTGCACTATATTTTTTTCTATTAACAATTGTTTTTTCTATTATAGTTACAGATATTATCATAAGTTGTAGCAAACTTAAAATCACTTACTTCTTCACTTCTACTTAAGTCTGTAAGTGTTAACATACCTACTATCTTATTTTTATCTATAACAGGAATTCTTCTAACTTGATTTTCAGACATTAATTTAGTTACTTGCTCTATATCGTTGTTAGCATCGCAACAACAAACTTTAGTTGTCATTATTTCACTTAATTTTGTGTTATTAATATCTTTATTAGTAGCAACTGCTCTTAAAAGAATATCTCTATCTGTAACTAAACCTACCACATTTTGGTTTTGATCACATACTGGAACACTTCCAACATGTTGTTCATCCATTAAACGTGCACATTCACTAACACTTGAATCTGGATTTAACCAAACTACACTATTACACATACAATCTTTTGCCTTCATAGTAATACCTCTCAAAAAAAATTTATAAACATTTTCATGTTTATATTTTTTATTTTGCGTAATACTAAAAAATAAATTCATGTAATAGTATGTCTAATTAGAAAATTTTTCCAATACTTTTTACGAATACATTTCTAAATCCCCTTGAAAATGTTTTGGGTACTACTTTCCAAAAACAGCTCTAATATTTTATAGAATTCTACTTTAGAATTCTCCATAGAGATTATTGTTATAATATGGTGGGCTTTCTAAATCCCTGTAATTAGGTCTTGGTGGATATGGTGGCGGTGGTTTTGGCGGTCTATTCTGACCATTGCTTATTAATTGAGTAATAATTAATATTTTTATTAAATCTTTTAGCGTTGGGTTACCACAACAATCACGATTTTGCTCTCTTGTATTCTTATCTGTTGTACTATCAGAGCTATTTGATTTATGGTTGCCTATAGTGCTGCTATTTCCTCTCTGATTATTAGAAGCGGTATTAGCTCCCTTACAGCTGGAATCGCTATTTCCTTTAAGTCTATAATCAGATTTTTCTCTAACTCCATTTTCATTGCTTTTTAGACTATTTTCTGTTCCTGTTGCTGAATGTCTAATATCAAGTGTGTCTGATTCAATATTGTTATATATTTCGTTAGCCATATCATCAATAATCTCAGTTGAAATGTCCATACTACGAACATTGCTGCAAACCTTATTAACCATTGGTTTTAGTACTTTATAAATATCAGGGTACAAGTGTTCGTAGTTATTTTTAATATTATTATTTGATCTATATGGAAAGCTATTTACATTATATGTAGTATTGTTTGAAGAATATCCCAAAACGCTTCTCATATAATTTTCATATTCATTCTCGTACATATGTATACCTCCTAGAATAATATATGCACATAGAATATATATGTTACTGCTGTTTTTATGGACACTGATGTTTTCTCCAGTATCTCCAAAAACAGCTAAGATTACCTGCCAATTGCTCTGTTAAGAAAATTTATCTGTGCATCTGAACCGACTAAATTAAGAGTACATGCAAATGTTGCACATATGTTTGCTATGTCATCTACTTTCATTGTTTTTAAATATGTATCATCCATAAAGTGTCTTCTTATGCCATCATAACATATTTTTATAGTGTTATTATCAAATATAATTCCATTGTCTAATCTCTTATTTACACTATATAATGTAACATTACTATTGTTTAATAGATAATCGTCTTCAAAATTAGTATCGGCATTAAACACCAACCTTCCCTTACATATTTGTCTGTTGGAATATATCCTTATCGCTTCTATATATTCGCTATATGACATAAAAGATTCATCTACATTAGTTTTTATATTATCTACTATAGATATATCTGGTATGTATTTTAAGCTAAATAGCTCTTTTTCATTAATTGGCATTATTAAAATAGAGTTACTATTCATTTTATTTACTCTACACAATAAAGATTTATTAGGGTTATCATCCAAAAAACATTCATATTTGGCTTCTTTTAGTATAGTACATAGTAGGTATACTATATCTACGTTATAATCTCCCACTATTCCTATAACCTTTCCTGGACACAGCTCTATAAGTAAATCTTGTGTAGAAACAACTATTGCTCCCATATTCTCCGCTTCTAATATTTCTTTCTCATCTGGTCTATACTCTGAAGATTTTATTATTAAGTCCACCCTATTTAATCTTTTTAAACAATTTTCTCCTAATGAATAGTTGATGTTGTAATTGATTATTTGCTCTACTATATCCACATTAAGATTATCTAATGTTCTTTTATCAAATACTGATATTCTTGCGTTATGCCTGTGAAAATAATCTATAATAGAGATACATCGCTTGTCCAATCCAACAAAAGCCACTCTCCTTTCGTATAAGAAATCATTAAACTCTTCTAATTTTCTATTAGTAAAATTAACACCCATAAACATACCCTTTCTAAATTATATTATTGGATATGATTATATCATGCATATATGAGTTATCCTGTAGAAAATTGTCTGAAAATCTAAGAATCGTTTGTCAACATTTTACATGTTATGACTTATAGTATGTGGTATTTTCTTCTTTCGTGTTTTTTATTGCATTTCTTCTTTCTTTCGCTAATATGGATAAAAAAGAGTCTTTTCCATTTTGAAATGAGAATTTCATTAGCCTCAAAAAAAAATCAGCCCCCACTTCTTTCGAAGTGTGGGTCGATGCTTAGTCCTTGATGATACCATTTCCATCGAGTTTCTCTGTGGGTTTATACTCGTGTAAGTCGTCACAAATAATACCTACCAGCTTACCATCGCAACAAGCAACTGAAAATTTCTTGTCGGGATTCTTCAGATGAAGTGCTTCATTCAGAAGATAATGGTCAAGACACTGACACGGAGGTCTGTGTTCTCTTCTTGCCGCTTTAGCCTCAATCTTGGAGAAATTC
Source organism: Clostridia bacterium (assembly GCA_017939755.1). Lineage (GTDB taxonomy): Bacteria > Bacillota > Clostridia > TANB77 > CAG-508 > CAG-492. The sequence continues at coordinate 10,118 of JAGBAJ010000042.1, read as the reverse complement.
ACATTGGCAGCATAAAACGACCCGTAACTTTCACCCAGCTTGCGAGGAAAAATCTCACCGGAGAATGATACATCTACCGGCCTTCCGTCAACAAGCACCTCTTCAATACCAGCTATTCCCATCTGAATCTGGAAATCGACGCCGGGATTCTTGGCTTTGATGAGGTCTCTGATGAGAACTTCTTCGATGGTTGCCTTAGTTGTGCACTTTGTATCCATAATGGACTCCTTTTTTCTAGCGACATTTAATGTACCTGTCACTAGCTGCCTTTTTGAGGACTTTTAATACGGTTGCCGAATTTATCGGTAACTCTAATTATTATTTTAGCATTTTATGTTAATTTCGTCAATATCTTCTTGATTATTTTTTGCTTTTGGGTAATATCTAAAAAACTACTAAAAAACATCATTTATTTAAATATTTTTTCAAAAATTTTCCTGTATACGATTCTTCTACTTTGCAAATTTTTTCTGGAGTACCTTCGGCAACTATTGTACCTCCAGCATCGCCACCTTCTGGACCCAAGTCTATTATGTGGTCTGCTGTTTTTATTAAATCTAAGTTATGCTCTATTACTATTATGCTATTTCCTGTATCTACTAATCTTTGAAGTATATCTGCTAACCTATGAACATCTGCGATATGTAATCCAGTAGTAGGCTCGTCTAAAATATATAGTGTTTTTCCGGTTGCTTTTTTTGATAGCTCTGTTGCTAGTTTAACACGTTGTGCTTCTCCTCCAGATAGTGTAGTAGAAGGTTGTCCTAGTTTAATATATCCTAAACCTACATCATATAATGTTTGAATTTTATTTTTTATTTTAGGAATATTTTCAAAAAATTTTAATGCATCTTCAACTGTCATTTCTAATACATCAGATATTGTTTTTCCTTTATATTTAACTTGTAGAGTTTCATAGTTATATCTTTTGCCTTTACATACCTCACATGGCACATATATATCTGGTAAGAAATGCATTTCTATTTTTATTAAACCATCTCCATTACAATTTTCGCATCTACCACCTGCTACGTTAAAGCTAAATCTTCCTTTGTCGAATCCACGTAGTTTAGCATCATTTGTTCCTGCAAATAAATCTCTAATAAAATCAAACACGCCAGTATATGTTGCTGGATTTGAACGTGGTGTTCTTCCTATTGGGGATTGATCTATGTTTATTATTTTATCTATATTCTCTATGCCTTTAATTTCTTTACATTTACCTGACTTTTCGTTTGAACCATTTAAATCTCTTGCTACAGTTTTATATAGTATCTCATTTATTAATGTAGACTTTCCGCTTCCAGAAACGCCTGTAACACATACAAATTGACCTAATGGTATTTTTACATCTATATTTTTTAAATTATGCTCTGAAGCTTTTTTTATAATAATAGATTTACCATTTGATTTTCTCCTTTTTTTAGGAACATCAATTTTCTTTTTACCACTTAAGTATTGTCCTGTTATAGATTCTGGAACCTTCTTTATTTCTTCAGCTGTTCCCTGTGCTATTACGTTACCACCATGAACGCCCGCTTCTGGTCCAATATCTATTATTTGATCTGCAGCATACATAGTATCTTCATCATGCTCTACAACTATTACTGTATTTCCTAAATCTCTTAGCTTTTTTAATGTGGCAATTAGTTTTTCATTATCTCTTTGATGCAAGCCTATACTTGGTTCATCTAGTATATACAATACTCCTGTTAATCCAGACCCAATTTGTGTTGCTAAACGAATACGTTGTGCTTCTCCTCCAGATAATGTTCCTGCCGCTCTTGATAGTGTTAGATATTCTAGTCCAACATCTATTAAAAATTGAAATCTTGTGTCTATTTCTTTTAATATAAGTTCAGATATCATTGCTTGTGTTTTATTTAGCTTAAGATTATTTAAAAACTTTTTAGCTTTGTTTATAGGCATATCTGTTAATTGATTTATATTTTTATCCCCTACTGTTACAGCTAATACTTCTGGTCTTAGCCTTGCTCCATTACAGCTATCGCAATGACTGCTACTCATGTACATCTCGTAAAAATCTCTCATGCCCTGTGATTTAGTTTCTCTGTATCTTCTATCTAGAGTAGGTATTACTCCTTCAAAAGGAGCAGTAAACTTTCTTGTTCCAGCTGCAGAAGTATATTCAAAATCTATTTCTTCATCTCCTGTACCATATAAAATTTTATCTAAAAAGCTACGTGGTAATTTTTTAATTGGTTGCTTTATATCTACTCCATATTTTTTAGCTATGCTCTCAAAATACATTTTTGCCATGGTATCGCCTTTTTTCATTGTACTTGCTCCAAATGCCTTCACTCCATCGTATAAAGTTTTGTTTTTATCTGGAATTATTAATTCTTCGTCCATCTTCATTACATAACCTATACCAGAGCATGATGAACAAGCACCCATCGGATTGTTAAAAGAAAACATACGTGGAGTCAGCTCTTCTATGCTTATACCACAATCTGGACATGCGTAATTTTGGCTAAACAGAAGCGGATTACCACCTATAACATCTATTCCAACTAAATTATTTGCATGCTTTAATGCGATTTCTACAGACTCAGTTAGTCTGCCTCTAATATCTTCTTTAACAACAAGTCTGTCTACTATTAGCTCTATAGTATGTTTCTTCTTTCTATCAAGCTCTATATCATCTGATAATTCATAAGTTTCTCCATCTATTTTTGCTCTGACAAATCCTTCTCTTTGAAAATCTTCTAATTGCTTTCTATATTCGCCTTTACGTGCTCTTACAACTGGTGCTAATATTTGAATTTTAGTACCCTCTTTAAGCCCTAATATGGAATCTATCATTTGATCTATAGATGTCTTTTCTATCTTTTTGCCACAATTAGGACAGTGTGGTATTCCTATTCTTGCATATAGCAAACGAATATAGTCATATATTTCTGTTACTGTTCCTACTGTTGATCTTGGATTCTTTGAAGTTGTTTTTTGGTCTATAGATATAGCTGGCGATAATCCATCTATAGATTCAACATCTGGCTTTTCCATTATTCCTAAGAACTGCCTTGCATATGAAGATAAACTTTCTACATATCTTCTTTGACCCTCTGCATATAGCGTGTCGAAAGCAAGAGAAGACTTTCCGGATCCTGATAAACCCGTTATAACAGTTAATTTATCTCTTGGTATTTTTAAATTGATATTCTTTAGATTATGAACTTTTGCGCCTTTTATTATAATCTCGCCATTCATATATAAGCCCCCTATTTGAAATTTTAAATTAGGGACGGGGTTTAATTTTAAATTTTTAAAATTAGTGACACCCGTTCCCCTTAGTTCTTAGATAATTCTATCGTATATTATATAACCATTTTTAAATTTAAACAACAAAAAGCTAAAACTAAATTTCAAAACATTTGTATATAAAAATTTGCGACAATAAATTTTTATATACTGTTTTCTTTTCTATAATATGAAAGAAGTACTTTCCTATTTAGAAAAAACACCTGCCTTACATAGGCAGGATAAATTCATGAAAATTAAGATGGTCCAATAAAGTAATATAATAAGCTATACAATTAATCTATAAAAACCGTGTCCTTGTACAAGATAATATCGTCATTTTGTGATTGAAGCTCTTTTAAAATTTGGCAATCATCATCTATAATAATTATTGTACAATCTTCTTCTCGCTCTATGCTCTTTACAAAATCACACTTTAGCGTAACTGACTTTTTAAATTGATTTAGCTCTCTTGATATAATAACCCTATTTTCTTTTTTAAAGAATGGTGCATTAATATCAAGCCAATTATTCTTTTGGGCTACACCTTCATTCATTCTGGAAACAGATAAGATATAGAGCCCTACATTACTCATTTTTGAAATCTCTTCAAGCTGTTTTATGTTGCTTGTTAATGGTCTTTTTTTGTCGTAATCTTTTGCTGAACCAACAACGTAATCTGCAATTACGCCATCCATATCAACAAACATTTTAATCTTTCTACTTTTTATATTTTCTATTGAATTCTTAAAAAACATATAAATTCTCCTTTTCAATAACGCATTTTTTATTAATACACTTATATATTCTCATACAATCTTACATTAAACTTTCTAGCTCTTTTATTCTGTCACGTATTTCAGCAGCTTTTTCAAATTCCATTGCAGCTGCATGTTTTAACATTTCGTCTGTTAATTTGTTTATTACATCTTGAATATTTGCTTCTTTATCCAATTTATATTCAGAAGCGGTTTCTTGAACGATAGTTGCACTAATTGCAGCTCTTACATCTTTCTTTATTGTTTGTGGAACTATTCCATGATTCTCATTATATTTCATTTGTATTTCTCGTCTTCTGTTTGTTTCATGTATTGCTTTTTCCATTGACTCTGTTAGCTCGTCTGCATACATTATAACCTTTCCTTTGTCATTTCTTGCTGCACGACCAATTGTTTGTATTAAACTTCTTTCCGAACGTAAAAATCCTTCTTTATCTGCATCTAGTATTGCAACTAGTGATACTTCTGGAATATCTAAACCTTCTCTTAGTAGATTTATTCCTACTAAAACATCAAATTCACCTAAACGTAAATCTCTTATTATTTCCATACGCTCTAAAGCTTTTATGTCTGAGTGCATATACTTCACCTTTATATCCAAACTTGATAGATACGAGGTTAAATCTTCAGCCATTTTTTTCGTTAATGTAGTAACTAATACTCTTTCTTGTTTTTTAACCGTGTTTCGTATTTGCTCTATTAAATCATCCACTTGGTTTGTTACAGGCTTAACCTCTATTAGTGGATCTAGTAATCCAGTTGGACGTATAATTTGCTCTACCACATTTTCTTTGCTATGGTCTTTTTCATAATCTGCTGGTGTGGCACTTACAAATACTACTTGGTTAATTCTTTGCTCAAATTCAGGAAATGTTAGTGGCCTATTATCAAATGCTGATGGTAACCTAAATCCATAATTTACTAATGATTCTTTACGTGCCCTATCTCCATTATACATTGCTCTTACTTGTGGAATAGTTGCATGTGATTCGTCTATTAGTAGTAAGAAATCTTTTGGAAAGTAATCAAATAATGTATATGGTGGACTTCCTGCTGGCCTTCCACTTATATGTCTTGAGTAATTTTCTATTCCTTGGCAGAATCCGGTTTCTTTCATCATTTCTATATCAAAGTTCGTGCGCTCTTCTATACGCTGTGCTTCTATTAGTTTATTTTGTGATTTGAAGTATTCTACCCTTTCTTTCATTTCTTCTTCTATTGTTATTATTGCTTTATCTAATTTTTCCCTACTTGTTACATATTGAGAAGCGGGTGGTATTAGCACATGAGAGCGAAGTCCTATGCTTTTTCCTGTTAGTGGATTTATTTCGTGTATTTTTTCGATTTCATCTCCCCAAAATTCAACTCTTATTGCTGATTCACTTTGTGATGATGGGTATATTTCTAATACATCACCTTTTGCTCTGAATGTACCTCTTTTAAAGTCTAGTTCGTTTCTTGAGTATTGCATTGTTACTAGCTTTTTCATTACTTCATTTCGTGGCTTTTCCATTCCTGGACGAAGTGATAACATCATACCTTGGTAGTCTATTGGATCACCTAATCCATATATACATGATACTGATGCTACTATTATTACGTCTTTTCGCTTGAATAGTGATAATGTTGCTGAATGGCGTAATTTATCTATTTCGTCGTTGATTGAAGCATCTTTTTCAATGTAGGTATCTGATGATGGAATGTAGCTTTCTGGTTGGTAATAGTCGTAGTAACTGACAAAATATTCAACACTATTCTCTGGAAAGAACTCTTTGAATTCACTATATAACTGTCCGAGCTAGTGTTTTGTTATGGGCTAATACTAGTGTTGGCTTTTGTACTTTTTCTATTATATTTGCCATTGTGAAGGTCTTTCCAGAGCCTGTAACTCCTAGAAGTGTCTGGAATTTCTTGCCTTCTTGTATACCTTTTGATAAGTATTCTATTGCCTGTGGTTGGTCACCTGTCGGATTATAATTTGATACTAATTTAAACATATTTCCCCCTTTGTAACCTGTTTAATATGACTTTATATTTTAAACTAAATAAAACTAATTAAACCTAATTAATTAAATATTTTTAATATATTATTTATAACATCTTTATAATAAAAAAACAAGGCATTTGCCTTGTGTGGTATTATTACTTGCTCTGATTTATCTAACTATTTACTTATTAGTATCTTAGAAAATATATAACTCTTTTCAGTATTTAGAATACTTATGTTTTTGATATTTGTTGCTATTATTTTATTTGTTCATACCATTTTGCAAATTCTTGCATAGCTTGTACTGAACCATCAATTTTTCTTCTATTCTCTCTTTCCTCGGCATCCATTTGAGCTAAAGTTTTATCAAATCCTTTTGGTTCAAAAATATACCATAAGTCAGACCATTTTTCTTCTCTATCTATGCCTTTAATTTTATTTGATAATTTTCCGTGGATGTTTTCCATAAAAATAGTGTATTTCTTTTCCATCATGATAAGCTAAACATTCATTGAACGAACACTCTCTATCATTTTTATTTTCCATTAATTTTAAAATGCCATTTATTCCTATTGTGTCTAATGCAAAATTCACAAATGCTCTTGGAAATCCATTTAATTCTTCAATTCTAAAATCAGTATCAAGAGCTATACAAGGTCTTTTTACTATTTCATAAGCTTGTTTGACTTTAGCTGTAGCAATTTCTTTTATGTCATCACTTCTAGGTTCATCAAGTTCATAATTGAATGTAATAAATTTTAAATTTTTAAAGTATTTTTCAGCTGATTTTATTTTTCCAGTATTATGTGTTACAAAAACTATTTCATTATCCATTTTATCTTTTCTCCTATATATTTTAATATCAATATTATTCTTTAATTACCCCATAAGCAGGTGAGTTAACTACAACAGCTTCAAATCTACCATTGCTGAGTATGTCGTATCTTTATCTAAATATAATACATCTTCAAAATGCACTTTTTCACCATCAATAATAAATTCTACATCCGCTTTGCCACCTATTACTTAACAGATACAGTAACTTTTTTACTGCTCTAATAATTGACTCTTTCATTTAATTTGGTATATAATAATATTAATTAAAGGAAATGAGCATCCACAAACGTGGTTTTGCCTCTTTCAATGTCTAATAAACACACATCAAAATTGGGTAAACAGATGTGTGTTTTTTTATTTTACTTGCTCATAATTATAATTGCTATAATTAAGGCAAAACCACATCTGTCTTCTCTCATTTCCCTATTGGTTATTCTATACCGAACTAAACTTAAAGTCTAGTATAATTTGCTCTTTTTAAAATTTATTTTTCAATCTTTTATGCTGTTATTATATTAAAAATTTTCTTTGCAAACGTAATGACTATACCCCCTGCCAAAGTTAGAAATATAATAAAAAAAATCTACATCTACTATACATGGGCTCTTTCTATTTTTTTGCATTATATTAATCATACTTTATCTGGTGAAATTGCCCTGGTTCTTTTCTTATAGGTTATTCTCTATAGAATATCCATTTAATTACTTTATTAATTTTTTCTTATTAGATTTTTGGCAGGAATTGTGAACATAATTTAAAAATAATCTTCAAGGCGTCAACTTATTACGTTTATTTGTACTTCCATTAGCATTTCCCCCAATGCTCTTTTTTTCTTTCTAATTACTGAGATTTACATATTTTTCAAATAATCTTCACGGTGTAAACCTTTTATGTCTTGTATGGGCTGGCACTTGTTATTTAATGATATCTCTCCATTTTTAACTTGTAAAATTCGCAAAATAAAAGAAGCTCTGCCGAACTTCTTTTATTTTGCTATATATTTTCATTTATTCTATAAGCTTATTTCACTCTTTGGTACAACAACAACTGGTCTTGCTGGCTCTAGGTATCTATGAACATCAATACCACTATTAGATCCTATTAATGGAGAAGTAGTAAGTGCTCCTCCTGAAATCAATCTAATACCAAATTTAGCAGAGTTAGGAGTATATCTTGCTCCTTTTTGAACCTCATACGAACTCATTTTGCTATCATAAAATGAAACATAACGAGTTGCTACCCAGTATGATCTACCTGATTCAAAAATGATATCATATGCTTTTGAATTAGTAAAATTATCTTTCATATCATCTTTATTTGCATAATAATACGTATTTAAATAATTCTCTGTTGAGGTTCCATCACTTTTATAACTATTATTATAAGGCTCGTAACCATCTGGTGTTTCATTTACATCTAATTTTCCATTCATGCCACTACCATTTTCCATTGCATATATAGATGGATAATATTGATAATCTGTTGCTTTTATTCCATTTTTGTTGTAACCTTCAAATCCCAATGTTTCTTGCTTCCATGTGTCTGTTTTGTCTTTATAATATGCTTCTATGTCATCCATATTTATACTTCTTGCTACATATTTTTTTCCATTAACTTCGACAGAATAATATTTTGCACAATAAGCATTTGCCGCTTGAACTCCATTATTGTAGCCATCTGCCCCTTCCAATCTAAATGTATCTTCTGTTGACTTTACAGTTGTTAGCATATAATTTTTATCATCCTCTGCAAGAATAACCCAATTTGTATTGTCTGCTTTTACACTGCTTTCGTTTAAATCTCCCGTATTACCAGAAAATGTAACTCCTTCATAAGCTTTTGGCTTTATTTCTTCATTTTTAACAACCTGAACATCAACATTTTTACCAATATTTTCTGATGTAGTATTTATTTTGGAATAATCAAATTCTATGCTACCATTGCGATTTTCATTGGATTCTGCACTACCACTAGATTCTCCTCCTTTAGAATTCTCGCCACCGCAACCTGTTAATGCAAATAATGATGTAAATAACATTATTGCAACAAGCATTACACTTAAAATTTTTCTTTTCACTATAAATTCCTCCTTTGTTGAAAGCAAATTTTTATTTACTTTCTGCTTACTTTTATTACTAGCTTAGTATATAACAAAAAGTTATTCTTGTAAACTATTTTACCTTTTTGTATCTTAGAAAATATATAGGGATTTTTTTAATCCCCATAAATATTTCTTATATAACTTTTAATTATTCCATTATTTCTAAAAACTCAAATATCTTATTATAATAGTTTTCTGGCTCTTTATACTTTGATTCTGTATGCCCTGCCTCATGAATTATAAGTTTTTCTTTTTTAGATTTAGTTGCTTTATATAATTCTTCGCACATATATTCTGGTACAAAGTCATCACTATCTCCATGTATAAATAATATTGGAATTGTTGCTTTTTTCACTTGTTCTAAAGCTGACGCTTCTTTTATATCATATTTTGCTCTTACATTTGCAACTAATTCAAACATATTCAATATTGGAAAGGATGGCAAATTAAATCTTGCTTTTGCCTCTGATGCAAATATATCCCATACAGATGTATATCCACTATCTTCTATTATAGCTTTCACATTACTTGGTAGTTCATCTCCTGATACCATTAACACAGTTGCTGCTCCCATTGATGATCCATGTAATACTATTTCTGCGTTTTTATTTTGTTCAATAATTAGATTTATCCAACATTTCAAGTCATCCTTATCTAACCATCCCATTCCAATATATTCTCCATCACTTTCGCTACATGCTCTCATACTCGGAATTAAAACATTATATCCTTTTCCTGAAAAGTGCATCCCTATTGAAATAACTGAATCTGGGTTTGAACGATAACCATGTAAAACAATTGCCCATTTGTTACTTTGTTCATTTGTGAAATACTCTGTTCCTCTTAAAGTGATTCCGTCTTTTGCTTTAACTTCAACTTTTTTACTTTTAGTATTTTCAGTCCACTTTTCTGCAAGTTCTTCTTCTTTTTGTCTATTTTCTTCTATGATTCTTTCTGATTCATTATCTATACTTGCTTCTGCTATTGCTTCAGTATTTTTTACTTCTCTATCTCCACCATTTCCTGCTCTTGATATGGCATAATCAACAAAATAATTTCCTATTCCAATTGTTGCAATTACGCTACTAATAATTAATACTAAAACTATAATTACAAATCTTTTTAAAAATTTAAAATTTTTATGTTCACATTC
>JAGBAJ010000041.1 GCA_017939755.1 Clostridia bacterium | reverse complement strand
TCTAATTCAGAAGATGGAACAGCTTTATTTGAAGAATTAAGATATGGAACATATTACATTAAAGAAATAAAAGCACCAAAAGATTATGAATTATCAAACAAAATTGTTAAAGTTGAAATCAATGACAAAGGTATATTCGTAGATGATACACAAGTAGAAGAAACTGAAAATACAATAGAATTTACTTTTGAAAATAAAAAGATAGAAGTTCCTAAAACAGGAGTGGAAAGCAAAATAAAATTATTTGCAGGTTCAATTATTCTATCTTTACTAGGAATAGCTTATATTATAATTAAGCGTAAACAAAATAAAGATAAATAGTAAATGATGGAGAGCTAGATTATTAGCTCTCTTTTGAATATTTGAAAGGAATGATAAAAATGATTAAATTAGATAAATTAGAAAAATTAGGTTGGGACTCTTTATCTTTTAGAGCGTATATTGTTAGACCAGAATTAGAATATGTAAGAGAAGATATTGTAACACATATAGATGGAATGGATTTTGATAGTCAATATATAAAGGATTTCTTTATGAATATATATGTTGCTAATCCTGATGAAGAAGAAAAAATGCAAATAGGTTCTATAAAAGGAAGATTTTTTACACCTATGGATTTTACAAGATTTGGAATAACATTGAGTGATGTAGCAGATTGCAGAGGTTGGGATTTTGAGGCTATGGCTTCAGCTATAGTTGGTAAAGATGGAAACATCAAACAAGAAATTGCTGATGAAGATGATACAATAGTTTATATAGAGGACTTTTATATAAACAAACAATTCAGGAATTGTGGTATAGGCAGTTACATTATAGATAATCTTGAAGATATATTATATTACTATGCAAATACAGTTATAAATAAAATAATAGTTTTACCACAGCCACGAGTAGTAAATAAAAGTAAGGGACTTCAAAACATTTCAGAAAAAAATAAGAAGAAAGATTTAATTATGAAAAAATTAATTTCTTTTTATGAAGAAAATGGATTTGAATTTATAAAAAATACAAAATATATGTTAAAGAAAATAAGGTAAATTAAGGGTTAGAGAAATCTGGCTCTTTTTAATTTGTTAAAAATAGGAGGTGTGAAATGCCTAGAAAAAGAAACTTAAGAATGGAAACATATAACAAGTTAATAAGTATTGGGAAATCAACAGAAAAAGATATTTCTAATTTAAAAATAGAAGATTTAAAAGAAATAACGAAAGACCCTGATGTTTTAAATATTATTGCACTGCGAGAGTTTATTAAAGACCATAATACAATAGGGTATTTCAATTATCAAGAAACGAGAAAGGAGGAAACCGATGGCGAATAAATATCAACTAATAAATGAAATGGCAAGTGAAACATTGAAAGAAATTACTCAAAATGGAGAAAGTTGGATTAAGTTTTTAAATACAGCGAGTAACAATTACAAATATTCTTTTAATGAGCAAGTGTTAATATATGCTCAAAAACCAAATGCTACTGCTTGTGCAGATATAGAAACTTGGAATAAAAAATTACGAAGATGGGTTAATAAGGGTGCAAAAGGTATTGCATTATTATCAATAGAAAATGGTAGAAATGTATTAAGACATGTTTTTGACATTTCAGATACACATAGTGGAATAAACAAAGAGTTTAAGTTGTGGGAAATAAAACCTTCTTATGAAAATGGAATTATAGAAACATTAGAAAACAGTTTTGGAAATTTAGAAGTTAAATCTAATTTAGCAGAAGCAATATATTCAGCATCTATAAATTTAGTTGAAGATAATTATCAAGATTATTTAGTTGATTTAAAAGATGTTTTAGATGGTAGTTTATTAGAGGGAATGCAAGATGTAGATTTAGAGGGAAACTTTATTGTCTTACTTGCAAAATCAATATCATATATGGCAATGAAAAGATGTGGTATTGATCCAACAGAACATTTTAATGTATCAGATTTTGAAATGATTAGTAGTTTTAATAATAAAAGAGTTGTTTCAAGATTAGGTGCAGCAATAAGTGATATTGCAGAACAAGAATTAAGAGAAATCTATTCTAGTGTTATAAATTATGAAAAAAATTACAAATTAACAAATCGTACATTTGTTAATAATGAAAAAATAAATTATCATAATAATGAAGAAAAAAATAATGAAGGGAGAAATGATTATGATAGAATTAACATACAATCAAATGGGAGATTACCAAATACCACAAGTAGCATTACCAAAAACGAAGAAAATGGCACAGGGGAGATTCTCAAGAATGAGGGAGAAATTCCTAAAAGAACACAAAAGAGGGTTATACGAGGAATTAATGTTAGATGGCAAGATGGAAGAACATTTAGGAGAAATAGAGCAAACAGCCCAAAAGAGAATGAAACAGATAATAACAAGTCTAGCAGAGAAGAATCAAATAACAGAGGAAATGAAAAGAGAGAATCAAATGAGTTGGGTACAAGCAATGAACTCAATAAAGAACCAAGCCGAAGAAATGATAATGTCAGAGCTAATTTACAATTAAATCTTTTTGAAGATACCTATGTACCACCAATTAAGGAATTACCAAGTGTAGATACACAAATAAATAGTATTCAAGCACAAGCAGAAGTAGAAAATACTCCTGCTTTTTCTTTTACTCAAGAAATGATAGATAAAACACTTATTGAGGGCAGTAATTTTTCACATAGTAAATATAGAATTTATGAACAATTTAAAAGGAGCTTATCATCAAAGGAAAATATAATATTTCTAAAACATGAATATGGTATAGGAGGCTCAAGTTCTGCATATTATGGTGCTGATTTTGGACAAGAACACGATAGCAAAGGAATAAAGCTATATAAGGGTTATAAAGATGATAGAGCAGAACTACTAATAAATTGGAGTAAAGTTGAGCAAAGACTTAAAGAAATTATTAGATTAGATAGATACTTTAATGATGAAGAAAAAATAAAATACCAGGAATGGTTAGAAAATGACTATGAAAAAGAAAAATGGATGCTAGATAGAGGATTAAAAGAAAATACAAATGATTTTATAGATATATCTAGTATAAATATTGAAAAAAATTATAAGTTGAATAATGGAAATTATTTTCATTTTCACACAAACGATGAGGGATATTATTATGCAATATATGACAACAGGGGAACAGAAATTGATGGTGGACTTTTAGAATATTCAGAAAATGCAGATAAAAAGACTTTAGATGATATAAGGAAAGATTTAGCAGAGTTTACTGATATTACAGAATTAGCAAATACAAACCTAGAAGAAGTTAGCCAAGAATTTATTGATAATTTAGAAAGTAAATTTATTGAACATTCAGATTCTCTTGAGCCTGATGATTATGACGCATATTTTATAACAGACGATATTAAGAATATGGACGAAAGTAAATCGTATACCGTTGCAAGAGTTATAAATAATAAAAATGCAGTAGAATTACATTATACTAATGGTAATGCAACAATAGAATATGGAACTAAACAAGATGATAACTCATGGGAAAGTATAATCGAAGAAGCATTATGGTTTGAAAAAAATCAAAGTGAAGATGAAATAATAAGTAAATTGGAAGAATTGTTTAAAGAGCAATTTCTAGATGTTGAAATAAAAGATAAAACGATAGAGAAAAATTCAATCACACAATTTAAAATAGGACAAATTATTTATTTAGAAAGTGATAGAAAATATAGAGTTGAGGCTATTAACAAAGAATTAGATGAAATTGTTTTGTTAGACCAAACAATGTTAGAAACTGCACATTATCCAATTATGAGAAATGAAAGTTATTTACGAGCAGTTTCACTTTATCATAGTAATGAAAGAAACTTTGAAAAAGAAATTACTACTAATAAACAGGAAATAGTAGAACTAAAACCTAAACAAGAAAATGTTAATTATCACATTGATGATAAATTATTAGGAGAAGGTACACCAAAAGAAAAAGTAAGAAGAAATATTGAAGCAATAAAACTTTTACATAAGTTAGAAGATGAAAATAGATTAGCAAATTCAGAAGAACAGAATATTTTGTCGAAATATGTCGGTTGGGGTGGACTTCCAGATGTGTTTGATGAAAGTAAAGATAATTGGAGTGAAGAATATAACGAATTAAAAGAAATTCTTACAGATGAAGAATATAAGTCAGCAAGAGCTTCAACATTAACTGCTTTTTATACACCACCAGTAGTTATAAATGCAATATATGA
>JAGBAJ010000040.1 GCA_017939755.1 Clostridia bacterium | reverse complement strand
TCCCCCTTACGAGGTATGATATTATACATAAAAGTAAAACTTTGTCAAATTCACCTCCTTGCTTTAATCATAAAAGATAAACGAGGTTTTGTCAATGTAGAAAATTCGTTCGCTTTTTGCGTAAAATATTAATCCAGGTAAAATAACTGAGAAAAAATAAATTTTATGCTGTCAACCAAAAAAGGTTGACAGCAAAATTTTTTTGTGGTATAAAGTGGTAAAAGGTACCTCACTTAAAAGAAAGGTGGTGTTATGATGGACGGAAGTGCAGAAGCAATCACAACTTCAGGTATATTTGAAGAAGCTGGGAACACTTTAATGGGTTTTGTTAACATGACTGGAGACTTTTTCAGTGCAATGTGGGCACACCCAATGGGAAAAATCGTTTGTACTATAGGTTTAGTTGGTGGAGCTATTGGATTAGGCTACAGATTATTCTTTCGTAAAAAACACGTTTAGTACGGTGATTAGTGCTAATAATTTGATTAATGTGAAACCATAGGAGGAGGGAGGAGTCCCTCTTCTTTTATTTTATTATTGAATTTAGAAAGGAGATATTTATGTTCAAGAAATGCTTAATTGGTTTAATGTTCCTGATGGCAATTATAATACCTGGTTATAGAGTTGATGCGATAATACTAGGTAATGATAACGTTAATTATCCTGATAAGCCTAACGATGGAAATGATGGCTATATAATCGGTTATTTTTGGAAATATAATTCAGTAAATCGACCTGTTTATACAACTCGTTTAATAACATTTAATACTGAAGAAGTGAAGCATGTTATGACTAGTCACTGGAATAATGGAGCGTATTTATATATACAAAACACGCCTAAATGTGCTTATAGTAAAGATGAAGTGTGGAATGGTCTTTGTAGTCCTGATCCATATGAAAGTAGATACGCAAATACTATTTCCTATACTTACGATAGTTCAAATGACACGTGGGTTTTAGAAAACGAAGTAGGTAAACGACAATATTTTTTTATAACTAAAATTTTTTATTCAACTATAGACATTTATTATGCACTTGATTCAGTTAAGTCCACTTATCCAGAAGATAGTTATTTTATACCAGGAGAACACGATGTTCCATCAACACACCCAGATACTGGTAATCCATTGGTTGGTTTAGAAAGTTCATATTATGATATGACATATGAACATAATACAGGAAATGATATTATTACAGCTGTAAAGAAAACTGGAGAAAAAGACTCAGTTTATTACACAGTGTCGCTTGATTTGTACGGAGGATCTATTTTTTTACACAATGAGTATAAAACTAGAGTAAAAGTAGGCTCTAATGAATGGATTGATTTAACTTCCACGTTTAATATAATTGACTGGGCAAATGGTGAGGTAACTGATAATATACACTATGAGATGGACGTTAGCTATGAAGACGTCAATTATTATGAGACTAGCTTTACTTATCAGGTATTAGATGGAAATGATAATTTACTTTATGAAGAAGTGGAGGAATTAACTGGATTAATGCCTGAATTAGAGCAAAAATGGACCTCTACGATAGATAGTGAGCAAGATAGTTATCTTCAGTCAATAGATGTTTATTACGACAAAGAAGAAATAGGAAGAATAGTAAATTTTAGGTTTGAATTAATTGATAATCAAAATTATGTAGATTGTCCAACGTGTATTATGCCTCAACTAGAAAAAATAACGTTTAGGTATTTATTATCAACAGGCGATGGTCTTTATGTGTGGAAACAACTTTCTACAAATGATATAGGCGTATCTTATGACTGGAATACACCAGAATGGCCTGAAAATACTGGAGATGGTATAACACTATCAGGAAAGTTAAATTTAACGCCTAATGAGACTTATTCAGTGGAAAAAATAAAGGTGTCATTTGAACTTAGTAATGCTAAAAAAATAACTTATAATTATTATGATGATTCACATAACCTCTTTAAATTATTTGACATTGATGAGTACTTTATCAGTATGTTAGATTACAGCACTAGTAAAAAACTTAATAGGACAAATTTCGATGTTAATTTTAAATACACTTTGTTTTTTATAGAAAAAGGACAGCGTGAATTCGATATGTTGGTTGAGTATATAAACACCACCAATTATCTACAATTAGAGTATTTTGATATTGGAGATAAGAGTTATATTGAAGATGGAAACACACAACTACATATTAATTATTTTCAATTTCTTGAAAATGGGCGTGATTTTGAGGCATATAGAGGTGTGAAAATAGGTCCTGATATATCAAGGGCACTTTATGCACTAGATAGGTTTAAAACTGAAGATTCGAGTATGTATAAGTTTTACATTCCTGAAGATGTTTATTTTTCTTATTCCGACAAAGCTGAAGACTCTGTATACATAGATAGTAATGGTAATATATCGACTGGTTTCGAATCTAATCCCGAATATGATTTTGAAAATTTAGATGGTCCAATGGACCTGGTTACAACATATTTTGAGAAAACTGGTATGTTTATTACGGATATATTTCAAGTGATTTCCTATTTTTTAAGTGAATTAAATCCATGGATAAGAATTAGTTTAGAAATTATATTTTGGGTTTTAATTATAACTAGAATAGTAAAGGTGGCGAGAAAATGAGAGAAATATGGGACAAAATAAGTGGAGTTTTTGAAGGACTAACTGATGGTGTAAAAGATGTAATTGGTAGCATAAAAGGCTTTATAACCGATTTTACGGACTTAGCCAATATTGTGTTTGGCTTTATACCAGAGCCTTACAATGAAATATTGCTCTATGGTGTTTCTTCTATCATAATCGTTATTATTATTAAAGTTTTAGGGAAGGTGGTTTTTAAATGATAGAAATTTTATATAAATTTGCTAATTTATCAGCCTCATTTATTAATAAAATATTTGAATTTGAAATTGAATTTTCAAATGGACAATTTGTTCAAATTGGTAAAGTAGTTTGTCCGTTTGTGGTATTTGTTGTTTGTTTATATTTAACGTTAGATGCGCTAGGCATCTTAGACAAGGAGGAATAGTATGTATTTTATACATAATTTTTGGGTAGAAACGTTTCCAATGTTTCAAAATGGTTATGAATTTATCTATGTATTTTTAGATATTGCAACGATTTTGTCGTTAATAGAGGCTGTTATAATACTACCTAGTTGTTTACTTTTTGGAGGTTCTAAAGATATATGGAACGATTAATTGATATAACTAAATTTTTCATAATCAAACAAGACCAATTTGAGCAAATTATAGAAGAATTAGGCGTTAATTTAAGCGTTAATAATCCTAATTACTTATCAAGTTTAATAACAGTTAACGCTTTTGCTTATGGAATTATATTTTTATTCATGTATGTTTTATTAAAACTTAGAAAAAGAATATTTAGAAAAAGGAGATATTTTAGATGGTAATGTTATTAGTTGAATTATTTTGTGTTGCAGTTGTGTGTATGTTGGTTGATTTGTTTACGTATAAATATGTTAGATATTTAGATAAAAAAGAACGTAAAAAACTACAAACTAAAGAAACAGAATATTTAAAAGAAATGTGGGCGGAATGGGACAAGAGAAAAGAAGAAAAGAAAAAGAAAACTGAGGAAATAGAAATTGTTTAAAATATTACTAATATTAGGCTTATTAGCCTTTAAAATATATAAATCTTTTCAAACTGCAGAAAAAATAATCTGTAGACCGCCAAACAAATTTAGACAAGTCTTTGCTCCACCTGGAACTGGTAAAACCACTCTATCTGCTAAACTTGTTAAACAAGCTTTAGAAGATAATAAGCCTATATATTCTATTACACCAGTAATAGGTGCTTTTCAAATCGAAATGAAAGATATTGGAAAATATTTAATAGAAGATTGTATTCTTATAATTGATGAGGCAGGAACTGAGCTTTCTAATCGTAACTGGATGCACAATTTAAGCGATGCACAAATTAGATTTATTAAGAAACATCGCCATTATGGTGTAGATATATGGTTATTTTCTCAAGCATATGGAGATGTAGACAATAAATTTAGAGAATTAACAACTTCTCTTGTAATGTTAAAACATTCTAAAATTCCATTCAAAATTAAAGGTCTAGCCATTAAAAAGACAATGGATTTAATAAATGGACAGATAGTTGAGTATTTTGAATGGGACAAAGAGGAAAGTTTTTCATTTTGGACACCTAAATTATGGGCATATTTTAACTCGTATGATAAGACAGAAAACTACGAAACCAAGGTTTTCAGAAGGTATACAAAACTCGACACAATTTGACACCAAAAATTCGAGAAATCTTTTTAATAATAAAAATTTCTTATATATACTACGTATATATAAGAATATTTTTTTTATTATTAAAACCTGTGTGGGAGGGGTAACAGGGGAGGGAGAGCCTTTAAAAGAGAAAAACACGCCTTAATTAGCGCGTTTAAGTAATCTTTTTAAAACTCTTCTTCCACCAGGGACATAAAAAATTATTCCTGGCTTAACATATTCATACTTGTGTTTAATTCTTCTTCCATGCCTTGGAGTGTATTTTCTGTGACTGTTGATATATTCTCCTATTAAATTTTTAGTCATTTCTGGAATAACTTCCTCAATAAGTTCAGTTATACTCGAAAAACTATCATTGTCTTTATATTCCTTCATATTTCTTTTTAATCCTTCCTAGCAAGTAAAAGGTTCCTAATATAACCGCTGAAATTTCAATCGAACGTGCTACTCTTAAGTTTTTTTGTATCTCGATTGAAATCTCAGGCATCGTTTTATTCGTTTTCATGTGTTTTTTTCTCCTTAAACATAGAATTATCACATTCTTCATAAAATCTGCATGAAGAGCAAGGACAGAGTTTGTCCTTTTTATAGTGTTTTTTGCAGTAATATTTTTCAGTATAATGATCTACTGTTGCTATACCCATCATTCCTAAAACAAACCCCATTATTACACCTAGTATAGAACTCATTTATTCTTCCCCCTTTGGTTTTGATGTTAATTTTTGAAGTGTATAACTACTCAATTTATTTGTAGAACTACAATACATTTCTATTCTTTCCATTTGTTTTATTTCTTTGTCAATTTTTTCTTTTAAGTCATTTAAATCGTTATTAATGAAGGCTAATAATATAATAATAATTAACAAAAATATTGTGAAAACAAAAACTAAAGTTCCTAATGTATACATCTATTTTTCCATCTTTCTAAGCGTTGATAAATGGAAATTAACTGACTTGAGTGTGTATTCTAGTATTTCGATTGACTCTTTTGTATAACCTGGGTATTTTTCAGCGAATTGCTCTATGGTGTTATTTTCTTTATAATCTAAAATAGGTTTTATTTTTCGTTTATATTGTTTTAGTAAAACTTCACTAGTTGAATAACCGTAAATCTCATGGTCTACTTGTTTTTTTTGATATAATCTCATTCTTTTTCTCCTTCTTTTTCTTCATTCATTTTTCTTTTTATCTTCGTTGTTTCCGAAGAATTAATTAATGTTAAAATCCACAGCATAATTAAAACTACAATAATATCACTTTCGTTCATTTTTACCACCTACCTTTCTTTTTTTTGTTTATTCTTTGTAATTCTTTTTTAATTTCCTTTAATTCCCTTGTTACATCGCATAATAAACTAGAAATATCAATTAAATCATCAATAATAATAAACAAAACTATTAATATAATACCAGTAAAAATTAAAGTTGCTTCTGATACCGAAATCATTTTCCTCTTCCTTTCTTATGGTCTCAAAAATGAGACACTGATGTCTCAAAAATGAGACACTGATGTCTCAAAAATGAGACACTGATGTCTCAAAAATGAGACACC
>JAGBAJ010000039.1 GCA_017939755.1 Clostridia bacterium | reverse complement strand
CATACCTACAGCACAAGAAATGTATAAGGATTGGCATACGTGGGCTGCCCTTTAAAATTTGTTTAATAATGAATATAAAACCAAGAGAACGTTGTTTTTCTTGGTTTTTTTATGTATATTAGTGTAAAGAAATTTAAAAATACTTAATAGATGTATCTATTTTTCTTAGGCACATACTATTTATAAATAAAAAATGAAAAAATTAACAACATTAGATTTTATCACGAAATCTGCACAAATACATAATCATAAATATGACTATTCAAAAGTAGTATATAAAAACAATATTACAGAGGTTTGTATTATTTGTCCAGAACACGGAGAATTTTGGCAGAAACCTGTATATCATATGGGTGGTAGTGTATGTCCACAATGTGCAAAAGAGAAATCTAAAATATTGCGCACTAAATTAAAAGAAGACTTTATAAGAGATGCAATAAACAAACACGGGCACAAATATGATTATTCAAAGGCTGAATATATAAATAATTATACAAAAATATGCATAATTTGTCCAGAGCACGGAGAATTTTGGCAGAAGCCTATAAATCATTTAAATGGACAAGGCTGTCCACTGTGTGGTGGTACCAAAAAAATGACTTCATTAGAATTCATAGAGCGTAGTAATGATATACATAAAAGTAAGTACGATTATTCAAAAGTTAATTATGAAAAATATGAAAAAAAAGTGTGCATTATTTGTCACGAAAAAGATGAATTTGGGGAGGAACACGGGGAATTTTGGCAAACACCTCATCATCATTTAAATGGGTGTGGCTGTAAAAAGTGTTCTAAAAATTATATGGATACAGATATGTTTATAAAAAAATCTAAATATATACACAATAACAAATATGACTATTCAAAAACAGAATATATAAATTCTCAAAATAAAGTTTGTATTATTTGTCCCGAACACGGAGAATTTTGGCAAACTCCAAGCGAACATTTAAATGGAGCGGGTTGCCCTAAATGTAAAGGAACACATTTTGAAAAAATTATAATGTCTGAATTAGAAACTTATGGGATTAAATATGAATTTCAGAAGACATTTGAATGGCTAAAATATAAAAATTTTTTATATCTTGATTTTTATTTACCAGAAAAACAATGTGCGATAGAATTTCAAGGGGAACAACATTTTAAAATTGTAAATTTTGGTAATAAAACCGAAAAAGAAATGTTAAATGAGTTAAAAAGAATACAAAAGAGAGATGCACGAAAATTATGTTTATGTGAACAAAATGGGATAAAAATACATTATATAAACTATACTGAAAAAGATAATATAAAAGAAAAAATAAAAGAAATTATTGATGGGACAACCTGTTAGAGAAGTTATAAAAAAGATACACCCAGAATTGTCATCCAAGCCAATATACACATTAATTATAGATGGGAATAATTTGTTAAGGATGAGTATGGCTGATACCAAAGTTAATGGTGATGGTATTCATTATGGCGGTATTTTTCAATTTTTTTTACAGATTCGTATGCTTATGACGGCAGAATATCGTTATGATTACGTTTATGTTGTATTTGATGATACAGATTCAGGTATTTTACGTTACCAAATATATAACGAATATAAGGCTAATCGCGATAAAAATTATGCAAAGCATATAATGAGCGGTGAAGAATCTGATTATTGGAAAAGGCTTAACCAAACCATAAAAGGAATGGAAAGAGCCATATATAAGAAAGAACAAAAGAAGAAAAAGACTGAAAGTAAGGTGTATAGTGAGGAAGAACTCGCTATAATGGAGGAAAGAAAGAAGAAAAAGGAGATTGTCGACGAAAATTTTGAAAGAGAACGCAATCTTATTATGATGTATTGTGTTGAAATGTCAATAAGAGTGCTTTTTGATGATAAAACAGAGGGAGACGACTTCATCGCATATTATGTTGCCCATAAAAAGCCTGAAGAAAGAGTTATAATTGTTAGCACAGACCAAGACCTTACACAATTAATTTCTCCAACTGTTGCCGTTTATAACAGAACTCTTAAAAAATACCTTAATGTTAAGAATTTTCAGCGCATAAAGGGTTATCCTATTGAGAATGTCCTTTTAAGGAAGATATTTTGTGGAGACCCAAGTGATAATATTGGTAATATTAAGGGCTTATCTGAGAATAGACTGATGGAATTAATGCCTGAGATAGCAGAAAGGCCTGTTACTATAGAAGAGGTGAAGGAAAAGGCACAAAAAATGATAGATGAACGTGTCAAAGAGAAGAAAAAACCCCTCCAGTGGCACGAAAATATT
>JAGBAJ010000038.1 GCA_017939755.1 Clostridia bacterium | reverse complement strand
TTTTATTTTTTTATTTTTTTATTTTGTTCTACATCCTATAAATACTGACGTTGTGGTCTATTATTGATCTAGAAAATATTGTCAATTTTTAAACTCTGCTTTTCATTTATATGTTCAATAATGTATTTTGTTCTACTTGTTTCTTCGTATATTACATCGAAGTCATCAACTTTAGCAGCAGCTTCCATAATAATAAGCTGTGTTTTTACTTTTTCCAATTCATTATGCTCTAAATAACATGCCATAATCTGATAACTACTATTTAAAATTTCATTTAACTCATGAATATTTCTTAAGTTTTCTTCGTGATTCTCATAATTGTCACCTATTTCATTTAATTTTTCAGTTATATTATAAAATTTATTATTAACATATCTTTGAAGAATTGTATCTCCCAAAACTATTAATAAAACTATAACTATACAAATTATCAAGCTTTTCTTCATATCATTTATTACCTTTATATTTATTTTTTCTCATTTTCTCTTGGCAAAATATTTCATTCTTGCCATTTATTGTCACCAAAAAGGCTCCTTCTGGTTCAATATTGAATTTATTAACCTCAGCTTTCAACCATTTATAATCTTTATTTAATATTCTTAAATTATCGTACATTACTTGTCCATCAATTACCAAATCATATGTTATTCCTTCATATTCTGGAACAATATTAAAGTCCTCAGGTTTTGTCCCTCTTTTTTCTGGCTTTTCAATTACACTAATCTGACCACTCGTTTCTAATATTGCATATTCAACATCTGAAATGTCGTTTATATTATTTGCTCTAAGTCGTTCCTGCAATTCATTTATTGTAAAGCGTTCCTTTATCATATTAGATTCACTAATGCGGCCTCTGTAAATTAATATTGTAGGTTTACCACACACCAAAGCTCTTATTTTTATGCTCTTCATGTTTATAAATGAAATAAAGAGATGCATTACTAATAATCCTAAAATTGGAACTATACCATTAATAATTGGAATTCCAAGCTCCGTCATTGGAATAGTTGCTAAGTCCGCTATCATTATTGCAATTGCAAGCTCAAATGGTTGTAGTTGTCCAATTTCTCTCTTGCCCATTAATCTCATAACAATTAATACTAATATGTATAAAATTATTGATCTAATAAAAGTAATTAACATTATACAGCCTCCCATAAAACTGATTCAAAATCATTTTTTATTGTGAAAATACTATTTTCTTACTATTCTTTGAAATTTTCACCAGAATTATTCAAAAATACTTGTAATTTTCTAAATAATATGATAAACTTTGAATTAGTCAATTTTATTAACGCATATAGGAGGTGCAAACAATTATGGCAAAATGTGCATTATGTGATAAAACACAATCATATGGAAACAAAATTTCTATAGCTCGTTCTCACGTAAGTAGAAGAGCAACAAGAACATTTAAACCAAATCTTAGAACAGTAACATTTGATGTTAATGGAGAATCAAAGAGAATGTGTATATGTTCAAAATGTTTACGTAATTTAAAAAATGCTTAATTATATTAATGGACGTTACATATGAAGTTAAATAAAATTAACTTTATATGTAACGTCCATTACCATTTTGTAAATACTATGTACCTTTTATACCAAAAATTAGTTTTACAAATCCACGTAAAAAACTTGGGACTTTTTTTACAACTATAGTCATATCGTACTCACCCCCATAGCTAGCTGGCTAACCAAATTAAACCAAGAATTGTTAAGGTTATACCAATCGAAAATAACCAACCTGTAAGCGGAAGTAATAAAACAAGTAATATACCTAAACCAATACCAATTAAACACACCCCAAAAGTTTTCTTTAACATACAAAACATACTTTACTACCTCCTTTGTTTTATTATATTATATTTCATCGTTTTATGTTACAGAAATAGCTTACATAACACAAAGTTTATTATGGAAAGGATTAAAAAATGACACAAAGCAAAATAATAGAGATAATAGAAACTTTAAAGAAATACTACCCTAATGCCAAATGTAGCTTAAATTTTTCAACACCATTTGAATTAGCTATTGCAGTTATGTTATCAGCGCAATGTACTGACGAAAGAGTTAATAAAACAACACCTTTGCTCTTTTCAAAATATCATACACCACTAGATTATTCCAATGCCCCCATTGAAGATATTGAACAAATAATAAAACCTTGTGGATTTTATAGAGTAAAATCCACAAACATAAAAAAATTAGCTACAGATATACTTACAATCTTTAATGGAGAGCTTCCATCTACAATGGAAAATTTAATGAAACTTCCTGGAATTGGACGAAAATCTGCAAATGTAATAATGCTTGATGCTTACAATAACCCCCAGGGAATTGCGGTAGATACACATGTAAAAAGAATCTCAAAAAGAATTGGATTATCTGACGAAGAAAATCCAGATAAAATTGAATTAGACTTGCTAAAAATTATTCCAAAACAATATTTAAAAGACGTAAATCACATATTTATATTACATGGTAGATCCATTTGCAAAGCTCAAAGACCTAATTGTAATAATTGCCCTATAAATAGCCTTTGTAATTTTTTTAATACAGAACAAAAGTGGCATGATTAATATTCTTGTATATTTTAAGTTACTTTTCATGCCACGTATTTGTTCATGCGCCAAATTTTCAAAGAAAATTTGTGTGCAATGTATTATATAAAACAAATCCTCATTGTTAAACTTCTTCGTCTAACAATGAGGATTAACTTCATTATTTCTGTTTGCTCTTTTATTATACAAATTCATATCCTACAATCTTATATTCACCACTTGACTTAACTGTATACAATCTTAATGTTTTTACATCTGTTGAATATGTTGATTTTACTTTTACTTTTGCCTTAATAACAATTAATTTACTGCTCTTTTTAGACTTGCTAATCTCTGCAATCTCCTTTAATGAACATTCACAATCAGTATATGAATATTGGCTACCTAATTTACTACTAACAGATGACTTAAATGAACTTGCAATAGAATCATCAACATCTTCTGCATCATCAAAATTGTTCTTTTTCTGATACCTTTTAAAATATTCATCTTTTTTCTTATATTTATCATTAAATTTTGATTCTTTCTCTTCGTTGAAAATAACATATCCTTTTGTATCAACTAGTTTTACAAATTCATCTCCGTCTTTATCATTAACAGCTTCTAGGAAGTCCTTTACAAGAGCCTCACTAGTTTTTTTATTTGGTTTTCCAGTCAAATTAACTACCAATACTATAATTAAAATTAATAATAAAACTGCCACTCCAGCTATAGAGCTAAATAGTATAATCTTTTTCTTTTTTTTAGCATTATTAGTATCTACTGCCTCGGCTGGTTCCGCTTTCACCTTTTTTTCTTTTTTAGTTTCTGCTTCTTTCGTAGCTTCTTTTATCACATTATCTTTTTTTACTACTTCTACTTCTTTCGCAACTTCTTTTTTCATATTATTCTTTTTAGCCTCTACATCAATTATCTTTTCTTTTTCCACTTTTTCTTTTTTAGCTTTTACATTTTTTGTTGCTTCTTCTTTTACATCCTCTTTTTTTTCATCACTCATGATAAAAACCTCCTTATTAAATTTATAATAAATCCAAATTATAGTTGTTCCTATAATTCATTATTCATTAACTTTTTTCTATTTCATCATCAATTACGATTTGTTGGTTTTCATCCAATTTGTACCTTGGTAACTCTGGCAGCTCTTCTAAATCTGATATTCCAAACATTTTATAGAACTTATCTGCAACAGAATATGTTGTAGGTCTACCAGGGGCATCTAACTTTCCTGTTTCCTTTATTAATTCGTATTCTAACAGCTTGTATATTGTACCATCGCTATTTACCCCTCTTATTGTTTCAATTTGAGCTCTAGTAATGTTAGGATTATATGCTATTATTGAAATAATCTCTAGCGATGCATTTGACAAACTTGGTTTATTTTTTTTATCCAAAACTTGGCTAACATATTCATAATAATTTTTTCTAGTACACATCTGATATGAATCTCTAACTTTAATTATTTCATATCCAGAATTCCTATTGTTGTAATCTTGTTTTAATTCTTCTATTAGGTCAACAATTTCATTCGGATTTTTTTCTAATGCTAAAGCTAATTCTTTTATTTCTACTTGCCTTCCTGCAGCAAATAATATCGCCTCTATAATTGACTTTTCATTATTTTCCATTTTAGTCTCCTCTACAAATTATTAAAACATTACAAACAAAATATGTCAATATTAAAATTATAATTTACATTTCTAATAATTTATGATATAACATAATAGAAGATAATATATTATGGATTTTTATAATTTCTTATAATATCATTATATAAAATATTTATACGGAGGATAAAAAATGTATGTACGTCAAGTTAGAAAAGTAAAAATTAATTTATGGTTGCTTATTTTCATTACAATCTTTATTGTTGCAATAATATTTACAGCAATTCATTTCATAAATAGTTCAAAAGCCAATACCGATGAATCACTTAGTGAATACACTTCCATATCAAAATCTAAAAATAATAAAAACTCTTCGGATAATCTAGATATCGGAAAAGATACTTTCAATAGTTTTAACACAATTGATGAAAATCTCAATAATGACTCGAATCAGACACATACATTAGTCACTCAAGAGCCCGAATCAAATACAATAAATTTTAATAATCACTCATATGTTTTTGATAAGAATGATCATGTTGAACTATTAAATGATAATGCCAAACAATATATTAAGCTTGACCACAACGGATACACATATAGAATAAATACTGATGCAATTAGTTTTTCTGATGTAAAAAATCAAGATGACTTAAAAGCTACTTTAAACCAGAAATATAAAATAAATATTACTAGTGATATAAAAGCTGGTAATTATAATGATTTAGATTTAATTCTTGGTACCATCTCAGAAAATGACGCCTTAGGTTATTTTATAATAACACCATTAAACGAAAATGAAATTGTATTCATTGAAATATACAACTCAATAGATACTTCAAAATTAATTAGTGATTTAACTGATCCATTAAATGATATTAGTACAAAAATAAAAACATCTATACAATAAAATTAGGAGTGAGGTTTATGTCTGAAAAAAAGAAAATAAAAATAGTACCTGGAACAGGAAAAGATATTGATATATCTGATGTAAAAGACCACATAAAACTTGAAAAAAAGAAAAAGGAAGTCGATAAAAATAAAATAATAATACCTGGAAGAAAGTAAACAAAAAAGAGCTAATTTATAATTAGCTCTTTTTTATTACATTGCTTCTTCTTCACTTTGAGTGTTATCATTTTCATTGTCGTCTTGTTTTACAACTTCTAAGCTTGATATTGAAACTTCATAAGCAATCTTTGTCTCAGATGTTCCATCCTCATATTTTTTCTCATATGTTCTAGATTGAACTCTACCGATAACTTTTACTTCAGTTCCAACTTCTATATTTTCGCAAAATCTTGCATTTCTTCCCCATGCGATACATGGAATATAATCTGATTTATTATATGCTCTATTAACTGCTAATAGTAAATCTGCAATTTCTCTACCAAATGGAGTCTGTCTGTAAATTGGTTTTTTACAAATATATCCATTTAATATAACTTCATTTGATACAAAGTCTTTGCTAGCTTGAATTTCTTCATCTTGATTTTCGGCAAATTTTACATCTTTGGCAAATACAGTTAAAACTAGCTTGTTTCTTTCATTTTGATAACTATTGTATGATCTAAATTGTCCCTCTACAATAATCTTCTTTTCAATCTCCAATTTTTCTGTTTCTAATAATCTTTCAGATATAGTAATTGGAATTAAATCAGCGTTACCACTTAAACGAGGTACCTCTAAATCAAATATGTAAAATTTTTCACCATATATCTCATGGCTAAATCTTTTTTCACTCGTGACTTTTCCAACCAACACTAAATGGTTATTTTCTAAATAATTTGTATTCAAATTTCTTTCCTCCCCTTATTTGTTTATCAAACGTATTTATACTCATTCTGTTTTTTCTATAAAAAATATTATACTATATATTTCCAATTTTGTCTACATAAAAAGTTATTTTTGTTAATATTTTTTATTTTTTTGCTTTATTTTCTACATAAACAAGCCATTAATCGTTATACATTATGTCTATAGTAGTTGCAATCATACCATCATATGCATTAATATTTCGCTCTGCTCTGTCAAATCTTACTTCCTGCATTCCTATAGTTTTATTGTAACCTTCAATATTTGTTTGAATATAGATAAGAAAACTCTCTTCAGTTGCACTAGATATTGTAACTGAGGCATTAGAGTTATATCCATACGTAATTAACCTGTCACATAAAGAATGATTTATCTTATCACTTTTATAAATGTCTATGTTATACAATATATGTTTCGAATTTTCTATTATTCTATTTAATGATTGTGGATTATTTACATTCGTATTTATAACTATAGAATCAAATTTTACATTTCTAAAATTATCCAAATTACCAGTATTCAAAAAAACTATCTCACTGCTCTTTACTTTGTCTTTCAATCTGCTCTTAATATTATTTTCACTATTCTTATCGGTTATAATACCTATAAAATACATGTTTCCTCCTACAAAAATAAATGTAAATAATATTATTTTATCTGTTTTACGTAAAGTCTATTCATCATTTTTTATTATGTTCCGTTACTTCTCTACTTTATAGCCATTTTGTTGTATTCTTTTTACAAGTTCAGGATATTGTTTTACCCAATTTCCGCTCAATAAATGTAACTTTTAAATTTGATTTTTTAAAATCCTCTATTATTTTATTTACACTATCTATATTGCCATTACAATCTATAGTTAATGTTATCTCATCTTGATTTACATACGCCTCAGAATCTTTGTGTTCAGACATAACTTCAATTGTGCTAACTCTATCTTTTGCCAAAAAAGCAATTCCCAACAAAATCATAACTGTACTAAACGATACTATATATGAAATAATTTTATCTTTACTGAAAACAAAAAACATAAAAATTGCACCTGCCTTTATATTCTAATCTATGTTCATGCCCTAAATTTTATGAAATAAAATTTATGTGTTGAAGTTTTTTAAGACACTGCAAAAGAAGTTTTTAGGGACACTGCAAAAAAACTTCATGTTGATGTTTTTTTGCAGTGTCCCTAAAAACTTCTCTAAAAACACTAAAAAATTTTATTTAATTTTTTCTAGTCTATTCTAGGACTTAGGTCCTCATATATTGGTCTTTCTTCTCTTATCATGGTAGATTTTCCATGACCCGGATAAACAATTGTATCATCTGGTAACTTTAATAATTTATTCATAATTGAATCCATAATTTTATCTATACTACCTGTAGGTAAATCTGTTCTTCCCCATGTTCCTCTAAACATTGTATCTCCAGTAAAAACTAAATTAGCATCTTCAGAATATAAGCAACTACCACACTCCGTATGTCCTGGTGTATGTATAACCTGAAATTGATGTCGCCCTATATGTATTTTATCACCTTCATCAACTCTTGAAACATTTTCAATCTTTAATTCATTTAGGCCAATATATGTGGACAAATTAATTTTATCATCGCATAATCCTATTAATCCATCTCTGTGAATTAGTACTATAGCCCCTTTCTTAGCTCTTAACTCATTTACTCCATATGAATGATCGGCATGGCAATGTGTTAGATAAATATACTTTAATTTTGCACCAATTGTGTCCAACATTTCTATTATTTTGTCAACCTCGCCACCAGGATCAACAACAATCGCTTCCTTAGTATTTTCCTCCATAAGAATGTAGCAATTTGTATATTGCTCTTCTAAAACACTTACTCTTATCCTCTTTAGTATCATTTTGATATATTCCCTTCTATATATATCTCTATTTTTTACGCGTAACTTCGTATACACTATCTACTTTTCTTAATGCTTTAACAACCGCATTTAAAACATTTAAATTTTCTACTTCAACTGTTATATTTGTCTCAGCAGTTCTATCTTTCATTGCCTTACAATCAACAGCCATAAGTTTACATTTTACATTAGAAACCTCTTTAATGATATCTGCCAATAATCCGCTTCTATCATTTGCTAAAATTTGTATATCAACAGAATATGATGACACATTCTGATTACTCCATAATACCTCTATTATTCTATCTTCTTGTGAAATTAAATCATTTACGTTTATGCAATCTTTTCTATGGATTGATACGCCTCTGCCCCTGGTTATGAAACCAATTATTTCATCCCCAGGTACAGGATTGCAACACTTAGAAAATCTTACTAAACAATTATCAATTCCTTTAACAATAACCCCATTGTTTGAAATGCGTGATTTATGATTTTTCTCTGTAGCTAATTGCTCTATAGTTTTTTCTATCTCCTCATCTTGATTATCTTTTTTATATGCTTCTAGTATTTTAGCAATAATTCTAGATGAAGTGATAGCACCAAATCCAACAGCAGAATACATATCATCAATTGTTGCAAATTTATATCTATCTAATGCTACTTGAACATATTCGTTTTTAAATAAATCCGAATAGCTCATTCCTATACGCTTTATTTCTTTTTCTATTAAGTCTTTACCTTTTATAATATTTTCTTCTCGCTCTGTTTTCTTAAACCATTGTTGTATTTTATTTTTTGCAGAAGAGCTCTTTACAAATTTAAGCCAATCCCTACTTGGTCCTTTAGCCTGATCTGATGTAATAATTTCAACAATATCACCATTATTTAATTTGGTTACAATTGGCATCATCTTACTGTTAATTTTACATCCAGTCATATGATGTCCAATTTCAGCGTGAACACTATAAGCAAAATCAATTGGCGTAGCTCCCTGTGGTAGTACCTTTATTTGACCTTTTGGTGTAAATACATAAACTTCATCCTCAAATAGTTCCGTCTTTAATGTTCGTAAAAACTCTTGAGGATCTTGCATGTCCTTTTGCCACTCTAATGATTCTCTTAGCCATGCTAATTTATCATCTTGTACGATAACATTTGATTTCTTATTTTTACTTGCCTCTTTGTATGCCCAATGAGCAGCAATACCATATTCAGCAATTCTATGCATATCCCAAGTACGAATTTGAACCTCAAAAGGAGTACCTTTTGGACCAATTAATGTTGTATGCAAAGATTGATACATATTAGGCTTTGGAACCGATATATAATCTTTAAATCTTCCTGGCATTGGATTGTATAACTCATGAACCACACCTAACGCAGCATAACAATCTTTAACTGAATTTACTAAAATTCTAAGAGCAAATAGATCATATATTTGATCTAAGTTTTTGCCATCTCTTTTCATTTTTCTATATATGCTATATAAATGCTTTGCTCTACCAGTAATTTCTGCATCAATTTTTTGACTCTTTAGCTCTTGATTTATTTGGTCAATAACCATTTCAATAAATTTTAAACGCTCACCACGCTTTTTATCTATTCCCTCAACAATTTCTCTATACTCATCTGGGTGTAAATATTTAAATGATAAATCCTCCAATTCCCATTTTAATGAATATATACCCAATCTATTTGCAAGTGGAGCATATAAATCTGATGTTTCTTTTGAAATAGCTAATTGTCTATCTCTACTTAAAAACTTTAACGTTCTCATATTATGGAGTCTATCAGCTAATTTTATTAATATTACTCTTATATCTTTTCCCATAGCTAAGAACATTTTACGGTAGTTTTCTACCTGTTGTTCCTCTGCACTTGTGTATTTTAAATTTCCAAGTTTAGTTACTCCATCAACCATTTCAGCAATTTCTGTTGAAAATTCTCTTTCTAAATCCTTAATAGAAACTTCTGTATCTTCGGCAATATCATGTAATAATGCTGCACATATTGTACTATCATCTAATCCTATAGAAGCCAATATATATGCAACTTGTACAGGATGTATTATATATGGCTCTCCTGACTTTCTTAACTGATTTCCATGCTTCAATTTAGCATATTCATAGGTTCTTCTTATTAATTTAACATCAGATTTTCTATTATTCTTTTTCATTAACTCAATAATATCATCTATTGTTTCATTTTTTATTTCAGACATATAAGTAACCTCCTTTTAGTATGATTTTCTTATATCCTTTAAATTAATTTGGACGCTTTCTCTTCCATTAAATTTATTAATTTCTAATGAACCAGCAACATCTACTTTATCTCCCAATAAGAACTCATCAACCATTTTTCCCATATTAAATCCTATCGCATCTATAATTATGTTTTTGTCCTTTAAAGTTAATTTTATATGTTTTCCTTCTGATAAAGCTCTAATTGAATCAATCTTTAGGTTTTTATACATAAATATTGGCATTTTATTAGCTTCACCATATGGCTCTAGTTTCTTTAAGTCCTTTACTATATCTATATTTATATCATCTGAATTAATTATTTTATCAATTTTTATTATAGGAACTAATTCGCTAATATTTGATTCATCTACATATTTTTCAACATCCTTTTTGAAATCTTCAAATTCGGATTTTTTTACTGTAATTCCAATTGCCATAGAATGTCCACCAAATCTGTCGATATGTGTTTTGCATTTTGATAAAGCTTCATGTAAATCAAATCCATGTATGCTTCTACCAGATCCTTTTCCATCTTCACCTTCAAATCCGATTAATATACTTGGTTTATAATACATTTCTGTAACTTTAGAAGATACTATACCGATTACTCCATGGTGCCAACCTTCATGACCTAATATAATGCAAAATTTATCTTTCTCTCCATTTTCAATCATTTCAATTGACTCATTAAAAATTTTAATTTCCTTTTGCTGCCTTTCGCTATTATAACTATTTAATCTTTTTGCAATTTCTTGTGCATTCACAATGTTCTCTGTAAAAAACAGCTCTAAAGCTTCTTGTTCGTATCCAAGTCTTCCACATGCATTTATTCTTGGGGCAATACCAAAAGATATCACAGAAGAGTCAATTGTTTTTGGTCCAATTGACTCAATTAATGCTCTGAGTCCTATATTTTTTGTAACCGCAACTAATTTTAGTCCAAGTTTTGATATTACTCTATTTTCATCTACCAATGGAACGATGTCGGATATTGTTCCGACACAAACTATATCCAAATACTTTAAGTATTCTCTTTCATCAAGATTATATCTTTGGGAAATAGCCTGTATAACCTTAAAAACAACACCAACGCCAGCAAGTTGATTGTACGGATATTTATTATCCTTTCTTTTTGCATCTACAATTGCTAGAGCATTTGGTAATGTTTCTGCAGGCTCATGGTGGTCTGTAATGACTATTTCTAATCCTAAACTATTTGCATATTCAACTTCTTCTTGACTTGATATACCACAATCTACGGTAATCATTAGTGTATATTTTTTTTCGACAATTTTATCTATAGCGCTCTTATTTAGACCATAACCCTCTGTTAGTCTATTAGGAATATAACTATCTACCTCTAATCCACGCTCTTTTAAAAATTTTTTTAGAACTGTTATGCTTGTTATTCCATCAACATCGTAATCACCATATATAATAACCTTTTCGTTGTTTTGTATAGCTTTCATAATCCTATTTACTGCAATTTCCATATCTGGCATTAAAAAAGGATCATAAAAATCCCCTCTACTAGGATTTAAAAATACATCTATACTACTTGTTAACTTTTTATTTGAAATAACTGTTGCAACAAGTTCACTTACATTATATTTATTTTTTATCTCTTCTACATCTTTAGCATTAATGTCACAATATTCCCATTTTTTATTCATCCTTTTCTCCTTATATTCTATAATTTTCCTTATTGTATATCATTTTTGGTAAATTTAAAAGGGTATATTGGAAAAAAAATGAATATGCTATTGCTATTTAATGGTATAAATTTGGGAGCTCTGTAATATAGTAATTTTATAGTGAAACGAGATATTTTAAGCTATTTCTAGTCAGCTATATTTGAAAATTTAATCAAATTGAATATTTATTTTTAGCAAAAATAAATAGCGAAAGTTACTTTTTATAACTCTCACTATCTTTGTTTTGTATTCATTACAATTTCTATATTTACAAACAAAAATTCTTTTGCAATATTGTAATTTATCTTTATACTTCATCTGTTCCTTTTCTTGTATTTGTTTCAATTACTGTTTGACTTCTATCTGTCTTTACTTCATTAGAAGTTTGTAAATAATGAAATTATGTATTATCTCATTTTTGCACACCTAACACTTTATCTAATTCTTCTATCATAACAGATGGATTAAGTATCGAATCTTCGCAATGTCCCTTACCTTCAAAACATTTTACTTTTGAGGTAGGATAGTTTTTTCTAATGTACTTTGCGGTTTTCTTTGCAAGTAATTCATTTATTTTAGTACCATAATAATAATAAACTTCTGTATTAGGAGTATTTATATTACTAGGCAATTTATATTTTCCAATTTGTCCTATACAGTTAATAATTGTTGTGTCTGATATATTATCCATCATTTCAAAAAATTCATCTAGTTTATCTTCTGGAATAATAGATTTAACTGCTTGTGCAACAATTTTTTTATCTCTTGCTTGTGTTTTATGAGTTAGCATAAGATATTGTTTTGTCATCATTGATGTCATTATTCTATTACAAGAAATTAAAGGCGAACTTTCTAATATTACTTTGTCTATATGTAAGTTTCCATTTTCCCAAAGTTTTGCTGTTAATACCCCTCCCATAGACATTCCATAAATTGCAAATACATTTTGTCCATAACGAGAAATATAATAATCTTCTATATCTTTAGCACTTTGTTCAAATGATATAAAATCATCTTTTTCTTTTGGATTGTGTCCTTGTAATATAGGAACTATAATGTGAAAACTATTTTTATAGTGTTCGATATATCTTTCCCAAATCTGATATGGAGTCTCAAATCCATGTATTAAAATGATTTTATCTTTATTTTCTTTTCCATATTCTAAAATTTCCAATATTATCTACTCCTTTATAACTTTATCTTTTTGCTTCCTGCTGTGCTTTTAATTCAAATTCATATATTTTATATAATAATTCTGATATTTTACCACAATATAATATCTAAAACAACTTATTTATTTTACAAATATATCTTCCATTGACTCCGCTATTATCTTGTTTATATCAGCAACCATAACATTGAATCGAACCTCTAAATCGAAATATTCTTTAATGTCTTTATTATCAATTAAAATTGTATATAAGTCTTGTAATTTTTGCATTTTTTCTGGGCTTTTCTCTCCTTTTTCCATTGATAGTACTTGAACCTCGTATCTAATTTTTTCAAATTCTTCAATTCTTTCTTTTTGATCTGGATTAGCAAGAACCTTTTTCTTTGCATCTCTATATTTTATAAATTCTTCTGATTGTCTTATTTCACTTGCCAATTTGTTGGCTGCGTCATAAACATTACTCATAATAATCTCCATCCCTTCTAAGTACAAATTTAGTGTGAAAAAGAATTGAATTTTTGCAAGGTAAATGTTCAAATCTATGAGGCACGCTTTTTTTCACGTAAATTAGATATAAAATAAAATCTAACGATGCAAAAATCAATTATCTTTCACACTATCCTTCTAGGCATACGCATGTTTCTTCTTAAATGTCAATAACTTTGATATTTCCTTTTCTGAATTTTGAGCTTTTGTTGCCTTATTTTGTCTTTCTTGCTCTAGTTGTTTTAGTTGTTTTTCTGCTTCAGTTTGACATATAGCTCTCTCATACACATAATGTACATCTTGAGCAATTTTATTCCAGTTATACTGATTTTTAACTTTTGTTTTGGCGTTTTTCGAAACCTTATCACATAACTGAGGATTATATAGTAATGCCAAAACCGAATCAGCTATAGAATTAGGATTTCCTGCATAGCTCTTCATTCCATCCTCACTATGCTCAACTATTTCATTTAATCCACCCACATCCGAAACAACTGTTGGTGTTCCAGAAAGCATAGCTTCAAGTGCAACTATTCCAAAAGGTTCGTATGTACTTGGGAATACCGCCACATCAGCACATTTGTACATTTTCTGTACTGATTTTTGATCTAAATATCCTGTAAAATATACCTTATCTTGAATTCCTAAATAGTTAACTTGATTTCTAAGTTCATCAATCATTCCACCTTTTCCGGCAATAACTAGTTTAGCATCATTATAACTACTTAAAATTTTGGGCATTGCAGAAATTAAATTTTGCACACCTTTTTCATATACTAATCGCCCTAGATACAATATTATCTTTTCATTATCCATTGCATATTGCCTTCTAAAATCGTAATCTCTATCTATTCCGTTATATAAATTTAAGTTAACACCATTTGGAATAACATTTATTTTTTCAAATGGTAAACCAAATAATCTTTGTAACTCACATTTCATATAATTACTATTTACTATAACATCTGTTGACTCGTATGTTAACAACCATTCAGTATCGTTAATATATCTTTGAACATCATCATGTATTCCGCTATTTCTTCCAGCTTCTGTAGCATGAATTGTTGCAACTAGTGGTATTTTGTATGATTGCTTTAATGTTTTTGCTGCATATGTTACAAGCCAATCATGTGCATGTATAACATCAAATTTCCCTTCCTCATTAATAATCTCTGTTGCCTTTGCAATTAAATTAAAGTTTAATTGCATTATCCAATCTGTAAAATTGTTTGGTGTAATCATATAGTTATCTACACGATATACTTTTACACCTTTATCATTTTCAAAATCTAACAAATTTGGGATGTTAGCGTCCTTATATGTTACTACTGTAACATCATGACCATCTTTTATCAATCTGTGTGATAGGTCATGTACTACACGAGCTATACCTCCTACTATTCTTGGAGGATATTCCCATGTTAACATCAGAATTTTCATGTTAATCATGCCCCTTTCTAATCTTTTGTTTTCTACGTTTTATACACCATCTATTTTTTCATCTTATATATCATAACTATTTTATACAAGATTATTTTAAATGTAAATAAAATTTTACTTTTTTTTCCATTTTGTTACAATTTTCTATTGAATTTATAATAATTTTGATATAGTATATGTTTAATAATTTATATTCTTAAGGAGGACTAAAAACTTGGAAGAAACAAAAGAAAAAAATGAAGCAATGAAACAGCAAACTGCCGCTAAAATACTTACAAAAAAAAGTGTAGAAAAAACTTCATCTACCGAAAAAAAATCTGTAACTAAAACAACTGCAAATGTTTCTAATACAATTACAGAACTACCTAAAACAAACAAAAAGATTACAAGTAGATCAATTCAAAAAGAAAAAAAATTGATTGTAAATAATGCTGTGAATAAATCGGAAAAGACATCAAAAAGGGCTGTAATAAAAAAACAAAACAAAGCTGTTGTTCCTATTGCTGAATACTATGACTTGCCATATAGATACAACCAAACTATTGTAAAAATATTAGCCCAAACACCTCATTCATTGTTTATTTATTGGGACATTTCTGATGATGACAGATTAAATTTAATCGAAAAATATGGTGATACTTTCTTTAACGAAACCAAACCAGTTTTACTTGTTCATAATCAAACATTAAACTCAAGCTTTGAGATTGAAGTTGATGATTTTACCAATAGTTGGTATTTAAAAACACCTACAAGTAATTGTGTATTTAATATTGAACTTGGGCGAAAAAAAATCACTAAAAATCCTAAAATCGACTTTGGAAATAGTTCGAATATTTTACATATAGCAACCTCTAATGTATTAGAATCACCTAACGATCATGTTTTAAGGAAATTACCAAATAAAATTTATTTTAAAAATGTAATTACAAATCAGGTAGAAGTAAAGAAAATTTCTAATAAAAATCAAAAAAATATTTCTAGTATAATTGGTTTGTATCAAGATAATAACGAATATGAGCATAATCCTTCATCTGGATTTAATATGTTTCAGGTTATTTAAAAATTGTTGTAAAGCCCTATTTAAGGGCTTTTGTTATAAATAAATAAGATATTGGAGAATTATAAATGAAAAAAAATATAAAAGGCTTTGTAAGTTTTGTATTACACGCTCATCTTCCATTTGTTCATCATCCAGAAAGTGAAGACTATTTAGAAGAGCAATGGTTATTTGAAGCAATATCCGAAACTTACATCCCCCTACTTATGAACTTTGAAAAATTAGCCCAAGAGCACGTTGATTTTAGAATTACGATGTCACTTACTCCACCATTATTAAATATGCTCGATAATAAATTGCTACAAGAGCGTTATATAAAATACTTAAAATCCCACATAGAGCTTTCTAAAAAAGAAATAGAAAGAACCTCTTATGATGAAAGATTAAATAGACTTGCACATTATTATTTCGATAGATATTCACATGACTTATATTTTTTTGAAGAAAAATATAATTGTAATATTATACAAGGATTTAAACATTTTCAAGATATTGGTGTTTTAGAAATAATAACCTGTGGTGCTACTCATGGATATTTTCCTATTTTGTACGTCGCTGAGCAAACAGTTAAAGCACAAATTGCAGTTGGAGTTCAAACATACGAAAAATATTTTGGAAAAAAACCTCGTGGTATATGGTTACCTGAATGTGGTTATGTTCCAGAAGCAGATAAATATCTAAGAGAATTTGGAATTCAGTACGTAATAACAGAAAGTCACGGAATCTTATATTCAAATCCAGCTCCTATATATGGTACATTTTCACCTATTGTTTCTCCTGATGGGGTTGTTGCCTTTGGAAGAGATATGGAATCATCAAGACAAGTTTGGAGCTCTGTAAATGGATATCCTGGAGATTTTAATTATAGAGAATTCTATCGTGATATTGGTTATGATGCAGACTATGAATATATAAAACCATATATTGCTTCAAACGGAGTTCGAGTAAATACAGGCATAAAATATCATAGAATTACTGGAAAAACTGAAAATAAAGATTATTATGACGTTCAATGGGCACATGACTCAGCAGAAAAGCAAGCAGGTCATTTCTTGGATAGTCGAACAAATCAAATAAATAAAATCTGTGAACTTATGGATAAGCCTCCTATCATCTTATGCCCTTATGATGCAGAATTGTATGGACATTGGTGGTATGAAGGACCATATTGGCTATATATTCTATTTAAGAAAATTTATTACGATGATTGTAATTTTAAATTAACCACACCTGGAGAATACATTGATAATTATCCAAACATTCAGATAGCCACTCCTTGTAGATCTAGTTGGGGAGCCAATGGTTATAGTGAAGTTTGGTTAAATCCAAGTAATGATTATGCCCACAGACACCTTCATAAAATTGGTGATTGGATGATTGAGCTTGCCCACCTATTCCCTAATACAGATAACGCTCTTTTAAAAAGAGCATTAAACCAATGTGCTAGAGAATTATTGCTAGCTCAAAGCAGTGATTGGTTGTTTATTATAACCAACGGAACCATGGTAGACTATGCCAAAAAAAGAATAAAAGACCATGTAGGTAGATTTACTAAATTATACAATCAGATAAAACAAAATAATATTGACGAAAATTTTGTTGCATATCTTGAGGAGTACGATTGTATATTTCCAGAAATAGATTATAACATTTATTACTAGAAAATGGACAAGGGAACGGCTCTCTTGTCCATTTTTCCAAATTTTCTGGACATATGAACAGTTCCATTGTCCATTTTTTCTTTAAAAGTTTCAATTCTTCAACGTCCAAATCTTTAGACAAGAGAACCATCCCTAAAACTTCACTAAATTCCTACTCAGCCTTCTTGTCTCTTTGCATTAATTTATATACTGCATCTTGTGGATTTTCACCATTGTATAAAACATTATATACTTCATCAACAATTGGCATTTCAACATTATATTTTTCTTTTAACATATATGCAGCTTCAATATTATCAATACTTTCAATTACCATTCCAACTTCTTTTTTCACTTCATCCAAAGATAATCCTTGACCAACAAGTTTTCCTGCCTTTCTATTTCTGCTATGCTCACTCCCACAAGTTACAATTAAATCACCTAATCCTGTAAGTCCAAAGAAAGTTTCTTTCTTAGCTCCTACCTTCTCTCCCAGTCTAGCAATTTCTGCCAAACCCCTTGTAAGTAGTGCTGCATATGTATTATCACCACAACCTAAGGCAATTGCAGCTCCAGCACAAAAAGCAATGATATTTTTTAAAGCTGATCCATATTCAACACCAATAACATCGTCTGATGTATATACTCTCATGTTTTTATCCATAAATAAATCTTGAACGAAGTTTCTAACGAATTTATCCTCTGATGCACTAACAAGTACTGTTGGCATTCCTACAGAAACCTCTTCTGCATGACTTGGTCCAGATAAAGCTCCAACCATTGCACTTGGAATTTCTTCTTTAATTACATCAGTTAAAATTGAAAGTGTTGAAAGCTCTAACCCCTTTGAACAAACTATTATTGGTTGTTTCTTCACATCAACAAAATCCTTGTAGTCTTTAACAATGTTTCTCGTAAATTTTGATGGCGTAACATGCAAAATTAAATCAGAACCTTCAATCACCTCTTTATAGTCTAAAGAGCATATTATATTATCTGGTAAGGTAATATTTGGTAAAAACTTACATTTCTTTTCGTTATTTATTAAATCAGCCTCTTCTTTTTCAAAAGACCATATCTTAACATTATTTCCAAGTCTTGCAAGGTGCATTCCTAATGCAACTCCCCAACTTCCACTTCCTATTATCGCAATATTTTTCATAAAAATTTCTTCCTTTCTATTTAAATTAGGGACGGGGTTCAATTTTAAATTTTTAAAACTAGGGACATGCTTCATTTGAACTTTTGAAATTCCAAATATATCCTATTCTTCGTTTAAAATTTTACCTTTCTCTTTACTTATGCAAAAATAAAATTCTTTGTATTAATAAATCGCATCAATATTATAACCCTAATAAATTATAAAATTTCTTATTTTGACACTAATATTGTACTATTTGAGCCCTAAAATATCAAGAAAAATATAAAATCAGAATACATATCTATATTCTGATTTTAGTTTTGTACACGAGAACATCCTTATTTAAATACTTTAATATTGAACTCCGTCCCTTATTCAAATTATTTAGAATTGAACCCCGTCCCCAATTTAAATTATTTAAAATTGAACCCCGTCCCTAATTTCTAATTTATGATTTCTTTAAACTTAATCTGTTTTCTTCTCCATTGTATATTCTCTTTATGTTTGATCTATGATTAAATATTACTATTAAAGCCATTATTAAGCCAAATATAATATAATTTCCTTCTACAATATAATTATCTGTTATAAATATTGTTAGAATTGGAAATAGTACTGCAGCCATTATTGATCCTAATGAAACCATTCTTGTCAAAATCATTAATACTAATGCAAATACCATACATATTAATCCTATTTGCCAATTTGTTAATAATAATATTCCTAGTGATGTTGCAACACCTTTTCCACCTTTAAATCCAAAATATACTGGAAATGTATGTCCAATAATTGCAAATATACCTGCTACTTGAACAACAATTTCTGGTTTAATATCTTTTGCAATTTTTCCAATTCCAATTGCAATTAGAATTGAAATAACAC
Source organism: Clostridia bacterium (assembly GCA_017939755.1). GTDB lineage: Bacteria > Bacillota > Clostridia > TANB77 > CAG-508 > CAG-492. The sequence continues at coordinate 134,245 of JAGBAJ010000038.1, read as the reverse complement.
CTTTTAGAATATCACATATAAGTGTTAATGCTGCTAATCCCTTTCCAACACTTCGAAGCATATTTGTTGTTCCAGCATTGCCACTTCCTTTTTCTCTAACATCAAAACCTGCAAACTTTTTACTAAATATAATAGAAAAGTTTATACTTCCTATTGCATACGCAATAACAGCCATTATTATATAAATTGCCATAATACCATTCACTCCTTCTTTTGTTTATTCTTTATCTTTCTTTTCTCTTACAATAACTCTAATTGGTGTTCCAGTCAAGACAAATTCTTTTCTTAATTGGTTTACCAAATATCTCTCATATGAAAAATGGAATAACTTTTTATCATTTACAAATACAACAAATGTAGGTGGCTTTGTTGATGCTTGAGTCATATAAAATATTTTTAACCTCTTTCCTTTATCTGTTGGAGGTTGAACAATTGCTATAGCCTCGTTAAGAACCTGGTTTAATACAGCTGTTGACACTCTTAAGGCATTTTGACTAGCTACAATATTTATCATTTCATATAACTTTTCTACTCTTTGTCCGGTTTTAGCAGAGATAAACATAATAGGTGCATATGATAAATATGATAATTTGTCATATATTTCTTTTTTGTATTTTTCTGTAGCATTATTGCTCTTTTCATATTCATCCCATTTGTTTACTGCAATAATAACACCTTTTCCTGCTTCATGTGCTTCACCTGCTATCTTTGCATCTTGGTCTGTTACACCTTCGTTTGCATCTATCATAAACACACATACATCTGCTCTTTCAATTGCAAGACTAGTTCTCATTACACTATATCGCTCTATGCTCTCTGTAACTTTGCTTTTTCTTCTAATACCTGCTGTGTCAATAAAGACATATTTTCCATAGTCATTTTCAAATTCTGAGTCTATTGCATCTCGTGTTGTTCCTGCAATATTACTTACAATAACTCTATTTTCTCCAAGAATCTTATTTATAAGAGAGGACTTTCCCACATTTGGTTTACCAATCAACGCAACCTTAATAACATCACTATCGTCATTTTCGCTCTCATTCTTTGGTAATTGATTATATATTGCATCTAATGCATCACCAATTCCTAATGCATTTTTGGCAGACACTGGATATGGATCTCCCAGTCCTAAATTATAAAATTCATATATATCATCTTGAGTTCTTCCAAAGTTATCAGCTTTATTACATATTAATACTATTGGTTTCTTTGATTTTCTAAGCATTAATGCAATTTCATTATCTGCACTAGTAATTCCTGCTTTCATATCTGTAACAAAAACAATTACATCCGCCATACTTATTGCTATGTCTGCTTGATTTCTCATTTGAGTTACAATTAAGTCTTCTGATTCTGGTTCAATTCCACCTGTATCTATAACTGTAAAATCCATGCCGCGCCAATTTGCTTCGGCGTATATTCTATCTCTTGTAACACCTGGTGTATCTTCTACTATTGAAATTCTTTTTCCAACTATATAATTAAAAAAAGTAGATTTTCCAACATTAGGTCTACCAACAATTGCAACTACTGGTTTAGCCATTTATTCCTCCTATAAAAATATTTTTTTCTATTTTATAACAAAATCGCAAATTAGTCAATTTTCTGCTTATATAACATACCACCCTTTATACTTTCTGGATCATATCCTAAAATTTCTACTAATTTATAAGAAAATTCTAAAGCTGTTGCAGGTCCCCTACTAGTTATTATATTTCCATCAACAACCACATTTTCTTTCACATAAATAGAATTATTGAAATTCTCTTCCATACCAGGGTAACATGTTACCCTCTTATTATTTACGATATTTGCTTTTGTCAAGACTAGGGCTGGAGATGCACATATTGCTGCAATTAACTTTCCTCCCATATCAAACGATTTTATAATAGATAATACCTTCTCATTTTCTGATAGGTATTTTGCACCAGGCATCCCTCCAGGTAAAATAATCATGTCGTATTCCTTTAATTCACTTGCTTCTTCAAGTAATCTATCAGATTTAACAACAACACCATGGGCTCCTTTTACATATAAATCACTTTTTATGCTTATGAAATCACATTTAATTTCTGCTCTTTTTAACACATCAAATGGTGATAATGCTTCTATCTCTTCAAAACCATCGGCTAACATTATTGCAACTTTTTTCATACAAATCCTCCATTCCTTCCAAGCACAAATCTTGTAGAACAAATTGGAAAATCAATTATCTTTCACACTATTCCTGCTTTTTCTTACATTATATTATATCTGAATATACAAAAACAACTCTAAAATATAAAAATTTTGTATGCAATTATTTTAGTGTTACAATTCACAGCTAAATAGCAATATATAAAACTTTAAAGATATAATATCAATTTATGATGTGAAATTAAGGCGGGGACCAACAAAGTAGAATAAGTGAATGTTGCAAGCGTACAGCAAAGCAACAATTACTTATTCTCTGCAGTTGGGGTGGAACTCATAAATTGATATTATATCTTTAAATTCTAACAAGATCTTATTAGCTGTAAATTGTAACATTTTATCCATTTCCGCGATACTTTTTTATTCTCTTTTCAAAAACATCAATAGGAAATCTTTTTAATTTTAATTGCTCTTCTTTTAAATATCTATCTTTTTCAATCTTAGTAGCTATTTCTCGCTCTGCATATGTTGAAAAATAATCAACATATAATACAGATAAAATTTTCTTTGTATCTTCTAATAGTATTGTATTTTTTATATCATTACAATCAATGGTAAATACATAGCTCTTATCCATCTTTTGCTTTATATTAGCTCTTACTTTCTCTGGAATTTTATTCCTTTTGTGTATAGATAAGGCACTAATTATAGCATTCACTTCGGTGTATGCTCTACTATCTAACATAACACTCCTCCTTGCGTAACAATTAAACTATCTTTTAACTATTTTATCTTTTGGTTCAATTGATTTAGATAACTCTTTTCTTGTTTCTACATTAGTTGATATATTATCACGTACAGTGGATCTCATAAGCTTTAATAAATCTGCATCAGTAGTAACCGCTTCTTTGTATGTCTGAATTAAATTTGACGTTTCTATAATATGTTTATACTCATCCTCAGAAACTTTTGCTCGTAAATCACTAATATTCTCTTCAGAATAACTTGGTAATTCCTTTATATATTGTATTATCTGCCTTCTTCTCGTTAACTCATCTTGCTCACTACCTAATAATACTTTATTATCAAATTTAGAATATAACTCCAAGAAAATTGTTTCAAGTTCATCTGCAGATATATTGTACATACGCATAATTGTAGCCATTTCAGTTTTAGTAAATAGTTCCTCTTGTATACATTCAGACATTTCGTAAAGAAGCATCTTTCTTTTTACTTGGTCAATTCTTGCTTTACAATCTTCTGTAGCCTGTATCTCATCTGAATTTATCCTAAACTCTTTTATAAAATCATTTTTTTCATCCTCAGAAAAAATATCTAATGTAAGAGCTGAATATACTTCGCGTTGCCAAAATTTATCTAAATCTCTTTCTTTGGAGATATCATCAATTATATAGTTTTCAATTGCCTCCTCTAAAGAAGTACCAAATACACGCATATGTGCAATAATTTTTTTTGAATCTATATTTTCTGAAAGTAATAAATGTTTTAGTAAAACTCCATATCTTTCATAAATCCATGCAGTCGGTATTTTTTGTCCATTTTCCTTATAGTTTTGTATTGCTTGTTCCTTAGTCTTTCCATAGGTTGTCATTGCATAATATATACAACTATAGTTCAAACCATGCTCTACACAATATTCATGCAAACTTTGTTTTTCATCATACATTACTTTTTTTGCTCTGATACCTCTTTCAGCTACAGATAAATCTCCTCTGGATAAACTATCTTTTATCTCATCAATGGACATCCCACTATTAAGTAATGTTTCTAAATCTCTACGTTTAATACCTAATATAATTGCTATATCTTGAATATTTATATCTGAATCTTTCTCTTTATTAGCTTTTAGTCTAGAATCTCTTAGTTTGATCATAAAAATTGCTTTTTCAGCATCACGATTATATTTTCGTATATATCTTCCTAGTCTTAGCTCTTTTATTCCTGTGGCAGCAGACAAAGCCTTTATGCTAGGATATTCTACACCTTGATAGTTGTATATAATTTTATTTTCTGCTCTATCTTTTATGGCTGCATCTAAGTCATTACCGTATTCAACTAATAATCTTTTTATCGTGGTTTCACTAATCCCAACTGCTCTTGATAATGCCGCTATAGACTGATATTCCTCCCCATTAAATGTGTACACTGGAGCCTCTATTTTTTTCTTTTCCATTAGAGCTTTTTGCTCTAATTCTGATTTTAATTTTTCTTCAGCTTTATGTTTTCTTTCTTCATTTTCTTCAAGTAGTAGCTCTATAGCCTTTTCCATATCACCACCACATTCTTCGATTTTTCCGTAATATCTTTGAGGAGAGATATCTAAATCTGTAAGCATACCTCTTAATGAAGAATATTCTTTTCCTCCATATGTATATCCTTTAAATTTTCCGTCATTTCTAGAATGATATAACTCATATATATCGTCTAAACTCATCCTCTCATTTTTTTCGATAAGTCTAAGAAGTGTAGGTCGTGACATTCCCATTGCACGCGCCAGGCTAGAATCACTCTCGTACGATTTTCCTCTCCAAACATATTTATTTTTCATACTTATTATTGCTTGAACTGCCTCCTCGATAGTTGCACTTTTGTTTATATATTTAGTAAGCGTAATGTTGTTAACTCCTAGTTTATGTGCTAATTTTTCAGCAGAGGAATACCTAACACCATCTATTGTAGCAAAAGTATGCTCTTTGTGGAATAACTCCATAGCTGCTTCTAAGTTATCGTTTGCTAATTTTAGATACTTAGATAGTGTATTTTTATTTAATTTTAAATCATCTGCAGCAGACCTAATTGAATCATATTCTTTTCCATTATAAGTATATGTTTTAGTAACTTTTAAAGTGGCTATAATATCTTCTATCGGAGTATCTGTATTCTTTTGTATTGCTCTACTTAATCTTGATCTTTCTATTCCCGTGTATGCAGCAAGTTGACTAATAGACCTAAATTCCTTACCTTCGTATATTAATACTCTCATACTTATTCTCCTTTTCTTGGTTAATAGCTTTGCACATTAAATAATTTATCATTTTTACAAAACTTGATAGAATATCTCTGTAAACATTATCCATCATTATACCATTTTCTTCTGTTTAGAGCAACTATTTGCAACAATAGCAGTATATTAAAAGTTATAAACAAATTCTTTCTTAGAGCAAAAAAACAGCATTTACATGCTGATTTTTATTATTATTCATTATTATCGCTTTTTACGCTAACAACTTTTTCTCCATCATAATATCCGCAAGCTGGACATACTCTATGTTGCTCAATTAATTCATGACAATGTGGACATTCTACTAAATTTCTTGCTTTTAAAGTCCATGTTGATCTTTTTAAATGTGTTCTAGCTTTAGACCATCTTCTTTTTGGTTGTGCCATTTTCTATTCCCTCCTTTGCCAATTAGTATCTATCTATATTGTATACTAATAATTTGACAGTTTAAATATCACTTTAAGAGTATACTAGTTTTTTCCTTGTTTGTCAATACAATTTTTTCCAAATAGGAGCCTTTAAAAAAAAAAGTTAATTTTTCGTCTTTTCTATTTACATAATTAATTTACTGTGCTATAATAATGATGTATCCGGAGATGCACCGGGACTCGCTTCACCACCCTACAAGGTGGGTCCTCGAAGTAAGATTTTACTTGAGAAAGGAGGCGAATTTACCATGACAGGATATCTTCTTGCTACAGTCGTTACACTCGTAATCGAAGTCATTATTCTGCGTTTTGCAGATTCAAAAAAGGCTAGAAAGCTTGTGTTCGACGCGTTTTTGGCAGTATTTGCAGCAATTTGGTCCATCTACGAAATCGCAAAAATCAACTTCACCATTCAGATGGTCATTGCAGTGGTCATCATTGGCCTCGGCATAGCTGCAGTGATTAACTTCATCCGCGATCTTATCAAATAAGTATTGCGGATCATGGCAAATTCCCTAGGAGTGCATTAGGAGGAGATTTCAGGCAACTGAAGCTCTTCCTCTCCAATTTCTTATGTATATTATTAACCATATATTAACTGAAAAAGTTATATATGGTTTTTTTGATTTTATCTTTTTATCTGACAAATTGGTAACTACGATTCACAGCTTAATTTCATATAAGATTAGCAATATAATGTAAATTTATAATATGAAGTTAAGGTGGGGACCAACAAATTAGAGAATCTAATTTTTACAAGTGTATCACGCTGTAAAAAAAATAGATTCTCTTATGTAGTTGGGGCGTAATATTATAAATTTACATTATATTGCTAATCTTTATTACATAATTTTAAAGCTGTGAATTGTAACAATTGGTAACTTCTTTTTAAAGATTCATTTATTATCTTTTTTTATTTTATTGCATATACTATATATTATATTTTTTCTCGGAGGTATTTTATGTGTGGATTCGTTGGATTTGCAAATTTAAAAGAAGATATATCTTCAAAAACTAATATTTACAATATGAACAATACCCTATCAAAAAGAGGACCTGATGAAGATGGTTATTATTATGAAAAAAATATTTGTCTTGGACATAAACGTTTAATTGTAGTTGATCCAGATGGTGGAAAACAACCTATGACAAACATGAATTCAAATAATGTATTTACGATTGTGTATAATGGTCAAATTTACAACACAAAAGAGCTACGCAAAGAGCTTGAACAAAATGGTTATGAATTTGACTCGTATTCTGATACAGAAGTTATTTTAAAAGGCTATATGCACTGGAATCATGATTTAGTAAAAAAATTAAATGGAATTTTTGCTTTTGCAATTTGGGATGGCAATAAAAAAGAGCTTTTTTTAGCACGTGATCATTTTGGCGTAAAGCCTCTATTCTATACTATCTTAAATGATACATTAATATTTGCGTCTGAAGTAAAAGCTCTTTTAGCCTATCCAGGTGTTGAAGCAACTTTAGATGAGCAAAGTGTTGCTGAATTATTTGGCATTGGACCTGCACGAACAGCAGGATGCGGTATATTTAAAAATATTAACGAAATAAAACCTGCACATTTTGCTATATTCAATGAGTCAGGTTTACACTTGCAAAAATACTGGAAACTAGAATCAAAGCCTCACTATGATAGTCTAAATGATACTTCAAACAACGTCAGACACTTATTAGAAGATTCAATAAATAGACAATTATTTTCAGATGTTCCTTTATGTGTATTTTTATCAGGAGGTTTAGACTCTAGTATAATTGCACATTATGCATCTAAATATTTTGAAGAGCATAGATTAGGAAACTTAAATACATTCTCCGTTGATTATGTTGATAATGATAAAAATTTTCAAAAAACAGATTTTCAGCCTAATTCTGACAAATACTTCATTGAGTTAATGCAAAACAAGTTACACACAAATCATCAAACAATAACCCTAGATACGCCAGAGCTTGCAGATGCATTAGAAGATGCTATGATTGCTAGAGATTTTCCTGGTATGGCAGATGTAGACTCTTCCCTACTTTTATTCTGCAAAAATGTAAAGCCATACGCAACAGTCACTCTTACTGGAGAATGTGCAGACGAAATATTTGCAGGATATCCTTGGTTCTTTAGAGAAGATGCTCTAAAAAGCAATACATTTCCGTGGTCAATTGCCATTTCAGAAAGGCAAAATCTATTAAATGAATCTATTTCATCAAAAATAGACTTGAAAAATTATATAGATTATAGGTATCAAGAATCGCTTAGCGAAGTTGATATCCTTGATGAAGACTCGATGGAAACAGCTCGAAAAAGAAAAATTTCGCACTTAACATTAAATTGGTTTATGCAAACATTACTAGATAGATCCGATAGAATGGCCATGTATAATGGATTTGAAATAAGAGTTCCATTTTGCGACTATAAGCTTGCAGAATATGTATGGAATATTCCTTGGGAAATGAAAGCCTTAAATGGCCGTGAAAAGGGCTTGCTAAGGTATGCAATGAAAGATATTTTACCTGAGGAAATAGTAGAAAGAAAAAAGAGCCCATATCCAAAAACATGGAATCCGACATACCTTGCAACTGTAAAAAATAAATTAACAAAAATTATGAATAATCCAAATGCGCCTATAAATAATATCTTGAATAGAAAATATATTCTTGAAATATTAGAAACCAATGGTAAGGCTTTTTCAAGACCTTGGTTTGGGCAATTAATGACAGGACCACAACTAATAGCTTATCTATGTCAAGTAAATATGTGGCTTGAAAAATATAATCCAAAAATTGAACTTTAAGGCTAAATATGATTGTTCGTGATCCAAATTTAAGGATGGAAATTTTATCTTCCATCCTTCTTGTATTATATATAATTATTCATACACATCTACCGAGTTGATTTCTATCCATCAGTTGGTGGATTCATAATATTTTGTATATCAGGATCATCCTTTAATGTATCACCAATATAGCTAAAAGCTTTTTTAGATTGTTTTAATGTAGCTATAGCTACATCTTTATCTTCTCTCATACGTCTGCTTGCATATTTTAAAATTATACCTTTATTACTAACTGCTGCAAGTACTACATCTTTATCATCTCTTAGCTTTTGACTTGCATAATATAAAACCTGTCCATCATGACTCGCAGCTTTTAAAACAACATCTTTATCTGCTTGAAGCCTTTCACTTGCATAGCATAAAACCCAACCCTTAACCTCAACTGCAGTTAATAAAATATCTTTGTCATCTTTTAATCTATCGCTTGCAAACTCTAAAGCTCCACCATCACATTTTACAGCTTCCATTACTAGCTCTTTATCATCTTGCAGCTCTGGTGAAGCCCATTCTAAAACTAAACCATCTTCTTTAACATATTCCATGAACTTTTCTTTGTTGTTGGCATTCTGTTTAACCTCTTCAATATCCATGCACTTACTCCTTAAATTCCTACCTTATATTCAATTTCCTCCATAAATGGGAACATCTCAAAAATTCTCTTGTGTGTTACAATTTGCATTCTTGGCTGAGGATTTTTTGGATGGTCTGATAATAATTCTTGTGTATAGCTATTTTCTGAAGTTTTATATAGAAGATACCTATTACGTACATATGTAAAAAATATCTGGTAACCATTATCTAAATCTCGCTCTAAATTTTCAAAAGTATAATTTTCCATGTATAATCTCATTCCTTCCTTAATACTAATACCCTATCTATCTCCAAAATCTTCGTCCTCTGTGTATCTTCCTGTTTCTGGATCATAAGAATAAACCTTCTGCCTACTTCTATAAACCCTCTCAAACTGTACCATTTTAAAACCTTGTCCTGGATTATCGCATCTACTATATGGGTAATATTTATTGGTTCCAGTTCGCTCTATAGATTGCTCTGTCATATAATATCTATCAAAATATACCTTTTTATCATTCTCATCTTCAAAAATTAAATCTAAAAAATCGACTAATTTTTCGTCATTTATTTCATTGTAGTTTAATGGCTCAAATAAATTTCGTCTTTTGTAGTCCATTTCATCTTTGTATTTCTCAGTTTTTAGTGACTCGAATAACATTAGTTTTTCTTCTTCCTCAGGGGTAATATCGGATTTTAACTTTATATTTGCTATTTCCTTTGATTTTTCAACTATTTTAGCTATCAATTTAATATTTGCTTTCCACACCTCAAATTCACAACTTCCATTTGGCATTCTCCACTCAAGTCTAGCTCTTCCTTTTACCAAACCATCTCTTATACAAATAGACATTTTTTTATGTTTCATTCGTATATCGTCAAATCCAGATAACATCCTTATAGTTTCGTCTCTACTAATATCTTCATCAACACTTACCTTACCAATTTGGGTAGATATTGGATTCATTCTTGAATTATCAAAAACTGGTTGTCTTGTTATTTGCCCATCTGGATTAGCAATATGATATAATATTTCTTCTGCATTGCCATATAATTCAAAAAAAGTAAGTATCGATTCAGCAGTATCTAAATAATCCAGTCCTATATTTATTTGTCCAGAAGCATTTGAATTAAATTTCTCAGAATAGTCAAAATAATGTCCTGTTTCTTTAAGTGTTTCAAGTATTGCTTTAAATTTACACATATCTTCTGGAGTATTTCTCATTGGAGGCGATATAAATTCATTTCCATCAGGTACAGTTGCATCAGGTCTTGTAGTCCACTCTTCTATTCCAATCTGTTCATTTAATGGGTATAAAGCATGTCTATTCTTTTGATTAATTTCTATCTCTGTACCTATGGTTAAATCTTCATCTACTCCGAGGTCAACTTCGTCAAAACTATATGAATTTGCTCTATCCATTATATAGTTTTTATTACAATGAAGCTCTACTATCTTTTTATAATCATCTTGAAACTCTGTTCCCCATTTTTCCATAAGAATATTTACATCACCTGGATTTTCACAATATAATATGTAGCGTAAATGTTCATTAATTATTCTACTTTCTCTGCCACCTTCATAAGAACCAATATACCACTCTAAATAGCCATCAAGAGCTTCGCTACATTTATCAATAAAATTTTTTTTCCACTTAGCGTCATCTTCAACTAAGTGTAAATTTGAAAAAATTCTTTGAAAATCTCCAAAAATTGACAATCTATAACTTATGTCATTCTCTGAATCTTTAATCTCATCTAAATTTATTTTTTTTAATCTTTTTTCTAATAATTCTATATATACTGGATTTTTTTCTTCTTGTGGCATATTCAAATTTTCTAAAATATATTCTACAGCCGAAATATCATAATCTTGCAATGCAATCTGTATTAGTTTTGCTTGAGCACGTTGCTTTAAATTTTCATCATTAATTTTTCTTATTAAATATGGATATGAATATATCTCAAAATCTTGTGACTTTTCGGAATTATATTCAAATAGCTCATTTATTTTTAATTCTAATCCTTTATCCACTATACCTTACTCCCTCTAAAAAAATTCTTTATCTTATTTAATAATTTGATGTACCATTTATGATTAATCATTATAAGCTCATCTGATTTCTTTTCACTATCGATAGACGACTGATTATTTGAAGCTCTTCTGTCTTTAAAAATATCATTAGCATTAAATTTTTCTGTAACTTCTTTTTTTGGGCTTTGCGGTTCCAGATATTTTATATATATTAGCTTAAGTATCTCGTACGTTTCATTCATGAGATTTTGCTCTAAAAAATCTTTCTTGGGAGTTATATTTGGAACGTAATTTTTATCCATATTTTTTATTATTTTTCTTCTAAAATTGTATGGTATTTTATTTGTAACCTCCACAGATGATAACTTTAAAATTTCGTTAACTTCTGCATAAGCCATTCTATATTTTTCTTCCATTTGTATACCTCTCTCTAATATAATTTATTTAATTAGATTCTCGAATTCTTCTTCTGTTAGTATTGTAACCCCTAGTGATTGAGCCTTTGTAAGTTTGCTTCCTGCATCTTCCCCCGCTAGAACGTATGTTGTTTTTTTAGAAACAGACCCAGAAGTTTTACCTCCCATTTTTTCGATTATATCGGATGCTTCATTTCTTGAATATTTTGATAAAGTACCAGTTAATACAAAAGTCATTCCTTCAAATCTTTTATCATTACTTTCCTCTTCTAATGATTCCATATTTACGCCCGCTTCTTTTAATTTATTTATTAAATCAATTGTTTGATTCTCTCTAAAAAAAGAATAGATGCTCTCAGCCATTACAGCTCCAATATCACTTTGAACAGACAAATCTTCAAGCTCTGCTGCAATTATATTGTCCATGCTTCTATATTTTCTTGCTAAAGCTTTTGCCGACTTTGCCCCAATATGTCTAATTCCAAGTCCTGTTAACAATTTTGCTAAATCATTCTGCTTGCTTGCATTTATAGCATCAATCAAATTTTGTGTAAATTTTTTCCCATTCTTTTTTAATGAAGCTACATCTTCAAATTCTAACTCATATATATCAGAAATTTTACTTATTAGTTTTCTATCAATTAATTGTTCAATAATACTATAGCCAAGTCCGTCAATATCCATTCCTTCTTTTGATGCAAAGTGTACGATATTTCTTAGAGCTTTTGCACTACACTCAATTCCTGTGCAACGAGTTACAGCTTCGCCATCTTCTCTTATAGCTGGAGCACCACAAATTGGGCATACTTTAGGCATTACAAATTCTTTTTCTTCACCTGTTCTTTTAGATTTAACAACTCCAACAACTTCTGGAATAACATCTCCAGCTTTTTGAATTAAAACTCTGTCACCTATTTTTAAATCTTTTTCTTTAATAAAATCTTCATTATGAAGAGTAGTCTTTGATATAGTAGACCCAGCTACTTTAACTGGCTCCAATATTGCCATTGGAGTAATTGCTCCTGTTCTACCAACTTGACACACAATATCCTTAAGTAAAGTTTCTTTTTGCTCAGGTGGATATTTATATGCAATAGCCCATCTAGGAGTTTTAAAAGTTGTTCCTAGCTCTTCACGATAATCTAAATTATCAACTTTAACAACAGCTCCATCAATACCAAAAGATAATTTTTCTCTATCTTCCCCTATTTTAGTAATCGCTTCAATAGCTTCCTCTATATTATTACATATTACTTTTACTGGGTTTACATTAAACCCTAATTTTTCAAGATATGCAAGTTGTTCATAATGAGAATTAAAACTATTATCTGTTAAACGTTGTATATTAAAAATGTAAATATCAAGTGGCCTTGTCGCAGTTACTTTTGAATCCAATTGTCTTAATGAGCCAGCTGCTGCATTACGAGCATTAGCAAATAAGCTTTGTCCTAAAACCTCACGCTCTTCATTTAATTTTTCAAACTCTTTAGATCCGATAAAGACCTCTCCTCTAACAATTAAATCGACCTTTTCAGGTAGTTCCATAGGAATTGTTTTTATTGTTTTAGCATTATTAGAAACATCCTCACCAATAAGTCCATTTCCTCTTGTTGCAGCTCTTACAAACTCTCCATCTTTATATTCAATAGCCATAGACAAACCATCAATTTTTGTCTCTACAACATATTTTAAATTTGCACCACCGTCAGATAATTGTTTTCTAACTCTATCATCAAAATCTCTAAGTTCGTCAAAAGAAAATACATCTTGTAAACTTTGCAACGGAACTTCATGTTCCACTTCTTTAAATCCAGCTTTAACTGTTCCACCAACCTTTTGGGTTAGAGAATTTTCATCAATTAAATCGGGGTTCTTTTTTTCTAAATCCTTAAGCTCATTCATAAGCATATCATATTCGTAGTCAGATATTTCTGGTTCATCATCATCATAATATCTTTTGGCATGATACGCAGTAATCTCCCTAAGTTCATTAATTCTCTTTTGCACTTGCTCTCTATCCATAATTTAATCTCCTCAAAAAAATATAGTATAAAAATAAGTTTTGTAAATGTTTATTTGTTCATGCGCCAAATTTTCAAAGAAAATTTGTGTGCAATGTTTATTTTTTATATAATAGGAAAGTAGAGCTTTCCTATTATATAAAATAGAGATTCAAAGCGTTATACTTTGAATCACTCATTTTATGTACATTTAGAACTGAAAAATCGTGTCTAATATTTTTCTTCACAAATATATTTGCTCTTATTTTTTGTATTGTAATAAAAAGTTTTTGGGGTGCCATATGGAGCTCTCTCATAAAATTGAAATTCTACCCCACCATGATCCACCAATCTAAATTCATACTCACCATTGTTTACTTTTATATTGTGATATGTAACGTGTCCCCAGGTTTCTTCCCACGTATATAATTTTTCTTTCACAACATAATCACCATCTGTAACTTTAATGTTATTTCCTTTAATTTCAACAATAATACCTGAAGTATCTGATACGTATTTCCCTTGAAATTCTGATGGTAATTCGTACATAGACATACATCCGCCAAAGAAACCAACAAAAAATATTATAGCAATTATTGCAGCTCTCAAATGTGGTATCTTGTCAATTCCCTTTATTGATATTGGCAACATTGTTAATATTGCACCAAAAATTAAAATAACTCCATAAATAGGGCTACTTAACGAGCACATCATAATTCCAAATATTAATAGCATTGCAGATATAATTGCACGGCTTACCCACTTAAATACCTCTCCAGCTTTATTTACATATATTCTATTTACGCCAGGTTCTGTAGTAGTATACATATTTTTTCTATCATGCTCTATTAGTGCATATGTTCCGCAATACTCACATGTAACAGAAGTATCACTCATATTAAATTTTAAATTTGCTCCACAATTTGGACATTTTTTTGTAATTAACTTGATATCCATATATTACTCCATTCCTTCTAAGCACAAATCCAGTTGGAAAAGAATTAAATTTCGGCAAGGAAAATTCAATTTAAAAAGCAAGAACGCATACTTATTGTATGTAACCGCGTTTTAAATAAACTTTGACACAGCCAAAATTGTAATTATTTTTCAACCTTACTCCATTTTACATATCCTTAAATAACTCTTTACCATTTTTTAAATAATCCCATCCAGAAAAAATAGTTGCAATTACAGAAATAAATAGCAATGTACTACTTATTACATTTACTACTAATCCAAATCCATCTAAACTTCCACCTATAAATTCCCCAAAAGCATTCATATCTAATAAAGCAACTATTAAACCTACCATTTGGGTAACAGTTTTTAATTTTCCCCAAATAGATGCCGCAATAACATTACCAGATTTTTCCACGGCTATTAATCTGTATCCAGACACTATAAATTCTCTGAATAAAACAATTACTGGAATCCATGCAGGTAATCTATTTGCTTCAACAAGCATTATCATTGCTGTTAAAACTAAAATTTTATCAGCAATCGGATCTAAAAATTTTCCAAATGTTGTTATTTGATTTCTTGATCTTGCAATATACCCATCTAATTTATCTGTTATGGATGCAATAATAAAAATTAATGCAATTAATAGCCATGTAATTGGTATGCCAAATAAATCTCCTTCTATTGGTATAAACGGAATAATTACCATTATTGGTACTAAAATTATTCTAAAAATTGTTAATTTGTTTGCTAAATTCATACTAACCTCCATTTCTTTAGAACAAATCTGAAAAAATTAATTATCTTTCACTCTCGGTATCTATATAACATCATTGTTCGCACTTAACTCTATTATTAAGTCCATGTTATCATCATCAGCAGCTTTATTCTTACGTATATTTCCACATTTTTTACACTTAAACACAATTACATATCCTTTTTTGGGGCTAATTTCTATTCCAATTGGCTCTAATAAACCATGGCAATCCTCACTACGATCTCCTGGATTCACGTCAACGTGTTTTGAATGTAGGCAATATGGGCAATGATTTCTACATGTGTACCCTAGTTTTGAAACTTTTTTTCCGCAATTTTCACATATAAATTCTTCATCTATTTTGGTAAATAGACTTGTCTCCATTTTTTAATCATCCTTTCATGATGTCACAAATTTTAATTATTATAGAAGATACTACCTCCCAAGAATTCTCTTAATAGAGAATTTTTTGGTACATATTCTTCTGGTACAGATTCAAAATACTCTAGCATAGAAATTAATTTTCTAGCCTCAGAATATGCAGGATTAGTATTATCAATTTCCTTTAGTAATGGTAACGCATAATCCTTTAAAACCGCCAATTCGTATATTAAAGATGAATTAAACATGCTATCTGCTTGCTCTTGGAATGGAAAAATATTCTTCTCTTCGCCCTTATTTACTGATTCCCACATGTTTAATGTATGTAGTGCTTTATATCCTCTAAATTGGCTATCTCTAACAATTCTTCTAATCAATCTTGAATCAGTTGTTGAAATTCTATTGTTGTAATCCATATTTAATACAGTTAGACAACTAATGTATATTTTATATTTTTGTTCCTTGCTAATAAGTGGAGTAAGTTTATCATTTAGACAATGAATTCCCTCAATAACTAATATTTGGTCATCTTTTAATCTTAATTTTTCGCCATTATAACGTTTAGTTCCAACTTCAAAATCAAATGTAGGTACATCAATTTCTTCACCATTTAATAATTTCAATAAATGATCATTAAACAACTTTGTGTCAATTGCTTCTATGCATTCAAAATCATACTCTCCATTTTCGTCTTTTGGATTATCCGCTCTTTCAACAAAATAGTTATCAACTGATAATGTAACAGGTTTTAATCCATTTAGACGTAATTGTATGCCCAGTCTTTGTGCAAATGTTGTTTTTCCAGATGAAGATGGCCCTGCTATTAAAATAACTTTTACCTTTTCCCTTTTCACTATGTCATCGGCTATAGCAGCTAATTTTTTCTCATGCAAAGCCTCATCTAATAAAATATATTCTTTTATTTTGTTTTTCTTTATTATTCTATTTAATTTATATAGCGTTTGTACATGAAGAGTTTCATGTAGCTCTTCATATTCATCCAATGTCTCTAGAAGTTTTTTATTTTCTTTAAACTCTGGCAACTTGGTAATATCCTTTTTGCTAGGATATCTAATAAGAATTCCACTATGATATTTTACAATTTCATATATCTTAGCAAAACCTGTTGATATCGGCATAACACCATAAAAATAATTATAGTAGTCTTCACAATAATATAAGCTTACAACATCCTTTTTACCATATTCTATTTGAAGTCTACCCTTTTCATTTTTTTCAATATCGTAAAAAGCTTTCGCTTCAGACTTTGACATTTCCTTCTTTATTATTGGAATATCTTTTTCAATAATCTCAGCTACTTTTTTATTTATATTTTCAATCATTTCATCAGTAACATTTTCATCAACTACTTCACAAAGCATAGAATTAGACAATTGATAATTTATTTCTGTCTTAGCATTAGGATATAACTCACTAAAAGCTTTAGTTAAAATATAAACTAATCCTCTTATATATACTCTTCTACCATCTCTATCTGACATATCTATTAATTCAATTTTACCATTTTGTGTTAATTCATAACTTAAAGACTTAACTTCATTATTAAATCTACAAGCAATCGCTTGACAATTATTTATTTCGTCTTTTAATAAATCTACCACCTTTATATTTTCAGTTTTTATTGTATCACCTTTATATGTTATCTCAATCATATGTGCCTCCATATTTGTATTTTTTTTAATAAAATATTCTATTTATTAAATTTTAGAATATTTATTAATAAACTATATAATGTGCAGTACAAATATATTACAAGCAGATAAAATTCTTTTGATTTATTTATCATTTGTTATCGAAAATATTACGCATTGCTACATTTTATAGCAATTTCATTTTATATCTATATTTTTTTTTAGTCAAGTAATTGACAAATATAATTACGTTGTATTATTATATATCTATCAAAAGAAGGAGGATATTGATATGAGTAAATTTTGTGAACATTGTGGTTCAGAATTAAAAGACAACGATAAGGTTTGTCCAAACTGCGGAGCTGCAGTAGAAGGAAAAGCAGCAAAAAAGGATGTAAAAAATGCTAATGCAAATACAGAAAAAGTAGAAAAAAGTAATGTAAAAACTATTGCTATAGTTGGTGGTATAATAGTCGCAGCTATAATAGTTATAGTTGTTATATTCTCTTTAATTGGTGGAGCATACAAAACACCAATCAAAAATTATTTTAATGGTGTACAAAAAACAAATGCTAAAACTTATTTAAAAGCGTACCCAGAGTTTATGAGGGAAAATCTTGAGGATACTTATGATGAAGAATTCTTAGAAAAAAGAAAGGAATCTTTAGAAAAAACATATGGAGACAATGTTAAACTTTCATATAAAGTAGTAGATAAAATAAAAATGACAAAAGATGAATTAGATAAAGTTAAAGATGAGTTAAAAGAAGATTACGATGATGAAAAAATTAAAATTTCATCAGGATACAAAGTATGTGTTAAACTTACTGTAAAAGGATCTGACGAAAAAGAAACAAACTTTATGACTTTAGATGTATTAAAAATTAATGGAAAATGGTCTGTAATTGATTAATAATTTTTATTTTATATAATAGGAAAGTTTGACTTCCCTATTATATAAAAAATAGCTAGGCTTTTGCGCCTAGCTATTTTTTTATTTTAAATTATACAATTATAAAGCACAGCAACAATTACTTATTCTTCCGTGTGGGGTCGAAACTTATAAATTAATATTATATCTTGAATTCCTTAAATATTATAGACTTTTTATGATAACTTTTCTTTTATTTTTACTAGTGTATTCAAAGCCTCTAGCGGAGTAATTTGATTAAAATCTATTTTATCAATTTCGTGAGCTACTTCTGCAATTTTATAATTATTCATATCAAAATTTTGTGGCATTCCTATAGGGATTTGACTTATTGAATCTGCAACTTCTTTATTTGATGCAACTGTATCTGTAATAGAAATTTTATTATTTAATACATTTTTCCTTTCCAAACTTTGCAAAATTTCATTAGCTTTTGACGTAACAATTTGTGGTACACCAGCAAGTTTGGCAACGTGAACTCCATAACTTTCATCAGTTCCACCATTTACAATTTTTCTTAGGAAAATAATATCTTCACCTTTTTCCTTTACAGCAATAGAATAATTCTTTACGCCTTCAATTTTATCTTCAAGTTCGGTCAATTCATGGTAATGTGTTGCAAATAATGTTTTAGCTCCACACTTTTCTGTATCTGCAATATATTCTGCAACGGCCCAAGCAATTGATAAACCATCATATGTTGAAGTACCTCTACCTATTTCATCAAGAATTACCAAGCTTTCATTCGTTGCCTCCTTTAATATGGTTGCCACTTCCATCATTTCAACCATAAATGTGCTCTGTCCCATACTTAAATCATCAGATGCACCAACTCTTGTAAATATTTTATCTACTATGCCTATTTTAGCATATGATGCTGGAACAAAAGACCCCACTTGTGCCATTAATGTAATTAAAGCTACCTGTCTCATATATGTAGATTTTCCAGCCATATTAGGTCCTGTAATAATAGCAAGTCTATTGTCATTTTTATCTAAATATGTATCGTTTGGCACAAAATTATTTGATGATATCATCTTTTCTATAACAGGATGTCTACCCTCCTTAATGTCTATAATTCCCTCATTATCAACAATCGGTTTTACATACCCCATATCATCTGCGACAATCGCAAAAGAAGCAATTACGTCTAGCTCCGAAATAAGTGTGGCTGTTTTTTGTAATCTTTGTATCTGCTTTTCTATTGAATCTCGAACTTCAGAAAAAGCATTATATTCAAGTGTTACTACTTTTTCTTCAGCTCCCAAAATTTGGTTTTCCAATTGTTTAAGCTCTTCTGTTACATATCGTTCAGCATTTGTCAACGTCTGCTTACGTATATATCGCTCTGGAACTAATGAAATATTTGATTTGGTCACTTCTAAGAAATATCCAAATACCTTATTAAATCCAATTTTTAAGTTTTTGATTCCAGTTTCTTCTTTCTCACGTGTTTCAAGGTCAATTATCCACTTTTTTCCTTCAGTTGTTGCCAATTTTAGTTTATCTATTTCTGGATCATAACCTATCTTTATTAATCCTCCGTCTTTTACACCAATAGGAGGATCCTCAACTATAGATTTTTCTATAATTTCGTGTATGTCATCAAGTGTGTCTAACTCACTATAAATATTTTTAAGTAATTTTGAGCCTGTTGTTGCCAAAATTCTTTTAATATTTGGTAACTGTTTTACAGAATTTTTCAATGAAATTAAATCTCGTCCATTAGCATTTCCATATGCAATTTTACCTGCCAATCTTTCTATATCATATACTTTCTTTAATGCGTCAATTATATCTCCTCTAAGGATAATTGACCCTTTCATTTCGTCAACTGCTTCAAGTCTTTCATTTATTTCTTGCTTATCTATAAGAGGATCATTTAACCAACGTCTTAACATTCTTCCCCCCATAGATGTTGAAGTTTTATCCAAAACCCAAAGTAAAGTACCCTTTTTTGATTTATCTCTCATTTTTTCTGTTAGCTCTAAGTTTCTTCTAGCATTTATATCTAAAGCCATGTATCTTGTAGTATTATATATTTTAATTGTATTTATATGTTCCAATCCTGTTTTCTGAGTATCTTCCAAATATTTTAATAGAGCATTTATTGCATAAATTGCTAATTTTTTTTCTGCTAAATCTTCGATTTTATTATTTCTATCATCAATTATATTATACATTCCAGAAAGCAACTCATACTCGCCATCGAAAAATTCTTCTGATTCTTGCGAAATATATGTTTTAAAACGCTCTTTAATTTTTTCAATTTCAGTTTTACTATTGAACATTAAATCACTAACGATAATTTCTGCTGGAGAATATCTTGAAATTTCATCTAATAATCTTGCAAAATTATTATGTTCAACTATCTGAGTTGCCAAAAACTCTCCTGTAGAAACATCACAAACACTAATGCCAAAATATATTCCACTTTTATATATAGCCATAATATAATTATTTTTCTTTTCTTCTAGAAGGTTGGACTCAATTACAGTACCTGGTGTTACAACTCTTACTACTTCCCTTTTTACCATACCTTTAGCTGTTTTCGGATCTTCAACTTGTTCACAAATAGCTACCTTATATCCTTTTTCAATTAGTTTTGCAATATATCCCTCTGCAGCGTGAAAGGGAATACCAGACATAGGTGCTCTTTTTTCTTGACCACAATCTTTTCCTGTTAATGTAAGTTCGAGCTCTTTTGAAACAATTTCAGCATCTTCGTAAAACATTTCATAAAAGTCACCTAATCTATAAAATAATACACAATCGCTATATTGTTTTTTTGTATCTAAATAATGCTGCATCATTGGTGAAAACTCTGCCATAATAACCCCCTACTTTTTGCTATTTTGCCTGCCTATACGTTAATTGAAACACTCATTTTTGCAGGAATATTAAAATTCGATTTCATTAGTATTCTTAGTATGCTTTGTGTCAATAATGTTTGCCCTCATTTACACAACTTCACCTTTTAAGTACCACATATGCTCTGATATTATTTTAATTTTTATAGCCTTTCCTATTAAGCTATCATCCCCTTCAAAGTTTATAACCTTGTTAGAATCTGTCCTGCCTGTAAGCATATTATTGTTCGTTTTACTTCTTCCTTCAACAATAATATCTTGAATGGTACCAATATACTTCTTATTATTTTCTACAATTTTGCTCTCAACTAAGCTCTTTAACCTATTAAATCTTTCATGTTTTACTTCGTCAGGTATTTGTTTTTCCATTTTATCTGCTGGAGTTCCAACTCTTCTTGAATATATAAACATAAATACCTGTTCAAAATTCACCTTATCAACGACATCTAAAGTATCTTTAAAATCTTCCTCAGTTTCTTCTGGAAAACCAACAATAATATCAGTTGATAGTGTTAAATTTGGAATTCTAGATTTCATTTTATGGACCAAATTTAAATATTGCTCTTTTGTATATTTTCTATTCATCTTTTTTAATACTTCAGAGCTTCCAGATTGTAATGGTAAATGTATCATTTTGCAAACTTTGTCACAATCTCTAATTGCATCAATTACATCGTCTGTAAAATCCTTTGGATGTGGCGAAATAAACCTTATCTTTTCGATTCCATTTATTTTATTTACTGCTCTTAATAATTCTGAAAATTTTGTTATACCTAAACTGCCATTTCCTTTATATGAATTAACATTTTGTCCAAGTAATGTAATTTCTTTGTATCCTGCTCTTGCCAATTCTTCAATTTCATTTATTATGTTTTCTGGAGATCTACTGCGCTCTCTTCCCCTAACATATGGAACAATACAATAAGTACAGAAGTTGTTACATCCATTCATTATTGTTACAGAAGCCTTTGCTCTATCATTTCTTTTTATAGGTAATCCTTCTATAACCTCTCCATCAATATCTAATATGTCTATAACATTTTTATTCGAACATAATGCCGTATATAAATCTTCTGGTAATTTATGAATTGTATGTGTACCAAAAATAATATCAACAAAAGGATAGCTCTTCTTTATTTTTTCAACAATATGCTTTTCTTGCATCATACATCCACATATTGCAATAATAGTTCCTTTGAGCTCCTTGTATTTTTTTACTTCTCCCAATTTTCCAAAAAGCTTATCTTCAGCATTTTCTCTTACACAACATGTATTAAAGATAATACAATCAGCTTCTTCAATTTTAGTTGTATTAGAATATTTCATTTTTTCCATCATACCACTAATCTTTTCTGAGTCATTTTCATTTAATTGACATCCCATAGTATATACAGAATATTTCATATTTTTTCCATCGTTTAACTTACTTACTTTTTCAATAAAATCTTCTTGATTTTCTATATTCACTTTTATCGATTCCCTTCTAATTAATAACGTTATTCTACTACTTTTTTCTCCATTTTTCAACATTTATTTATCTAAATTTCAGTTGACTTTACTGGTATCTCTGATAAAATTATAATTATAAAATAATCAAAGGGGGTAATAATTTATGAAAAAAATTACAAGAATCTTTTCTATATTATTCATCGGCTTAATGCTAGTACTTTTAACCGGATGTGATTCATCATCTAACGGAGTTAAAACATCAAAATCATTCACTTATAATGTAGAAACTGGAGATAAGGTAAAACTCACATTAGACACAAGTGATAATTACGACTTAACATCTAGCTTACCATTTACAATTTCAAAAGATGACGAGGATTTGACAAAAGGAATTTTTCTAACAGAAGGTACTCACGAATATTACAAAAATGCTACAAAGCAAGGATCTAATGTTAAAATTATTGATTCTGGGTCAAAAGATGGTATTGATTACATTTTCTATAATTACAAAGACACAGAATTCAATTACGTTATAAAAATTAAAGATTCAAATACTGGCATTTTATTAGGAAATAATGTTTCAGAAGAATCTGCAAAAGAATGTTTTAACAGACTAGAAATAGAATGTGAGAAATAAACGACTCAATGATAAATGTTGGAATATAAAAGCTCCAACATTATAAAAAAGTGAATTTATAAAAAATGTTGGAGTAGTACAACTCCAACTTTATTTTTTGCAAAAATAATGCAATTATTTGACCAACTCTTGACAAAGATCCATCTTTACAAAGAGCCAAAAAACGAAATAGTTTTTCGCTATTCCGTTTTTATTTAAGACCATATTTATTTTTGAATTTTTCAATTCTACCACCAGTTTTTTCAATTTTTAAGTTATTTGTGTAGAATGGATGGCATTTTGAACAAACGTCAACTTTCATATCTTTTTTTGTAGAAAATGTATGCATTACATTTCCACAAGCACAAGTTATAACTGCTTCTTGGTAATTTGGATGTATTCCTTCTTTCATTATGTATTCACCTCTCCTTTAAATTAATAATCAAAACTATTTAATATATTATCACATATTTTTCCGCATTTCAATAGTTTTTCGATTATTTTTGTTGTAAACTTTGTATATATTTCGCAGAAGAAAGTAATTCATCGTTTAATGACGATTTCTTAACAAACTTCGTTATTACATTAAATAAACAAGCTACTATCAAAATAAATAGTAATAATTTTCTCCATATTTTTGCTAACATAATATCTCTCCTTTACATTAGACATACATATATTATACTATAATTCTGGATTTTGTCAACCAAATTTTTCTTAGAAACATATACTAATACATATTGGTGCGTCAAACTTACAAAGTAATTTTTATGTATTAAATATTCTCTATTTGCCAATCAATTGGCTCGGCACCATTTGCTTTCAAATATTCATTTACTTTTATAAAATGGTTATTTCCAAAAAATCCATTTCTCGCAGAAAAAGGACTTGGATGAGCCGATGATAAAACTAAATGTTTTGGATTTTTTAATAGTGCCTCCTTGGATTTTGCAAAGTTTCCCCACAGTAAAAACACAACAGGTTCATCTTTTTTATCTATTTCTTCAATTATTTTATCTGTAAAGGTTTCCCAACCTTTTCCCCTATGTGATGCTGGAGTATCCTTTTGTACAGTTAATACAGAGTTTAAAAGTAATACACCTTGATTAGCCCATTTTGTTAAATATCCATTGTTTGGAATATAACAACCTAGCTCTGCATTAAGCTCTTTGTATATATTTTTCAATGAAGGTGGAGTCTTTATTCCAGGACATACAGAAAAAGAAAGTCCATGTGCCTCCCCTTCACCATGGTATGGATCCTGCCCTAATATAACTACTTTAACTTTATCATATGGTGTATATTTTAATGCAGCATATATATTTTCTCTTTCTGGATAAATTGTTTTATTTTTATATTCCACATCAATAAAATCATGTAACTTGACATAGTAGTCTTTCTTTGATTCATCTTCAATAATATTTCTAAAGTAATTCATTTTTATTCCTCCGTAATTCTATTAAAATACTTTCTTTGAATACTAAATTTCCGAACATATCTTCTTTAGGGATATTGTAATTATCTTAAAAATTTAAACACCGTATTAATTTCTTTTTACTACCAATTCAATTATAGCTCTACCCAATCAGCATCCACGTCACTCCATGTCATTGGTTGTTCTGGCATATCACCAGAATTATAGTCATCATACTGAATTAATTCTGTACTTATCACTCTTTCATCTTTTATTAAAATTGTTCCAATATATTGTTGCTCGTCATCTTTGGCTACAAATAAATTTAATCCGTAACATTCTTCTGGTATTTTGCTTGAGTAACATATATTAAAATCTAATTGATGAATATCTATACCTTTTTTAATTAATTCTTCTCCTACCCCATTTGGTAGTGCTTCGACAAGTAGTTTTCTAAGTTCTCCATCAAAATTAGGTAATATCTGCTCTAAAATTTTTTCTTCGAACAGATTTTTTTCTACTTCACCATAATTTATAGTATCGAATCCATTAATTAAATTTACTTTATCGTCATTACCAATTCTTTTTATTTCATTGATATAATCTTTATCATTTAGCAATTCTATTATTTCTGTAGTACTTGCATATTTAAATCTATTAAAATTTATACATTTTTGAATCATAATTTTTTGTTTATCGGAAATATTCTCTATTATATCCTCTATCTTAATACCAGATTTTACAGCTTTGCATATTTCCTCATATAGATAGCTATAAATCTTAAAATTACTACCAATCTTCATACTTCCATTTGATAAATTCTGTATAGTATCACAAATTATCTGTATTTTTTCTTTCATATCAGTAATATTTTGACATTTAATTTCTATTATACTTTGTACAATATCACTATATACATCTCTTCCTCTTTCAGAATTAATATAGGCTTTTGAAGTAATGGTATCATACATTACATTACTGTCTTGATCATATAAATAGTCTAATCCATTAACAATAATTTGTGCATTATTTCCAAGAACTTTGTTTAAATCTTGAGGACAATTTAATATAGTATTAAATAATGTTCCTTCTCCTAAAGCATTATCTAATTCTCTAATAAGCTCTGGACCGTATTCATAAAAACCAAACTTTCTTTGTTCACCACTCTGAAATTTACATATTTGGTTTCTTTTAATTGTTGCATATTCAGTAGTAGCTTCATTTATTCCTCTGCCCAAACATTCTTGATTCAATTCAACATTTTCTCTATGCTGATCAAATCCTGTACACTTATATTTTTCATTGCGTGTTACAACATGAAATAACTCATGAAATAACATAGCACTTTTCATTTCAGATTCTGTATTACTTATTATACTCCCATTTCATAAAACTTTTTTATTTTTCTCGCCACTTTCAATGCTATACACTGCAGCAAATCTATTCATGTCTCTTACATATGCAAATCCATTAAAATTTTCCATTAACCTCTTTATTAATTCATCTCTATTGAGGTATTCTCCACATACGCTTTCAAATTCTTTTATAAACCTTTGTAAAACTTTTATTTCGTAGTCACTATATTTTTTTTCCTTGGTAACATTTTTTAGTACTTTAAAACTTATCTCACTTTTTTCCATTATCAAAGCCCCTTTTCTTCATTTTTAATTTATATTAAAGATTTTTTTAATATTTATAATAACTCCTAATCTATGCTTGATAAAAATCGCAAAAAATGTGTCTATCTTCTATACTATAAACTTTCTCACTCATTCTACATTCCCTTCAATACTTAAAATGTAGTACACTGCACATAGTATACTACATTTTAGATATTTTTACAATTAAATTATTATCTAAGTCAGCATATCTAAGTGTTGCGAGAAGTGAAAAACTAATTTCTAATTTCTTAAAATTTCTATTGATTTTTTTTGGCATTTATGCTAGTATATTCTATGTTGATAGGGGTATGGTGTCAATGGTTAGCATGATGGTCTCCAAAACCACAGGTCTGAGTTCGAGTCTTAGTACCCCTGCCATTTTTTTATTCATAAATTTATTAAAATGTTGCAAAATAAGGAGCAAATATGGAATTAATAAAAAATATTACTCAAACACTTATAGATTTTATCCTAAAAATATCAGAGAAAATATTTCCAAAAAAACTACTTGAACTAGAAAAAAAATTACTTAGTGTAGAAATTGTTCTATACATTTTTTTTGGTGTTCTTACGACGTTAATTAATATTGGAACATTTTCACTTTTAAGATATAAATTTAACTTACAACAAAATCTTGCAAATATAGTTGCAATTATAATAGCCGTACTATTTGCGTACTTTACAAATAAGGGGCTTGTATTTAATTCA
This sequence comes from Clostridia bacterium, assembly GCA_017939755.1. GTDB lineage: Bacteria > Bacillota > Clostridia > TANB77 > CAG-508 > CAG-492. The sequence continues at coordinate 107,393 of JAGBAJ010000038.1, read as the reverse complement.
CAAGCTGTAACATTAAAAGATAAACTAACTGAATTTGGAAAGTTTATGCTTGGTAGAGCATTCACAATGGTTGTAGAGCTTGTTGGATGTTATTTAATGTTTAAAGTTTCATTTATTCCAGAAATTGTAAGTAAAATTACTATAACTATCCTTGTAATAATTTTAAATTTCTTTATTAGTAAGTTTTTTGCATTTAAACACGATTAAAATAATGGCATGAAAAAAATTGTATAAATGTTTTCATGCCATATTTATACAATTTTTTTCTTTAATCACATTTTTTATAATCATAGGAGGTCAATATTAATTATTTAAAATTTTTTTATTCTTTTATTTTATCAATTTCTTTAATTATCATAATTCTATTTACTCCCATTCTTACCACACCAACTATTTCTTCATCTACAAATATTCAAACATCTAATTTGTCATCGCAAACTAATTTTGTCATACCTGAAAGTTCAAAATTTTTCTGGCCATTATTAGAATATAAACGTATTAGCTCTTATTTTGGAAAGAGATCATCCCCAACAGCCTATGCGTCGTCATATCATAAAGGAATTGACATTCCTGCTCCACCTGGAACGAATATATATGCAGCAATGTCTGGTATAGTTGTAACTGCCAAATTTAGTGGCAGCGGTGGATGCACTATTACTATTCAAAATGGAAATATATATACATCGTATTGCCATGTTTCCCCTAATTTTATTGTATCGCCTGGAGTTTATGTAGAAAAGGGCCAATTAATTTCACAAGTAGGACCAAAAAATGTATATGGATTTCCTGAGAACAAATATAGAGATAATAATGGAAATCCGACAAATGGAGCAACTACTGGTCCACATCTTCATTTTGCTGTCCGCAGTGGAAACGACTATTTGAATCCGCTTGATTTTTTTTAATAAGAAAAGAGAGATAAGATTTAACCTTATCTCTACATATCATCATCTTCATTATTCAATTTTTTATTTGAGCAACTTCCACTGCATTGACATCCACCTGTGCAAGTCTTAAAATCATCAGCAGAATTATCAGAAGTCATATCTAGCTCTATAATATTATGGCAATCTGGACATTCAATTTCATTTTCTTCCTCATCGCCTATAACTGCTAAAAATTCACTATTACAATATGGACAAACAATTTCAGTTTCTACATTTTCCTCGTATATGTCGCTCTCAATTGAATCAATTACATTTTGTATTTTTGTCAATCTACTTTCTATGTTTTTTTGTCCTTTTTCAATATCAAAAACTTTATCCTCAACTATTTCGCTCATTCTATCAATAATATCAACAAAAATTATAGAAATCTCAGATAATTTGCTCTTAACAAAATCTAATTGCTTTTTATCTGTAATTTTTTCATCGAGTTCATTCATAATCTCTCGATATTTATTACTTAATTCAGACATTAAAATACCCTTTCAAATTAAACTCTTTCCATATATTCGCCAGTTCTTGTATCAATTTTTATAACATCTCCAATGTTAACGAATAGTGGAACTGATACTTCATAACCATTTTCTAATGTAGCTGGTTTTCCAGATGTTGTAGTTGTATTTCCAGAAAATCCTGGTTCAGTATATGTTACTGCAAGCTCAACAAACATTGGTGGCTCAACAGCAAATACATTTCCTTTGTATGATAATATTTTAACATTCATATTCTCTTTAATGAATTTTAAACTATCACCCAATTGTTCTTTGTTTAGTGGCATTTGCTCGTATGTTTCATTATCCATAAAATAGTATAATGAATCATCATTATATAAATATTGCATTTCTCTTTTTTCTATTTCTGCTCCTGGGAATTTCTCTGATGGATTAAATGTTTTTTCAATAACTGCTCCTGATATAACATTTTTTAATTTTGTTCTTACGAAAGCAGCTCCTTTACCTGGTTTTACATGTTGGAATTCAACAACCTTCATTACGTTTCCATCTAATTCAAATGTTGTTCCATTTCTTAAATCTCCTGCCATATATACTTCTGCCATTATAAAATCCTCCTTGATTTATTTTTTCTTATTACATATTTATATATAATACACCATTTTGTTTGAAAAATCAATAGTTACGTTATATTACAACATACTTTTTATCTGATTTTGTTAGTGGAGTCGCCGAATATTTATTAATTAATAGTGTATCTTCTATTCTAACTCCAAATTTATTTTGAATATAAATACCTGGTTCGTCTGTAATAACCATATTTTCTTTTAATAAAAAATCTACGTTATTACTAAAGAATGGATACTCATGTATATCTAATCCAACACCATGGCCTAAGCTATGCATTACCTCAAAACCATTAAGTTTGATGTTCCCATCTACCATTTTTGATATATTCCTCATATTTGATCCTTCTTTTAACATCTCTATAACTTGTATTTGATTTTTCAAAACTAAATCATATACTGGTTTGATATTTTGTGGTACAAATCCAGCAAATATTGTTCTTGTCATATCTGAACAATATCCATTAACTTTACACCCCATATCTATTGTTATTGGATCTCCCGGTTCGATTAATTTATCTGTTGGTACAGCATGTGGCATTGATGAATTTTTTCCTGATGCTACTATTGTTTCAAAGGCTACATCATCTGCTCCATTTTCAAGAAAAAATCTCTCTATTTCTGCTGCAATTTGCTTCTCTGACATTCCTATTTTTATATATGTTTTTAAATACTCGAAACAATCATCTGTAATTTTGCATGCTCTTTTTATGTTTTCAATTTCTTCAGGCTCTTTAATCATTCTTTGCTTCTCAATAAAACCTTCTGTTTCTTCAAAATTATTAATTTTGAATTTATGCATATATTCTTTGTACTTTGCATATGTTAGATGCGATTCTTCAAATCCAACATTCTCACAAAATATAAAGAAATTCTCATAATCTTCTAGTGATAAATCTTTTATATTTGCTACTATAATGCCGTCTTCTATTGTTAATATTGCATTCACATGCTCTATATATCTACTATCCGTTATAAATATATTTTCTTTTCTTGTAATTATGAATATACCTTCCGCATTAATTCCTGTTAAATATCTTATATTAACAGGATTAGTAATTATCATGCCCTGCATATTTAATCCTAGCAGTTTATTTCTAAGCCATTTTATTTTTTCGTTCATAAACACATCCCCTCAATTCTTTATACTCCATATCTTCCAAATGAAAAAATAATAAATGGTAATACCATTAAAATATCAAGTGGCACAAATATTACCAAAAATGTTGCTATTACAATAAATGGTCCAAATGCTATGTATTCTACTAGCTCTTTATGTGCAATTTTTTGTTTAATTAATAATAAAATACTAAATACTGCGGCTATTAAAAATGCTAATATAGCTACTGCTATAATACCTTGGAATCCTATATATAGGCCAAGAGCTCCCATCATTTTAACGTCGCCAAATCCCATCGTCTCTTTACCAAATACTATTCCTCCTAGGATAGTTAATATAAGAAATATAAGGCATCCTATAATCATACCTTGAAACATACTTACAGCAACATTCAAATTTGATATTCCCTGTAAAAATGTAAAAATCATACCCGTTTCAAATATGGTAAGAGTGAGTCTATTTGGAATAATTTGTTTTTTATAATCAATATAAAACGCAGATACTATAAGTGGCGTAAGTACCATATATTTTATTGTATTAATATCACTAGTTCCATATCTACATAATATTCCTATATAAATCAAAATATGTATTACCATTAACAAATACTTCGGCGTTGCACTATGTAAGTATTCTTTAAAATTCTCTATAGAAAATATCTTTTTATGTTTTGGTAAAAAGTAATTTAAAACATCCGTTATTTCTCCTGCAATTGCCCCTAATACTGCTACAATTACATACGCAATTATATTAATATCATTTATATACATTCTATACCTTCTCTTTCTTCGACTTTGATAAATATCTGTTTATAATAATTTTTTCTATCGGTCTTTTAACTTTTGTCATAAAAATATCTTTTTCACTTATAGGTTTAACTAAAATAGAAAACATTCCACATCTATTTGCACCTAATATATCTGTTGCAATTTGATCTCCAATAGCAGCTATGTTCCTGCTTTCAAGACCCATTAATTCCTTTGCTTTCAGAAATCCTTTTTTAAATGGCTTTTTTGCAAAATAAAAATATGGAATATCTAAATCCTCTGATACTTTTTTTACCTTATCAACTTTATTTGTATTTGAAACTATACAAAATTTAATGCCTTTTTCTTTAAGTTCATTGACCCATAATTTTATTTTCTCATCCATATTTCTGTCATAATCTATTAATGTATTGTCTATATCTAATATTAGACCTTTGATATTATGCTGCCTAAGTATTTCTATAGTTACTGCAGTTACTCCTTCGCAATATAAATCTGGATATAATATCATTTTTTCACCTCATTTTATCGCATTTATCTTATCAATATATGCCAAATTTGTCAACCAAAAATACAAGATAGAATAAGTCTACTAAAAGTAGAGTAGTAAAGTAGAAAATATTAAATTTTATGAAATGACGAATGCCGAGCGAACAGCGACAGCCGAGGAGTGGAATAAAATTTAATATTTTCTATCTTTACGGCTTATTTTGATTTTAGGCTGACATGTTATCTACAGAATCTGTGTTTTCCAATTGTAAGGACATATGGTCTTGACCATATCCAACCACTTGTTGCAGTATTTGGATTAAAGTAATATATACATCCATATGTTGGATCCCACCCATTTAAAGCATCTTGTGCAGCTTTTTTAGCTGTTGCATTTGGAGTTAAATTAATCTGACCATCCGATACGGCAGTAAAAGCTCCAGGTTGATATATTACTCCTGCAACTGAATTTGGAAAAGAGCTATTTCTAACCCTATTTAGTATAACAGCAGCAATAGCAACCTGTCCTTCATATACCTCTCCTCTTGCTTCTGCATACACAGCTCTTGCTAGTAAATTTAAATCCGAAGAATTTGCACTTGAACTCGAATTACTTGAATTTGATGAATTCATTATTCCCATTGCATTTAAAGTTTGAGTACCTGCTATACCATCAGGAGTTAATCCATTTTTGCTTTGGAATTTCTTTACAGCATTTAATGTTTGAGATCCAAAAATACCATCAATTACGCCTGTATAGTATCCCCATCTTTTAAGTTTAGTCTGTATAGTTGTAACCTCGCTACCTCTCGAACCATATTTTGATAGAGCATAGCTCTCCTTTATAAATATGACAATATTTACTACCATTACTACTAATACTATTAGTGATAGCACTATAATTTTCTTCTTATTACTTCTTTTCATAAAAAAATCACCCCATTTGGTTTTATCATTTCCAAATAGAGCTGATTTATTCATCTTTTAAAATAATCCCACAATATTTCCATTATTATCAATATCTATCTTTTCGGCTGCTGGTACTTTGGGAAGTCCTGGCATTGTAATTACATTACCTGTATACACAACTAAAAATTCTGCACCAGCTTTAATTTCCACGTCACGTACTGTAATATCAAACGGCTTATCACACAACAAATTCTTAGGATCATCTGAAAATGAGTATTGAGTTTTTGATATACATATAGGTAATTTTCCATATCCCATATTTTCAAATTTTCGTATCTTTTCTTCTGCAATTTCAGTGTATACAACCTTTGTTGCACCATATATTTTTGTTGCAATACTTTCTATCTTGGTTTTAAATGAATCGCTTAAATCATATGGATAATTTATATTTCCATTATTCTCTGCTAAGCCAACGACTTTGTTTGCTAGCTCTACTGCGCCTTCGCTACCTCTTCCCCAACATTCAACTAAACTCATTTCAATATTATTTCTATCTAAAATTTCCTTTAGGCAGTTAATTTCATTTTCAGTATCGATATTAAATTTATTGATGGCAACTACAGCATTAATACCATAAACATTTTTTATATTACTTATGTGCTTCAATAAATTGTCTGTTCCCTTTTTTAGATAATCAATGCTCTCTGTAGATATTTCCTTTATATCCATTCCTCCATGATATTTCAGTGCTTTAATTGTCGCCACACAAACAACAACATTTGGAATAACACCTGCGGCTCTGGTTTTAATATCTAAAAATTTTTCTGCTCCCAAGTCTGCACCAAATCCAGCTTCTGTAACAACATAGTCACCAAGTTTTAGTCCCATTTTAGTTGCAATTATGCTATTGCATCCATGAGCTATGTTAGCAAAAGGTCCACCATGCATTAACACAGGATTATGCTCTAGAGTTTGGACTAAATTTGGTTTTATCGCATCTTTTAGAAGCACTGTCATAGCTCCCTCAGCTTTAATATCTTTTGCAGTTACCTTCTGGTTATCTTCATTGTATCCAATAATAATGTTTGATATTCTTCTTTTTAAATCTTCTAAATCCTTTGACAAACATACAATTGCCATTATTTCTGACGCTACAGTAATATCAAATCCATCTACACGCTCTTTTGTATTTTTTTCTCCTGATAGTCCTGTATTTATTTTTCTTAGTTGCCTATCATTTAAATCCATACATCTTTTCCAAGTTACGTTTTTTATTTTTAATTCATTTCCTGAATAAATATGATTATCAATCATTGCAGAAAGTAAATTATTAGCTGCTGTAATAGCATGAATATCCCCCGTAAAATGTATATTTATATCTTCCATAGGAATTACTTGAGAATATCCACCTCCAGTTGCGCCACCCTTAATTCCAAAAACAGGACCAAGTGAAGGTTCCCTTAATACTCCTACAGCATTTTTTCCAATTTTATTTAGTGCGTCAGTAAGTCCAATGCTTATTGTTGTTTTTCCTTCTCCTAGTGGCGTTGGATTAATTGCAGTTACAAGTACTAATTTGCCATTTTGTCTATTTTCTAATTCTTTGTTTATTTTTAAATCTATTTTAGCCTTATACTTTCCATATTGCTCAATAAGCTCTTCTCTTATTCCTAGTTTATTAGCAATTTCATTTATATTTTTTATTTCAGTCATTTTTGCTATTTCAATATCTTCCATTATATCTCCTCCTACTTTTTATTATTACACAGCAAAAAATCCTGCCAATATGCCAATAATAGCTCCCACAAATACCTGAATTGGAGTATGTCCTAATACTTCTACTAATCGCTCTTTAACTTCCAATCCAGTTAATCCAGGGGTTTCAACAATTTTATTTAGTAGTTGAGCCTGTTTTCCTGCAGCTCTTCTTACACCTGTTGCATCGTACATTACAACACAAGCAAAAGCAAAAGATAATGCAAAAATTGGAGACTCTAATCCATTCTCCTTAGCTATCATTGTTGCTAAAGATGTAACAACAGCGGTATGAGAGCTTGGCATTCCACCTGCCCCCATAATTCTTTTAAAATTAAGCTTTTTTGTAGCTATAAGATCCCAAATAACCTTAAAACATTGTATAAAAAACCATAAAATAAGTGGTACAATTATAAACTTATAATCCCCCAAAAATTCTTCCATAATATACCTCTCTATTATATATGCTATGCCTGATTTGCATCAAAACTTTCTTCTGAAAAATTATCTTTTCCATCATTTAAAAGTATAGTAATCTTCTTTTCGGCATTTTCCAAAATTTCACTACATTTTTTTGATAAATTCATTCCTTCTTCAAATACCTTCACGGATTCATCTAGCTCTAAATCATTTTGCTCTAATTGATTAGCAATGCTTTCTAGCTTTTTCATTGCCTCTTCAAAGTTTATATCATCATTTTTGTTGCCCATAACAATAAGCTCCTCTCTATTATTTTGAATCTATTATTTTGAAAATGTGCCTGTCTTTGGGTTTACTGTATACCACGCTAAAGCCATTCCATCTTCATTTCTTACTACAATTTCATATGAACCATCATTATTAATATGTTCAATTTTGAATGCAACACCAGTTGAATCGCCCCAATCATTTTTTACTATAGAAATAGCTCTATCTTCATCATTATCAGTTTGTATCTCGGATTTTTCATTTACTGGCTCTGGCTCTTTTTCTGGTTCAACTGGATCAGGCTCTTCTGGCTTAACTATTTCATTTACTTCATTATTAATAGGATTTTCAATTTTATTTTCTTCTACTATGTTTTCCTTAACTTTATTTTCAACCACATTGTTTGTTGTATTTTCAGAATTTGAATTTTTTGTATTTGTATTAAAACCATAAGTATAACATAAAAAAATAGCAATAATTACTATTAACGCTACTAGAACAGCAATAATTCCCTTTGTCTTTTTATTCATCTGTAATCCTCCCTATTCACAAATTTTAGCTTTTGCAATTCCGTCTATTAATCTAATATTTATCTGATCACCTTTAGAAAGATCTTTAACTGATTTTATCACAGATTTATCCTTTTCTAAAATCGAATACCCTCTAGTTAAAGTCTTTAATGGACTTAAGTTGTCCAATTTAGTAATCAACTCAACCATTTTAGTTTTACTTGTATGAATCTTTGATGTTACACTAGTTTGCATTGATTTATTAAGTCTATCTATGTACACATACCTATCTTGTATTCCTTGTAATGGATTTCTAAAAACCCTATTCATCATGCATTTTTCATATCTTAAACGCATTACCTCTATTTTCTTTTTTAATGCATTTTTATATCTTAAATCGTAATTATTTAATTTAATAATTATATCTGAAATATTTGGAACTGCAAGTTCAGCCGCTGCTGATGGTGTAGGAGCTCTTAAATCAGCTACAAAATCCGAAATAGAAAAATCCGTTTCGTGACCAACTGCTGATATTACTGGTAACTCAGAATCATAAATAGCTCTTGCTACAATCTCCTCATTAAATGGCCAAAGATCCTCTAATGATCCACCACCTCTAGCAATAATTATAACATCCACCATATTAAGTTCATTCATAATCTTAATTGCCTTTGCTATTTTTGGTGCAGCACCTTCACCTTGGACAGGAACAGGTAATAATTTTATATTTACATTTGGATTTCTTCTTGTAGATACATTAATAATATCACGTATAACAGCTCCTGTATTAGATGTTAATACACCAATACATTTTGGCATTTTAGGTATAGGCTTTTTATGAGCTTCGTCAAAAAGGCCTTCTTTCTCTAGTTTTGCCTTTAGCTCCTCATACGCAACATGTAAACTACCAAGTCCATCTTCTTGCATTCCCTTACAATATATCTGATATACTCCATCCCTTTCATAGACAGAGACAGTTCCAAGAATAATAACTTTCATACCATCCTTTGGAACAAAGTTTAAATTATTAGTATATGATTTAAACATAACACACTTTATTAGTGAATTCTCATCTTTTAGTGTAAAATACATGTGACCTGTATAATGATGTTTAAAATTTGAAATTTCACCTTTTATAAGTACATTATTCAAATATTCATCTGAACTAAATCTTTCTTTTATATATAGGTTTAGCTCTGTAACTGTAATTGGATTATATTCCATATGTAATCATATTCCTTCCTCAAAGTACAAATCTAGCAGCCTAAGAAGGTTTAAATTTTGGTAAGGAAAATTTAATTTAAACAGCAAGGGCACATACTCATTGTATGTAACCATGTTTTAAAAGAAATTTGACACAGCCAAAATTGTAATTGTTTTTTCAACTTTTTGTTTTACTTATTCTTCTGCTAGATTATTTTCCTTTACTATACTAGCTAAAATACCATTAACAAAAGATGCTGATGAGTCTTCGCCATATTTCTTTGCTAGCTCTACAGCTTCGTTTATAGATATTTTATATGGTAACTTTTTGTATGTAATCTCAAATATTGCTATTTTTAAAATAGTAGTGTTTATTTTTGAAATACGATTAATTTTCCACTCGGATTTAAGATTTTTTTCAATTTCATTATTTAAATCTTTCTCTAGCTCTATAATTTTTATGGTATCCTCTTTAATTTTATTTTTTTCTTTATCAGACAATCCACTATTTTCTAAATAAATATTTATTTGATCTTCACTTTCACATTTTTGAACTTCTAAACTATAAATTAATTTGAATATTTCTTCTCTTATTTCTGATTTATTCATTAATTAACATTCCCCTCTTTATTACAATTTGTCTATCAAGTTCTTTAGTTTTTCTTTAACCATTTCCTTATTCTTTTGAACATAATTTCCTATCCATGCACCCAAACCAATAAAAACTATAGCAATAACAAATCTATAAAAATTTGTGCACGCAAATATTAAAGCAATAATTGCTCCTATAAGTGCTCCACCAAATTTATTAAAAAAACTTTTGAATCCATCCATTGCGAATTACCTCCAAAATCTAATTGTTTTCTTCATCCTTTTTTATCTCAATAACGCTTTCTTCTATTTTGCCCACTTTCTCTGTCTTTGCTTCTTCGATTCTCTTAAGATCATCCATTTTTTTCTTCTCGTTTTGCTTTTCAATTTTTTCTATCTGCTTTTCATCACTATCAACTTTAATATTTACCTGTTTAACCTCTAATCCAAAATTTCCTTTTATGTCATTTTTAATTTTTAATTGTAAATCAATAGTCAAGTCTCTAACCCTTAATGCACTATCAATCATTACAGCTATGTATATACTAATATTGTTTGCTGGATCAATATCTACTGTTGTTTTTATATCTGAATCACATTTCATTGCATCTCTAACAATATTCTTTACAGCATTTTCAATAGCAGTTTTAGAAATTAGTAACCTACCAGATTCATTTTCTAATAAAATATCTGTTGCTGTTGATTTTTTTATTTGTTTTTTCTTTCTAAAAAATAAGCATTTAATCGAAAGTAACATACACACAATAGAAGAAGCCAACACTATTATTGTAAGAGCAATATCACTTATAATATAATCAATACAGAATTTTATTTGATTTATATTAATTACATTAAAGATAATTAGGCAAACTACAACGGATATTACTAAAATTAATACCGAATACAAAATTAAAATTAACTTTTCTAATATCTTCATATCTAACCTTCTTTACGTATTTAGGAAAGTTCTACTTTCCATATTAGAGAACAAATCTGGAAACCGAAGATTTTCCGTGAATTTGTTCGGCGCATGTATTATCCGTAGCTAAGCTTTGCATAAGATATCTGTAGCTCATTTCATTCGCACAGCTATCTTAACTTCGTTACGCACGGCTAATCGATGTGCATCTGTTTTCGGCGAAGCCTTTTTTATATATTAGGAAAAATCAGCATGACTTTCCTAATATATAAATACAAAACTAAATTGAGCTTATATTTACAGCTCAATTTAGCTATTTTATTATTCCATTCCTTCTTTTTTCTCAATGTTTGTATTTACACCTTGAACATGAACATTTACTTCTGTAACTTTTAATCCTGTCATTGTTTCTACTGCTTTTTTTACCTTTGTTTGAATTTCAAATGCGATCTCTGGTATTCTAACTCCATATTCTACAATAATATTTACATCAATTTTAGCATCTTTTTCTGTAACAACTACTTTAATTCCTTTTGCAAGATTTTTCTTTCCGCTTAGAACTTCGCCTATTCCACCTGCAAAACCACCAGACATTTCTGATACCCCATGTATTTCTGATACAGCTTTTCCAGCAATTACAGCAACAACCTCATCAGCTATTCTAATTTTATTATTATCCTCACTATTTACCACTATTTCATTAGCGCTTGTATCAATCATTTCATTATTATTTTCGTTTTCCATAAAAATACCTCCTATGATATATTTTGCATCATTAGTATATCAATTTATACTAATTTTTACAAGCTTTTATTAATAAATTTATACGAATTCACACCATACTACATTGGCAAAATCAATACCTTTGATAGATAGCCTTACGCCGTAATCACTTATTTCAATTAAACCCTGCTTTACCAATTTCTCAACTTTTGATTTATATTTTTTCATAAAATCTATTTTAAATATTTTCTTAAATATTTGAAAGTTCACCCCTTGCATTGTACGTAATTTTAAAATAACATACTCATTCATTTTATCCTCAGATTTTTGGACCTCATGAATTTGAATATTTGAACAAAAGTCTTCCTTTTTTATATTTCCTAAGTAATCGTCTAAATTACACAAATTTGAAAATCTAATATTGTTGTAATACGAATGCGCAGCAAGTCCAAACCCTAAATATTCCTTTTGATTCCAACAATCGGTATTATGTTTTGACTCATAACCTTTTAAACTAAAATTTGAAATTTCATATTGCGAATATCCGTTTTTTTCGAGTATATTTTTTACTTTCCAATACATAGCTCTTTCATCGTTTTCGTTTGGCAAAACAAGCTCTCCGCTTCTTATCTTTTTTTCTAATATAGTATTTTCTTCTAATATTAATGAATACACAGATATATGCTTTGGATTCTTATTAATAATTTGATTTAAACTTTGCTCTACATCAACAATTGTTTGTGTTGGAAGGCCTATCATTAAATCTACATTTATATTTGAAAAACCAACGCTTTTAGCAAGTTTATATGCATTTTCAAACTCATTAAAATTATGTATTCTACCAATAACTTTTAAAAGTTTATCATTAGTCGTTTGCAGTCCTATACTTATTCTATTAATTCCTGCATCATAATAGCTATGAAGCTTTTTCTCTGTTATAGTTCCTGGATTAACCTCTATTGTTATTTCTGCATTTTCGTCAACAGTAAATTTTTCCTTTATTTTTCTTATAATGTCAACAATATATTCATCATTAATAATAGATGGAGTTCCTCCACCTATGTATATAGTTTTTACAATTAATTTTTCCTCATGCCATTCATGTGGTAGATTTATCAATTTTATTTTATAGTTTTCTATTTCTGATAACAAACAATTAATATATTGTTTATAAATATCTTCGTTACTTACTAATGAACAAAAATCACAATAATAACACTTTTGTCTGCAGAAAGGTATATGGATATACACACCTATTTCTTTCATAAAATTATCCCTTCATTCATCTACTTCTTATCTCATCAGCGAACTTTGATATTGCTGATAATCTATGACTTATTCCAGATCTTGATATTGAGTTGTCCATAATTTTTACAAGTTCTGTAAGTGAGGCCTCTGGGTATTTTAATCTTAAATTTGCAATAATTTGTAGGTTCTCTGGAAGTTCACTAAACTTTCTCTTTGCTTTGATATACTTTATATCATCAATTTGTTTTTTCCCCGCTTGAATTGTTTTTGTAAGGTTGGCCGTCTCACAATTTACTATTCTATTTAAGTTATTACTTGTATCTCTTATTACTCTCGTTTCTTCAAATTTTAATACTGATGTATTTGCTCCAACAAATGCCAATAATTTTGATATTTCTTCGCCCTCTTTAAGATACAATGTATGCATACTATCACTTTCCAATTTTTTTGCAAAAATTGTATATTTTTTTAAAATGTTGCATATAAAATCTAAATTTTGCTCTGTGCTAAGATTAATAGTCATATGATATTTCTTCTCTGGATTATTAACATATCCTCCACCTAAAAATACACCTCTAACTAAAGCTTTATCTCCAAATTCTGTGCTCTCATATTTATTTATTTTACATGAATTTTCATCTATCTCAAAGATAGCATTCTTTTCAGGAATTTTAAACTCTATAAAAAACTTCTTTCCTTTTATATTAATTGTATAATTGTCTATTCCACAATTTTTTAGTAATTTAGCAAATCTATTAATATTATATTCGCTTTCTGTTGAAAATTTTATCTTCTTACCAATAATACTTGTATTAGAGCTTATTAAGTATCCACATAATTCCATTTTTACTTGGTCTTTTTTTGCTAAATTATTAATTTTACTTAGCTCTTCTTTTACTTGTGATCCAAAAGACATGTCTTACCTCCTCGTAGCAACAATAATTCTGTCGTTTCCTCCTAAATCTTTTTTAGAATATATATTACTATAATTTTTGCTTTCCTCTAAAAGTTTCATAACTGAATCCTTTTGGTTATATCCTATCTCTAGAAATAGTCTTCCGCCATTTTTTAAATAGTCTGGTGAATTTTTTACAATTATTTTGTAAAATTTAAGTCCATCACTTCCACCATCTAACGCAATATATGGTTCATGTTTTACCTGTTTGTCTAATGCCTCAATAATTGAAGTTTCTATATATGGTGGATTTGAAACAATTATATCATATTGCTTTTTTTCAATGTTCGTAAACATATCTGATTCGTAATATTCCATTTTATTATGTACTTGATTTGTTTCGGAATTTAATTTTGCAATTTGAATTGCCTTTTGGCTTATATCGCTAATTGTAACATATGATTCACTGATATATTTTGCCAAAGATATGCCAATTGCACCACTTCCTGTACATAGGTCTAGTATCTCGCATTTTGTATCTTTGTAAATACTTATAACCTCTTCAACAAGTGTCTCTGTATCAGGTTGAGGAATTAAAACATTCTCATCTACATAAAAATTAAGATTCATAAACTCCTGTTTATTTGTTATATATTGAATTGGCACTCCATCTGCAATCTGTTTTAAATAACGCTTATAATCGAAAACCGCAAGTTCATCTGCTTCATCTTCGTAGTGTAAAATAAACTCATTTTTATTTATCTTAAAGACATATTCAACTATTATTTTTACAATGGTCTCATAATCATCTACATTGTTTTCATTAAGATAATTCTTTCCATAATTTATAATATCTTTTATATTCATATATTTGTCCTCTTAATTTTATTTATATTTTATAATACAAAAATTGCAGACTGAATTCTTATCTTCTTCGCATCTTCAGTCTGCTAATAATTATTCTAACCTTCTCTAGTATATAAAAGAGCCCCGCTTTAGCCGTAAGGATTAGTGAAATTTTAAGGACCTGCTTTCACAGGTGGGTATCTTGTTGAATGCTTCTGGGCTTCTTAATACGAGTTAAGCTTGCACGCCACATCCAAAGGCAGATTCCCGTTTAATCCGCGTTGGTTCTAAAATTTCAGTCTACACGCACTATGCAGGGATTAGAATAGCTATTCATTTGTTATAATTATATTATCATATTGTATATTTTTATGCAAGAGCTTTTTTTATTTTTTGATAGAAAATTATGTTGATTGTTCCAACTCACAACTTAACTTATTTTCATATAAGATTAGTGATATAGTGTAAATTTATAATATGAAGTTAAGGTGAGGACCAGCAAATTAGAGAATTTAATTTTTACAACACAGTAAAAATATAAATTTTCTTATGCAGTTGGGGCGTAATATTATAAATTTACACTATATCACTAATCTTTATTATTTAGCTGTGAATTTTAACTATTAATTGTTACCAAAGGTTTTCTAACTTATATTCCTTTTCTAATTTTTCATTTAGAAATATTTTTGTAACTAAATCAAACTCCTTAATTGCATCTTCTGGTATATCAAATGAAAAAATCCTTTTTGCATCTGCCCCTACTACATATCTTATGGCGTCATATGTACTAGGACTTATTGAAATTGCAGACTTATCTGCTCTTCCACAATTTTCACATTTTACAGAATTATCTCTTATACTAAAAAAATTTATATTTGATGTTACACCACAATGCCAGCATTTGTTGGTCTGAGGCTTGAACCCTAAAACACATAATAAACGCAATCTAAATATAGATAATACTAATGTTAAATTTTTATCTGTTTCTGATATAATATAAAGTGTATTTAATAGTAACTGTAATATTCTATAGGTGTTTTGATTTTCATCTGTTACATCATTAACTATTTTTGTAATATGTACCGCATACTTGAGCTTATCTAAGTCTGTTCTTATATTGTAAAATACCTCTATCGTTTCTGAGGAATTTATTTTATATGAATTTGTTCCTTTAAAAATCATATATTCGCCAAAACACAAGTACTGTGTACCAGCCATCAAGGAGCTGTTATTTCTTCTAGCTCCTTTTGCCGCACATCCGATTTTTCCAAAAGGTGTTAACAAAGTTACCATCTTGTCAAAATCGCCCATATTATTCTCTAATAATATTATCCCCTTTGTCTTTATGTTCCCCATACTCATTCACCTTAGTGTTATTATCTAAACTCATTTTTTCTATATTGTTTTTTTCTATACTTTCAAGCTGTACTAGCTCTAAGAATGTATTAATATCCCCCGTGTTTTTAAAAGTGTTCCATGCCATTTGTTTTATCATATGAATCATCTCCCAACCTGATATCGTAAATTATATCTAATTTATATATCCATATCTTTTGCTATTTTTTAATATTTTATTCGCTATTGTAATTTAAATTTTTTAACAAGACTATCATTATTTAGCCAATCTTCTTTGACTTTAACCCATACCTTTAAATTTATTTTTACATCTAGCATTTTCTCCAAATCCATTCTTGCATACGATGCAATTTTTTTGAGCATATTTCCGTCTTTTCCAATAATTATTCCCTTGTGAGAATTTCTTAAACAATATATTGTTGCATCAACATCGTATATAGGTTCTCCTGACTTAGATTCACGCTCTTTCATTTTTTCTGTTTCTACATATATTCCATGAGGAACTTCATCATTTAGAAGCCTTAATGCTTTTTCTCTAATAATTTCTTCTACTAACTGTCTTAAAGTTTGGTCTGTATATTCCTCTATATCATAATATGCAGGACCAACTTTTAAATGTTTACTAATTTCATCAATTATTGCATCCATATTTATATTTTTTTCAACAGATACAGGAATTATCGCTTCAAAATTATACTCATCTTTATATAAATCAATAAGTTTAGCAATACTTTCTCTCCTTACCAAATCGATTTTATTAATTATTAAAATTGCCTTTTTATTGGACTCTTTTATTCTATCAAGAATAATTCTATCACCTTTTCCAATGCTATCGGATGTAGCCTCAATAACAAATAACACAACATCAACATCTGGAACGACGCCAAAAGCAGTTTCAACCATTACATTTCCAAGTTTCGATTTTGGTTTATGAATACCAGGTGTATCAATAAAAACTATTTGTAGGTTGTCTCTGTTAACAATGGCTCTTATAGCATTTCTTGTTGTTTGTGGTTTATTTGCTATTGCAGCTACTTTTTCTTTAACCAAACTATTCATTATACTTGACTTTCCTACATTAGTTCTCCCCATCATTGAGACAAATCCCGATTTAAATTCCTCGCTCATAAAATTCTCCATTCCTTCTCTACAAAATCTAATATGAAAAAGAATTGCATTTTTGCAAGGCAAATGAGTTTTAAATCTATGAGGCGTGCTTTTTGCACATTGATTAGATTTAAAGTGAAATTTAACGATGCAAAAATCAATTATCTTTCACATTTTCCCCTATCTAGTTATTTTTAATCTTTCTAATATAACTTCTTCTTTCTCTCTCATAACAACTTTTTCATCATCTGTCATATGATCATATCCTCTTAAATGATAAAAACCATGCACTATCATATATGCTAATTCTCTCTCAAAACTATGTCCATATTCGGTAGCTTGCTCTTTTACTCTATCAACAGATACAATAATATCTCCAAATATGTCTTTTATTTGGTTGCTCTGATTTTCTACCATCTTATCAATTTCTTCTTTTTCAAACATAGGAAATGATAGTACATCTGTCTCTTTGTCAATCTCTCGATATTGCTTATTTATTTTTCTTATATATGACGGACAAGTTAAAGTTACACTTACATATAACCCCAACTTGTCCATTTTTTCTTCTTTATAACAAGCTTTTAGAACTGTTTCTATTATTTTTTCATTTTCTGGATTTTCATCTGTTTCTATATAATTAATTTCTACTATATCATCCATTATTTCTTTTTCACCTTTGCCTTAGCTTTATTTCTCTTAGCTTCAAATAAATCCTGAACGTATACACTTCCAGCTTTCATTGTTCTACATTTACTTGGTAATACTTTTAATACTCCAAGTTCTACTAATTTTGATTTATAGAATGAAATTATTTTATTATACTTGTTTTCATTAGATCTAACTGACCTCAATTCATTTTGTATAAATATTATTTTTTTCTGCTTTTCTTTATCGCTTGCATCTTCGATTTTATCTAGGTCTTGATATTTTTTCCAAAACTCTCTAAATGCATTTTTTTCTTCTGCATTATCCCAATATACTTTTGTAGATAATATTTTTAAGTTAAACTCTTCTATAAATCTTATTAATAAATTAAATGCTCTGTCTCTCTTTTTTGATATTCTTGTATCAACAATTAAATCTCTTAAATCATTTAATAATTTAGTGTAGCATTGCTCTGCAACACCAAGAGGTAAACTATGTGTAAATAGCCTTCTACTTAATCCTAGTAAAAGCATATTTTTTTCAATAATATCATTTTGATCTAACTTATTAACTTTAAGGGCTTTAAATTCTTCATACTCATCATTAATTTCAATATAAAGCTCTTTAGTTGGATCTTGCTCTATCTTCTTTGGAAGGACATTTGTGACGTACTCTTCTATAATTGAGAATATTTTGTTGTATATTTCATTTTTTTCACTATCCGAATTATCCTCCAATAATTTTACTGAGTATTGCTTTACAATATTTTTATATAAAGTTTCTGTTTTATCCATATAAAAAGCTTCATATCTGTTAGCAAGCTTAATTTTGCCAGAGGCCTGCACATTCTCGTAATCAATCTCTAATAAGAATTTTTGTTTTTTATTTTTATATTCTGTGTAGTCAATATCCTTAAGGTGAATTATATTATAATATCTTGACAAAGCATTCTTCTCAAACTCTGTTGCGGTATTATTTTTAACTTTTTTGTATATTGCTTCGATAACATTTTTATCAATACAATCTAAATATAGAGAATATGCTTCTTCGTATTTTTTTAGATATACGCCTTTTCTATCATTGTTTTTTTCATTTTCTATATAGTTTTCATAACTTTTAAGCATACTATTTCTTTTTATAGATACAATTACGTTATTTATTCCTAATTTACCTGGAGTTAGCAATCTATTTAGCGTATTTCCAATCTTAGAAAAAAATGTTTTTTCAGTCTCATAAACTCTTAAGCTTTTTTCTTCCATGTCATTCATCCTTTCATAATGCTATTTTTTCTTCGGTTCCAATATTTTCGTGTACTTCATATATGACCTCTACATCTATATATTCATCACACTCACTGGTATTTATATATTCATTAATAAAATTTCCTTCATCACCAATCTGTTCCATTAATTTTTTTCTTGCTTCATTTATTGCTTGCTCTTTAGCCTCATCTTTTGTAAGCACCTGTTCTTCTTCTGTTACTTCATAATTTGTATTTATTACAACTTTAATTGGCAAATAAAAATCTGAAGAAATTTTTAACTTTTTTTCCGTTCTTATTGTATCATAAATTTCAAATTTTGAAAGAGTTTTATACAAATTTATTGCAAAATTATTGATGTTTACAGCATATTTTTGCTCTGTCTTGCCTGTTTTCTCTACTTTCTTTTGTTTATAGTAAACTCGTTCTGTTTGCGAATACCAAACTTTTCCTACTACTTTTCCTGTTGCGTGAACATATCTTGTGCCAGTATATTTTCCTTCTAACCATCCAGATACAAGTATTGTCCCTTTTTTTACTACATCTCCCTCTTTAACCTGTAGTGTTCCATTTTGTGCATAAATTTTATCTATAACAGCATCTTTAGTGGCAACAATATTACAATATTCATTTTGGTCTATTACATCTGGAGCCAAGTCTGCCTCTACAACTTCTATAATAACATTTGTTCCAGACATTTTTATACCAACCCATGAAACATCTTGTCTTTCCATTCTTATTTTCTCAACAATATTATTAAAATTAATGCCTTTTTTTAACTTACCAATATCTAATCCTTCTGATTTTGCTATTTCAAGTATTTCGTCGTTAGAAATCTTTTCATTTCCTACAACATCTATATTCCATACAAATTTTGATAAAGCTATTAGAGCAACAAAAAGAATTATCAATGATATAAAAAATATTTTTCTTTTCCTATATTTTTTTAGTACAAATGGTAATCCTTTTTTTTCTTTAATTTTAATTTTACACTTGCTCTGTTTGGCAATATTTGCTACTGCCTTAAATTGATATACTGGAATATTAACACACAACATTGTCGTTCTATTTTTCTTTATATTTTCCAGTAATATATGCTCTTTTCTGCACATATTTATAACTTTTTCAATATTATATCCCTCTATAATTGCTTCTACATATCCAGTTATTATGCTTCTACTCTTTTGAAAAAACAAAACTCTCCTCCTAGTCTTCTATGGCTTCAAAATCAATACTATCAATTTTTCCTTCTATAAGAATATCATCTGTTGTCATTTCGTTCATCTTTAATTCATAACCATTTATATTTATAATTCCAATTGTAGTACGTATCCTAATAAAAAAATCCTGATACTCCAAAATTGCTCTGTAATTTTCTATCATCATTTTTGAAAACCCTAAATTGGTTATTTTAGGGACATCAGATGTTACTTCGTCTGGCAAATCTAAAACTTTATTAAGTCTATGTAATCTTTTATTTTTCATATTAACTCCATTCCTTCTGGGCACAAATCTTAATCTTATAGAACAAATCGGAAAATCGAAGGTTTTCCGTGAATTTCCTGTGTATGTATTATCCGTAATTCATTTCATTCACACGGCTAATCGATGTTCGGCGCGAAATTTTATGCAATAAAATTTCTGTGCATCTGTTTTCGGCGAAGCCCTCTTTATACATTAGGAAAAGTCAACATGACTTTCCTAATGTATAACAAAAGTGACATGATTAATATTCTTTAACATTTTAGATTACTTTACACGCCACGTATTTGTTCGTACGCTAAAATTTAACTATTTTTCAAATTCATCTAACGATTTAAATTCATAACCGCTGATTCTTTATTTCTTTAATAACATAATCTAAAATATTGCAATTATCTTTTGAATTCGAATGTAATAATATAATTGCTCCATTATGAATATTATTTAAGATTTTTTCCTTTGCGTACTCCTCTCTCCCCTGCTTCTTTTCATCCCAATCATCATAAGCTAAAGACCACATTACAGTAGTATATCCTAATGAATTTGTATAACTTATTGTTCTTTCGCTAAATTCTCCTTTAGGTGGACGTGAATATTTCATTTCATATCCAAACTTCTCGTACATTGCTTTATGCAAGCCCATTACATCTTTATTAATTTCATCAATACTTATATCTGGCATAACTTTATGGTTAACTGTATGATTGCCAACTATATTTCCATCATCAATCATTTTTTTTATTAAATCAGGTTGTGTATTTAAATAATGACCTGTTATAAAAAATGTAGCTTTAACGTTATTATTTCTTAATGTTTCTAGCAATTGCTCTGTATATCCTGCTTCATATCCAGCATCAAATGTTAAATATACATATTTTTTTTCTGTGTTTCCTAAATACAATCCATTATACTTATCCATTATACGTTTATTTTCACTGCCAACATCTGGTTGTTCATGATTATCTGATCTTTTAATTCCCCATCCTATTTTCTTATTGCTTAAACCTGAATAACTATCTGAAGAGCTCGTTCTTACAACATCATTTTTACTACTAATGCACACAAATAAGACTATTGCTACAACAAAAAATGCCGTAATCTGCATAAAAATAGACTTTTTTTTCATAATATCCTCCTTTATTATTTACAAAACAAAATTTTAATTATATTATAAAAAAGTCAGCAACTATTATATATTAATATATATTTATGGTTGTAAAAAATATGTTAGATAAATATACAATATGTATATAAAATTATTAATACATCATATAAATTACAGCAAATTTTTATTCGAAAGCCTCTAAAAAGAGCCCAAGTAAAAAATATTGCGATAAATTATTTGGAGGTACAACAATGAAAAAATCAGAAAATACTATTCACTTTAAGATTTGTTTGGCTCTATATGTTTTATGTATGGTAGTCACATTTTTAATAATTACTTGTTTATTTATTATATTAAAAGATATAGTTTCAATTTCATACATTGTAGCAACTTTGTTGCCCCTGCTTATAGTATCAAATTTAATAGGTACATCTTATATATTTAAAGTAATCTCATACAAAAACATAAAAAGAGAGCTTGATATGGCTAAATATTATATCATAACTTTAGAATCTTTACACAATAATATCAGATGTTTTAAGCATGATTTTAATAATATAATTCAATCTATTAGTGGATATATAGAGCTAAATGATATGAATGGACTGAAAAAGTTTTATTCTCAACTAAGTAATAATTGTAAAGAAACTAATAATCTAGATTTGGTATGCACAAACTTTTTAATTAATCCGTCTATATATGGAATACTGGCTGACAAACTTTACAAGGCATCAAAAATGCATATCCAAATGGACTTATCAATTTTAGTTGATACTTCAAAAATACAAAACAATATATACGAAATTTCAAAAATTTTAGGTATTCTTCTAGATAATGCTTTAGAAGGAGCTAATGAAACTGAAGAGAAGATTGTTTCTGTTACTATAACATATGATAAACAAAAATATATATTTGAAATAATTAATACATTTATAAACAAGAACATCTCTGTTGATAAACTATTCGAAAAGGGATTCTCAACAAAAGAAAATAATTCTGGTATTGGTTTGTGGGAAGTTCACCAAATCTTATCAAAAAATACAAATTTAGATTTATTCACTCAAATGCAAGATGACAAATTTATTCAAAAATTTGAAATCTACTGTTAAGTAAATTTGAAAAATCTTTGTTTATTCAGTAAATTTCCTATGTATTCATTCACACAACTAATAGATGTTCAGCACGAAATTTTATTGCATAAAATTTCTGTGCATCTGTTTTTGCAAAGCTTATATATATTAGGAAAATTCAGCATGACTTTCCTAATATATAACAATAGCGGGCTGATTACTATCCTAAATTATTTAGTATAGAGTTCAGCCCGCGTATGTTTGTTTTTTATTCTACATACAATCTTCTATAATTTTCCATGAACCAATCTTTTGTGGAAGCAATTCAAAATTTAATTCCTTCTTTGTAACTGGATGAATAATTTTTAGGCTATATGCCCATAAGCAAATTTGTTTTCCATGACCTCTTCCGCCATACTTTTGATCACCATATATACTGTGATTTCTACTAGCAAGCTGAACTCTAATTTGATGATGTCTACCTGTATGTAAGTTTATTTTTGCAACAGATAAATCTAAATCTGGATCATATTTTATAATTTCATAATCGAGTACAGCAAGTTTAGAATTCTTTGTTCCTTCCTTAACAACTTTGCTCATATTTTTTGCTTGATTCTTTAATAAGTAGTCTTCAAATGTTCCTATTTTAGCTTCAAATTTTCCATTTGCTATTACTAAGTAACGTTTTTCAAATTGCTTACTTCTAACCTCTTCGCTCAGTCTTGCAGCGGCTTTTGAAGTTTTAGCAAAAACCATAATACCACCAACTGGTCTATCTAATCTATGAACTAAACCCAAATATACATTGCCTGGTTTATTATATTTTTGCTTAAGATAATCTTTTATAATCGTAAGCATATCTATATCACCAGTTTTGTCTGCTTGGGATGGAATATTTACTATTTTTTCTACTACAATAATATGGTTATCTTCATATAATACATTTATATTCTGCATTTTTTATTCCTTTCATAATTTTTCGTTTTTTCCTCAGGACACTAATCCAGCTGGGAAAAATTTGTTTTTCCACCATTTACTCTTCCCAACGGCCAAATATTCCACATGGTAACACTAAACTAGAATTTTGCATAGGAATTCCAATTTCTCCATTACTGTATTTTCCTTTATTTTTTATATTAAGTTTTAGTATATTTTCTAGTACCATACTTGAAATTCCTGTTGTATATGAATTTATAAGGAAAAATAACGGTTTATCACTTAAAACCTTCGTGCACAATTGTACTAAATCATAAATATTTTCTTCAAATTTCCATACTTCTCCATTTGTTCCCCTGCCATAAGATGGTGGATCCATAATTATAGCGTCATATTTATTTCCTCTTCTAATTTCTCGGTTCACAAATTTAACAACATCATCAATAAGGTATCTAACTTGTCTATCTTGCAAACCTGAAGAAATAACATTTTCTTTTGCCCATGCTACCATTCCTTTAGAGCTATCAACATGAGTTACTGCCGCACCAGCAGCCAAGCATGCCACAGTTGCTCCACCAGTATATGCAAATAAATTCAAAACTTTAATTTCTCTATTAGCATTCTTTATTTTATTCATCATCCAATCCCAATTAACTGCTTGCTCAGGAAATAAACCTGTATGTTTAAATCCCATGGGTTTAATATTAAAGGTTAATTCCTTGTATTTAACCTGCCAAGTATCTGGAATTTTTTTATTATATTTCCATTGTCCCCCGCCAGTATTGCTTCTTAAGTATTCTGCATTGGCATTTTTCCATTTTTCTGGAAATGACTTATCTCTCCAAATTATTTGAGGGTCTGGTCTTACAAGAATGATGTCTTTCCATTTTTCAAGTTTTTCTCCATTTGCCATATCTAATATTTGATAGTCGCTCCAATTATTTGCTAAATTCATACAACATCTCCTAACTACAAATTTTTTATCATATCTATGAACTTTATAATTAATGCATAATCTATAGCAATTACAACCGCTGATAGCACTAAAATAAAAACAAAAATTTTATCGTTTTGTCTATGCATAACTTCTTGCTCTGACATTTTTTCTTTATCTAACTTTTTAAATAATTGTGTTATATATGCCATGCCTATTCCTCCTGACTATATTATTATATTCAGGGTTGTCCGATTTAGAACAAAAAAATAGACAATGCAATTATATCATTTTTTTCTAAAAACTTCGTTTATTTTGAAATTAGGTCACAAATATAATTACTAATTTCAGTTGGATTATCTATGCTTAATCCTTCTATCAATTTTGCTTGTGCATATAAAATCTTTGCATATTTCTTTAATCCTTCTTTATCATTATTAAATAGCTCTTTTAACTTATTTGTAATCTGATGATTTCCATTAATTTCTAAAGTCGTTTTTGCTTGTACTTGTCTATTA
This sequence comes from Clostridia bacterium, assembly GCA_017939755.1. GTDB lineage: Bacteria > Bacillota > Clostridia > TANB77 > CAG-508 > CAG-492. The sequence continues at coordinate 82,296 of JAGBAJ010000038.1, read as the reverse complement.
TTTGGTAGAGCATTTATTACTTTTTGCATTTCAACAGATATTGCACCCTCTGTTGTTATACATACAGGATGCTCTTTTAGTCTATTTGTAAAACAAACTTTTGCAACATCTGGTATCGCTTCTTGCATTATAGTTAATAGGTCTTTGCTATCTTCATTTAATTTTTCAATTTTTTCTTTATCCTCTTTGCTGTCTAAGTCGATGTTGTTTGCTGAAACATTGGCAAACTCCTTTTCTTCATAATTTACTAAAATCTGAAGTACGAACTCATCAATTTCATCTGTTAAGTATAAAATCTCATATCCTTTGCTCTTAACACCTTCAACTTGTGGTAACATATCTATCTTATCAGTAGTTTCTCCACATGCATAATAAATCTTATCTTGTCCTTCTTTCATTCTTGTTACATATTCTTTTAAAGTTACTAATTTTTGCTCTGTTGAAGAATAGAACATCAATAAATCTTTTAATTTATCCTTGTCCACACCAAAATTATTGTAACATCCAAATTTTAATTGAACACCGAATGTCTTAAAGAATTTTACATATTCATCACGATTCTTATTAAGCATATCTTCTAATTCTGCTTTAATTTTCTTTTCTATATTTTTGGCTATTGTCTTTAATTGTCTATCTTGTTGTAAAATTTCTCTAGAAATGTTTAATGATAAATCTGGGCTATCTACAAGTCCTCTAACAAAGCTAAAATAATCTGGTAATAAATCTTTACATTTTTCCATTATAAGAACGCCATTAGAATATAATTGTAGTCCTTTTTCAAATTCCTTTGTATAATAATCATATGGTAAAACTGATGGAATATAAACTAACATATCATAATTTAGCATTCCCTCTACGCTTGCTCTTATAACTCTTGTTGGCTTTTCAAAATCGCCAAATTTCATAGCATAAAAACTATTTAGCTCTTCATCTGTAACCTCTGATTTTTTCTTTTTCCAAATTGGAATCATACTATTTAAAGTTTCTGTTTCTGTTTTATCCTCAAATTCTTCTTTTGATCCTTCCTTTGGAACTTTTTTTGTTACGTCCATCATAATTGGGAATCTTATATAATCAGAGTATCTCTTAACTATTCCTTTTATTCTATATTCACCAAGAAACTCTGAATATTTTTCTTCTTCTCGGTCATCTTTTATATGTAAAATTATCGTAGTACCAGCATCTGGCTTTTCTACTTCCTCAATAGTATATCCATCTGCTCCTTCTGATGTCCACTTATAGGCTTTGTCTGCCCCATATTTTTTACTAATTACTTCTACCTTTTTGCTAACCATAAATGCTGAATAAAAACCAACTCCGAATTGACCAATAATATCTACATCATCTTTCTTTTCGTTTTCGTTTTTAAAAGCAAATGAACCACTGTGAGCAATTGTTCCTAAGTTTTCTTCTAGCTCTTCTGCGCTCATTCCTATACCTTTATCTTCAATTGTTAAAGTTTTTGCTTTAGGATCAGTAGTTAACTTTATAATTAAATCTTCCTTATTAATATTGATATTTTTATCTGTAAGCGAGTTATAATATAATTTATCCATTGCATCACTAGCATTGGATATAAGCTCTCTTAAAAAAATCTCCTTATTTGTGTAAATTGAATTAATCATTAAATCAAGTAATCTCTTTGATTCAGCTTTAAATAATTTTGTTTCCATATAAACCTCCATTCCATCTAGGCACAAATTCTGTGTGAAAAAGAATTGTATTTTTGCAAGGCAAATGAGTTTTAAATCTATGAGGCGTGCTCTTTGCACGTTGATTAGATTTAAAATGAAATTTAACGATGCAAAAATCAATTATCTTTCACACTACACACCTCTTACTTCTTTACTTTACAAATCGTATGATATACCCATTTTTTAGCAAAGTCAATAGAAGAGTGCTAATTTACAAAATTTTCACAAATCATTACGAACAAATCTGAAAAATCTAAGATATGCAATCCCTCTGATGACAAACAATACAATTATATTATTTTACAATTAATTCGTAATTCACATTGTATTTTTTTGCTAAAAGCATAACTTCATCTTGAAACATTTTTAATTTAATTGAATTATTACTTTCTTTTTCGTTTACATTTTTCATAAAGTATCTATATTCAGTTTCTTCCTCAATATTAAAATTATATTTTTTATATAAATGTAGTGCAACATCGTTATTTTTATATATCCACACATATAATGGCTTGAAATTTTGTGAAATTATGCCATTAATTAAATTTGAAGCTACACCGCTTTTTCTTGAATCAGGCATAACATACAAGGTATCTATCAAAATTCCATCATTATAATCACTAGTAGCATATATTGCCACTAAATCTTCCTGCTCATACACCATTTTATAATCTTTTATATTCTCTCTAATTTCTTCTTCGCAACAATTAACAACCTTTTCCATGTCACTTTTTTCAATTTGTGTAATCTCATCACTATTGAATATTATGTCCAATTTGCAATCCAATATTATATCTACATCTTTAAGCTCTGCACTTTCAATCCTATACATTTCATCCACTTCCTTTGCCAAAATATATCACATATCAGAAAAAAGTGATATATTAATAAGCATTTTTTCTTCTTAAAAACTTTCTAGATTGTACTTCATACATACATGTTACAATTCACGTCTAATAAGATTTTATTAGAATTTAAAAATATAATATCAATTTATATATATTGCTATTTAGCCGTGAATTGTAACATGTACATTGAAAATTTGTAAAAAAAATTAAAATTTATATTGACAGAATTTAAAATATATTATATACTAACAATCGTTGACAGAGAAAAACGCGCCCTTAGCTCAGTTGGTCAGAGCAACCGGCTCATAACCGGTGGGTCCAAGGTTCGAATCCTTGAGGGCGCACCAATTTTTTTGTTTTAATTTAATATATGGGTAGGTGGCCGAGTGGCTAAAGGCGGCAGACTGTAAATCTGTTCTCATTTGAGTACGATGGTTCGAATCCATCCCTGCCCACCAAGAAGTAGTTCATTAGATCTACTTCTTTTTTTTATGAATAACTTTAAATTGCGTTAGATTCGAAAAGGAAGTTGCCAAGTTTCTAGCAGGTTCAAATCTGCTGAAAGAACAAATCTGAAAATCAAAGACTTCTCAGTAAATTTCATGTATATGTATTATCCGTAGTTCAGCTTTGCATAAGATATCTGTAGCTCATTTCATTCGCACAGCTATCTTGATTTCATTCACACAGTCAATCGATGTTTGGCACGAAATTTTATGCAATAAAATTTCTGTGCATCCGTTTTTGCGGAGCTTTTTTATATATTAGGAAAGTCATGCTGACTTTTCCTAATATATAAAAAAACCAAATTGTATTCATACAACTTGGTTTTAATTTATTTATCATCATTATTTTCTGGTTCAGGTAGCTCTAAAACAACTTTAATCTTCATCAAATACCTAATACCCCTAAATAATTTCATATTCTTAATTCTTTCCCATAATGAAGGTTTTGGTGCAACTTCTTGAACATATTGCTCCTGACCATCAAAAACAGCTTCTGCATTTTCTTGGTTAGCATCTTCTGAAACTTTTGTATCAGCAACCTGTACATTTTCTGCCTTTTGTTTTTCCTCTTTCTGCTCTGCTTGCTTAACATCTGGTTCTTCTACCTTCTTAGGTTCCTCTATATTCTTAATGTATTTAAGTGATTCAGCAATTTCAATACCTATATAACTTAAAGCCTTTGACCTATCCTCTATTCTCTCCATATCTACTTCGATGTATAAATTAGATTCTAAATTAGAAATCTTTGTATTAACAACTGCTAGAGAATCAAGATACGTTTGTGTTTTTTTAGATTTTGCTCTTCCTAATACCCCCAATGAGTCAACAACATCTTCTGGCAACTTCCCAGATATATCTTGAACCATTTTTTTCCAGTTAGTGCTCTTCTCTTCAACAGCATTAAGAACTTCTTTCAATTCCGTAGACAAAGCTATATTACTTTCTCTTTGGCGTATTAATTCTTCAATCTTCTTTGTATTATCTTCGAATTGAGTAGTTGCATACTCAACAAGTCCATACGCAGCATCATATACGTCTTTTGGAAATGGCTCTTGCTTTGGATACTCTTCTAAATATGACTTTATAGAAACTGTCAAATCTAAAAAATAGCTGTCTTCTTCTAATTGAACAATCTGCTTCTTGCTATTAGGATTAATCATTTTTTTAACTTTTTCTATATTAGCAAGTATTTTTTCTTCAGTAATAATCATTTTAACATTTCCATTGCCACTCTTAGCCATGCAACTCGTCCTCCTCTTTATCATAAGTATATTTATAACAATATTATTATACTATTTTCAACAAAAAACTACAATTACAGATATGTTTCAATTATGTTACATTTATATTACATTTTTATTTTTTATTTCTTAGTTGTCCATATATAGCTTATGCAGTAAATATATATAATTATTCATATTTTTTTAAATTCCCAACATTACGCTAGCTATTCTAAAATATATTAATAAAGAGCATGCATCTACAATAGTTGTTATAAATGGACTTGCCATAACCGCAGGGTCAAATCCTAATTTTTTTGCTAAAATTGGCAGAGAGCTTCCTATCATTTTAGCAACTATTATTGTAATTACCAATGTACCACATACTATTGCCGCAATTCTAGCTTCAACTCTATCAAATAGCAAAATTTTTGCAAAATTTGTAATTGCTAATGTTACTCCACAAAGTAAACTAACTCTAAATTCCTTCCATATGACTTTAAATGTATCTTTAAACTCTATTTCATCTAAAGATAAACTACGAATAACTGATACACTAGCTTGACTACCTGCATTTCCACCTGTATCCATTAACATTGGTATAAAAGCTGTTAATATTACATATGTTGATAAAGCAGCCTCAAAATGAGCAATAATTCCACCCGTAAACGTTGCTGAAATCATAAGCAGTAATAACCATGGTATTCTTTTTTTCCAAGTCTCAAATACGCCTGTTTTCATATAAGACTTATCTGATGGCGTAATAGCGGCCATTTTCTCTATGTCCTCTGTAGTTTCCTCTTCTATGATATCTATAATATCATCAATTGTTATAATTCCTACAAGTCTTCCCTCTGAATCAACTACTGGAAGCGTATTATAATCATAATCTTGGAAAATGTTTGCAACATCTTCTTGATCCATCATAGTCGTAAGAACATGTTCACAATCTTCCATCACATCGTCAATGAGTGTCTCCATATCATTAACTAACAAATTCTTTATATCAACAAGACCCAACAACTTTCTTTCATTATCTGTTACAAAGCATGAATCAAATGATACAAAATCATCCTTTTGTTTTTTTATTCTATCGATTGATTGCTTAATCGTTAACCCCTTTTTTAAATGGATATATTCCATAGCCATTAGAGATCCTGCCGAATAATCTGGATATTTTAGCAACTTATTAATTGAAGCTCTTGTCTCGCTTGATACTCCACTCAACAATTTAGTAACCATCACAGCTGGCATTTCCTCAAATAGATCTGCAGCATCATCAGTATACATATCTTCAATAATATTTGTTGCTTCTTTTTTTGATAATATGGAAATTAATTTTACTTGTACATCTTCATCTAAATTAGAAAAAACGTCTGCTGCCATTGTTTTCGGCAATAGCCTAAATATTTGTACTAATTCGTTTTCTGGCAAATCTTCAATTAAGTATGCTATATCAACCTCATTCATATCATTTAGCTCTTTTTTAATTTCAGGCAATTTTTTTTCTTTAATTAGCTCTTTTATTTCTTCAAAATCCATATTACCCTCCTCTTCATATTTTTCCATTTCTATTACTGAATATTCGTCGTGTAATGACTTTTATGCCTCATATCTTTTGTAAATAAATCATCTACATAATTATATAAAAAAATATATAACAATACAATAAAAACAATATTATTTTTGTATATTAGAATAATCTTCACAATTTTCTTAATATATATACGTAGGAAAGAGCCCTGCTTTTATCTTGCGGTCATTCGTTGATAAGACGCATCATCAATTCAGTACATGTCTTTTCAATTTTGTACAACTTTTGAACGATTTCATCTTGTACTTTATAAAATACACAGATGTCCTCGCCTGTTAAACAGACTTTATATCGCTCATATTCTTTATGGTCTGGATTGTATGAAACATGCATTCCGTCACCCTTATAGCTCCATTTACCATTGGCACATACCTCATAAGTTTCGTTCCATATAGTTTCGACAAACCTTACGCATTTGCCGCCTTTCACTAATTTTTCAGATTTAATACAATCTTTTGGAGCCATGAACTTAAAGTGGATTCCTTCTGCAGATGCAATATCTGATTCTGAAAATTTATACAGATTCATCAACTCGGAAAACATCAAGTTAGCATCAAGATTATCACACTTTTCGGGAATACCAAACAAATACTGGTTAATCTTGTCGCAGTGTTTAAATACTTTCGCCTCCGTTTCTTTGAATGATCCACCTCCAGGTTCACTCACATTAAAGTGCAATTGATAGCCATTTGGGAGTTCCAGTACTCTACTACAGTAATATGGAGAATAGCAACTTTTTAAAGTCTTGCCAGCCTTCTCTTCAATTACAGATTCCAGCATAGCATAGAAATCTCCATCTTTAGAATAGATTGAGTAACTTTCTCTCCTGCTTCCATTAGCTACTTTCATTTCTGAGAAATAATCCATGCCATCACCACGGCGAAGTTTAATCCTCGCAACCTTCGTATTAGATTTCATTGCAAAGGTTTTCTCTTTACTATTCCACTCATCCAAAGTTATAGGAAGTGTGAATCCTAAAAGCTCGGCGATTGTGCCAAAGTCACATAATGACCAGCCCTCATTTCCTGCCCATTTACAAACGTATGCTCTGACTTCATCGTTACAGCACTCTACAGGTTCTGTTACGTCCGTATCATGCACATAGTCTGGGTCCTTTGTAGTCCGCAAATATTTGATGTCCATCGTTTCCTCCTTCGTAGTTACAAAGTGAAGTTGTGTACACTGTAACCTGTACCTTTTGTTACTCCTGGTACCAAGGATAAAATATTTTCATATTATACCATACATTTATATGCTACGCAATACCTGCTATTCTGTAGTATGAGTTTTTTTGTAAATTTATTAACTTTCTATTTATTTGATTCAAAAATCTTATCTATTTTAAAACATCTGTTAATAAATTTACTAAATAAATTACAAGCCACTAACATAACAACTACTTTAATTAGCATAATCGGATTATTTAAACAATCTACTAAGCTTGTCCCTAGTACTCCCCAAAATAATATTATGCACGCTTTTCCAAAAAGTAAAGCATACAAGTATTTTTTTATTGGTATATTTGATAAACCTGCAGCCAAATTTACAAAAAAAGATGGTGTTACTGGAATTGAAATAATTAAAACAAGCCTTGAAAATGGCATAGTATTTATCATTTCCTTAAATTTTTCTAACGATTTCGGATTTTTTATAAATTTATTTAGTAGTGGACTTATTCCATATCTGAATAAAGAAAATGCAATAAAACTTCCTAGCACTGTACATAACCATGACACAACACTACCTACTACATTTCCCATTGTTAATAAATTAATTGTTACAAAAACAAATAGCGGTAAAAAGGCAAAAGTACCTTCAAGCACTATAAAAATAGAACTTAATAAGGGTTCCCAAACTCCTGCATTTGCTAAAAAATTATTTATTATTTCATTTATATTCTCAAAAATTCCCATATCTGCCTCTATTTACAATTATTTTTTCTTTATTGTATTTTAGTCTTATTTCGGACTTTTGTCAATTGGATAAACCCTCTTTCAATTTTATTTAATCTGCTTTTCCACGTTGTATGAATTTTATTACATCTTCCCCATCTATTCCAGTTTTAGCATTATAATCTCCATCCATACCAACAAAATAATGCAATTTATTTTCATATATAAATAATTTTTAAAGGGCTGTTAAAAATAATCCCATTACTATTACAAATATAATAATATTCGTTTATAAATTTTTATGGTTATTTTATCATGTATTAATTACAAATAAATTAAATAGATATTTACTTTTTATGTTAATTGTGGTAAAATAACAACGTTTTATGCTTTATAGTAAGGTATTTATATACTCAACGCTAACGAGTGTAAAGCGAATACTTTTGAAAGGTGGAATACACTATGAAACAGATCGGACACGGTAAGGTTCGGAACATCTACGATGTAGGAAACCAGTTGGTTTTGGTAACTTCGGACAGAGTTTCAGCGTTCGATGTTGTCTTGCCGAATATGGTTCCTCACAAAGGAGCTGTTCTGAACAGATTATCTGCATTTTGGTTTGATTTCACAAAGGAGATTATTCCTAATCACATGATTTCTATCAACAATGCAGATATGCCAGAGGAATTCCAGACAAAAGAGTCCAAAGGATGCTGCATGCTAGTTAAAAAGCTGAAAATGCTTCCTGTGGAATGTATCGTTCGCGGATACATCACAGGCTCTGGCTGGGAAAGCTATCAGAAGACTGGTTCCGTTTGTGGCATTCAGTTGCCTGAGGGACTGAGAGAGTCTGAAAAGCTCCCTACACCTATCTATACGCCTACAACTAAGGCTACAGAAGGTCATGACGAGCACATTTCCTTTGAAGAAACTATCGAACTCATCGGCGAAGAGCTTGCAACACAGCTCAGAGACAAGAGCATTGAAATCTATTCAATGTGTGCTGAATATGCAAGAGCCAAAGGTATTATCATCGCAGACACCAAGTTTGAATTTGGCGTTGATAAAGATGGTACTCTGGTACTGGCAGACGAAGTACTGACACCAGACAGCAGCCGCTTCTGGCCTGTCGACGAATATGTAGTCGGCAAATCTCAGCGAAGCTATGACAAGCAGTATCTGAGAGATTGGCTCAAGAATAGTGGTTGGAACAAGACTCCTCCTGCTCCGCTGCTTCCTGATGATGTGGTTTCTGCCACATCCAGTAAGTATATCGAAGCATTCGAGACCTTGACCGGCTCGATGTTTTAAGTATTTGCTAAAGCAAATTCCCTATCCTGAGGTTTTAGGATGGGGAATTTTGCTATATAGGGAAAGAGCCGCATTCCTAACGGAAACGGCTCTTTTGGTTGGTGCAAATGGCGTAGTTATCTACAACTTTTTAGCTTTCTTAACGATTGATACAAATATCAATCAATTTATTAAAGTATATCGTACTTTTTATTACAATTTATCTTCCTTCTTGTGATTTTTCTGCTAAAACATCTCTTTCTTGTGAATATAAAATAGATTCACATATTGCAGTTGAAATAAACTTACCAAATGCTGATTTTTTTTCATTAACACCAATATATTTATTAGAGGCCAGAACAGCTTGTAATTCTTCTATTGTCTTTCGTTCCTCATCTGAAGTTTCGTCTGGAATATTAATCACATCTCTGCAATTTTCATTGCAATCAAATATCGATATTACGCACAATTTCTTCATAATATCTTGATAGGCAGGAGAAATATTAAATCCGTTTTTCTTCATTTCTTCTAGAAAAATGTTTACTTGTTTCTTATTTCCTTTTATTGATTGTGGCTCTACATCACTTCCCATACTAGTCTTTTCGCCTAAATCAGAAAGAATAAATCCAAAGCTTTGATAATTATCTGCCAATTGATTCATTATATTTTCAATATCTTCCGGAGTCGTAATTAAATGATTATCTCTTAATAACTTACTTAGTGATACTGCTTGATTTATTCTTGCCAAAAGTTGCTCATCTTCATGAAAATATGTATAAGTATGTGTACCAGTTTTAATCCCTTCTCTTGCCATTAGTTCGTAAAATTGATGAGCACTTTCATCATTTGACCAGTTCCACATGTCAACATCTTCAGCACGATATCCTAATTGTGTCAAAAAAGGCTGTGAAAATCCTTGTACATTTTCTCCTTCATAACCTAACACATGCGTTTTGGGATTAAAAATCTTTAATCTTTCAACTTCATTTTTAGGGCATAAAATCCATGTGTGCTCTGATAATTCTATACTTCCTCGTGTAAAAGTGTCCATTGGTGCTGCACGACCGATTTTTTCATCAGGTATATCATCAAATGGGATTAAAACAGCATATTTGCAATCATCCCAAGAACCATACATATGTGATGACACTTCATCATTCATAGCCATATGAACAGTATCTCGTGCCGATTTAAAGGAATATTCATATTCAACTCCATTTATCGTAATATTTTTTTTGTATTCCACATTAGAATCTTTTGCTGATTTTATCATATTAGCAGTTGGTGCATACCTGGTTTTATGAACTCCTATTAATGATGATTTTGAAGAATAATCTCTTGGATGCAAAAATACACATTTATCCGATTCAGAAAGTACAGGTTGAATTCCTTTACTCTCTAAAAGTTCCATCGCATCTGTGGGGGTAATTCCTATCTCATAAAGTGTTCTTGCATCTTCTATTAAACTCATTTTTTGTCTAATTTCTTTAAGCTTTGCATTTATTCCTGATGATTCTAATTCATGTTCAACTTTCTCATATTCTTCATCTAATTCACTTTTAACTTTTCTAATTAATTTTGAAAGTTTAGAAAACCTTTTAGATTGTGCCTTGAATTTTTTATAAGCATTTCTTCTTGTAATCCATTTTTCTAAAAAAGAAAAATTGTCTATTATAGTTATTCCATTTGACTGTTCCCATTCAAGTTTACATAATTTGCTACCTATTGTATATAATCTTTGTTTAATAGTGTTTTCTTTTCCTTCATATTGCACTTTTTGATTATTTAATTCTTCTAATTTTATTTTTTTTACTTCATCTATCACTTTTTATCTTCCTTAATCAGTTATATATTTTATATTAATATTATAAATTCCTTTTAATTCTAAAGGATTTCTTAATATTATTCCAAACTTTTGGTAACAAGCAATTTCATCAACATCTATTTCTTTTATATAATCATAAATATTGCTTAATATAGTATTCTCATCTGTAAAATTTAAATTTTTATATGGATTCAAACTTAAATCTAATTTATTATAACCTTTTACATTTGGAATATAGTCAGTAATTGTTTTTTGCTTTTTAAATATAATTAAATATTCTAATTCTCTATCATATTTTATATTAAAGTGTATTATTATTTTATCATCTTTTTTTTCTTCAATAAAATAATATTTTAAATTTTTATCAAAATCGTCATGAAATTTTAATGCACCTTTTTTTAGAATTTCTATTATTTTATCCACATTATCTTGTTTACTCATTAGTTTATTCTCCTTTAAATAAATCAATTATATTATATCATTTTTGTTGTTTTTTACAATATATGTTTAAATACAGATATAAAACTACTTTATTTCGTTCTGTTTCACTCATATCCATAAATTTATTCATTGTAAACATTACAAGCTTATATTTAGCAAAATTTATTAGAGTAGATCTATATTCTTCATTAATTTCTTTTAGCATAGTATTAAATTTCTTCGTAGCTACGAACTTTGGCTTTGCCACAAGTCCTAACCCCCTATGAGTTATGACGTACCATCATAACTCAGGGCTCTGCGAGGTAATTATGCTAGTTAAACACATACTAAAATGGGTTTACTATAATTTTTTGCAAACAAAAAAATCATCCATTTTACTGAATGATTTTTGTATCAATCTGTTCTATTTGTTCGAACAGAAATGTCATTGGTGCCGATGGTGCTAGCTCTACCCGCGGCCTACAAGCAATCCACTGGATTGTTTGCTTTACGGCCTTTTCGAGTCCTCACCACGGCTACAAAAAAAGACGATACTTCGTATCATCTTTTTGTTGGTGCCGATGGTGGGACTCGAACCCACACGCCATCACTGACAACAGATTTTGAGTCTGCCTCGTCTACCAATTCCAACACATCGGCATTTGCATGTATTATATTACCATACAAATTTGCCTTTGTCTATTACTTTTTTTATTTTTTTCTGCAATATGCCGATTTCGTTTTTATTTTTTCTCAACTATCAAAATAGTACCATTTTCATCTGTTCTATATATTTTTGAGCCTATATTATTAAGCCTTTTTAATGTATCTTCTGTTGGATGTCCATATGAATTATCTTTACCCACTGATATTAATGCAATCTTTGGTTTTACCTGATCTAAGAATTTTTTAGTTGTACTTGTTCTTGATCCATGATGTCCAACTTTTAATACATCTACTTCTTCCCAAGCTCTTGAATTTTCTACATTATAATTTGCATCACCTGTAAATAAATATTTTGTATTATTGCATTCCATTTGTATTACGATTGATGTTTCATTTGTATCTTCTGCATCATTTTGTATAGCCATTACTTCACAATTAGCATCACCAATAGAAAATTTTGTTCCAATAGTTGGAGCTGTTACTTTTAAATTCTTTGCCTTTATTGCATCTAATACTTCCTCAAATGTCTTAGTATTTGAAGCTTTTTTTGGCATATATATCGTACCTATATCAAATTCTCTAATTACATTATCAAAACCACCAATATGATCTTCGTGTGGATGCGTTCCAACTAAATAATCAATCTTTGTGATTCCTAAATCCTTTAAATATTTTACAACTGTGCTTCCCATTTCATTTATGCTTGCATCTATTAGCATCGTTTTTCCTTGATTTACAATTAAGATACTATCTCCCTGACCAACATCTAAGCAATACAATCTTAAAGAATTGTCGTTTGGTATTTGAGATATACAATCACTGCCTGTATATATAGTTATATTTTCTAACCCTTCTACTTGTTCAATAGTTGGATCATTGCTAGCTTGTGAAGTAAAAAAACTTCCATCATCGGATCCAAATACTGCTGCAATAAGCAACATTACTATAACAATAATAGATCCAATTAAACTTCCTCTTGCATTGTTCTTTTTCATATTTTTCTTTTGCCCCCTTACAATTTTTTTCGTTTGTTAGTTCCATAAATCGTTCATCTTTTGTTCAATTCTTTTCTCTATATTTAACTGCTCTTTTTCATCAATTCTGTATTTTCCATCTAAATATTTTATAATAGTTCCCTCTTTAGAACCTTCCGGTAATTTTGATAGATTAATTTCAATTATAATTTTGTTATATCTGTTTTCACAAATAGCTATGTTACCCTCTATTCTATCTATTACTAAAGTTTCTTCCATTAATAGCACCCCTTATATAATCTTTATATAAATTATAACAATTATCTTACTATCATAAATTTATAACATATGTAACATAATACTTACGACATATTATTCGGATAAATCAAATTTTGGTACATATTCTTCTTCATGCTCACCCAATTCTTGAATGTACCCATTTTTTAAATCTAGTAAATATAAGTAATTTTCAATTTCTTTATACTCTTTTTTGGTAATTTTTCTATTTAACTTTTCAGATTCTTTTGCTTTATAAGTAGGAAAATATTGTGCCATTACACTAATATATACGTCGTCACCAAATATTCCCTTTATATTTCTTAATACTTTTTTTGTGTTCAGTATATGATTTGGTAATATTAAATGTCTAATTATCACACCTTTCTTTATTATTCCATTTTCATCAAATTCGGGACTTCCAACTTGACTTATCATTTCTTTAATACATTTAACCGCAATATCAAAATAGTTATCAACATTGGAATATTTTTTTGATAATTCGTTAGAATAATATTTTAAATCTGGTAAATAAATATCTATATATCCATTTAACATTTTTATCGTTTCAATATTTTCATAGCCATTAGAATTATATATAATTGGAATATGCAAACCTTTTCTTTTTGCAATCTTTATTGCTTCAATTATTTGTGGAACATACATAGTCGGTGTAACCAAATTTATATTATTTACATTTTTATTCTGCTGGGAGATAAAAATATCTGCCAAATGATCTACTGATATTACTTTACCTTTTCCTTCTTGGCTAATTTCATAATTTTGACAATATGTGCAATTTAAATTACAATTGGAAAAAAATATAGTTCCAGATCCATTTATTTTACTTATACATGGCTCTTCATAATCATGAGTTGATGCTAAAGCAATTTTTATTTTATCGTCACATTTGCATCTTCCCTTTTTACCTTCTAATCTATTAACCTTACATTTATGAGGACATATCTCACATTGCCTAAGCTCTTCTACCATTACCAATCTCACTATCCCTTATTTTTTTTGATTTTATCATTTTTAATTTAATAATGCAATAATACATATTCTCATATTTTTCATTTTAACTATTATGTTACTAGTCAGCCTTAGACCAAATTATAATGTAATAAAAAATCTTAATATTTATATTTGTAAGCGTCAAGGTACTAAAATAATTATCTCTTTAGATAATTATTTTAAGTAGCAAAAGCGTCCGTATCAAAACATTTATGTTTTGATAGCTGTAAAATAAAATATTAAGACTTTTTATTACGTATCCTTTCAAATATGGCTGACTGGTAACTTATTATAAAAACTATACATCTAAATCTAAATATATAATTGAATGAAGTGACGAATGCCGAGAAAATTAATTTACTAATTTTCGACTGCCGAGGAACGTAATGAAATTATATATTTATATTTAGATTCAATTTCTTTCATAATGCAAAAATTAATTTTATATCTTTGTATATTTCTTATTATTCTGCTAATACTATAACAGAATAACAATATAATATACAGTTTATATTCTATTGCTATTTATGTGTAATTCATTTACACAAGGAGGTTTTTATGTCAGATAATCATATGGAAAATAGTCAGGCAAATAACTCTACTAATACTGTATGGCAAGTTATAGGTCGTTTAATTACAGCAGGAATAGTCCTAGCAATTACTGCTTTTTTTACACCCGGTTTTCAAATTAATAATTTCTGGGCATTAGCAATTGCAACAATTGTTCTTACTGTTATAGACTTTTTAATTGCTAAATTTACTGGATTAAAAGCCAGCCCTTTTGGTAAAGGTTTCGTTGGATTTGTATTATCAGCAGTAGTTTTATATATTACACAATATTTTGTTGCTGGTTATGTTATATCATGGATGGCAGCAATTATCGGAGCATTAATTTATGGTGTAGTTGATTATTTTTTACCTGGCGACCAAGAAATGTAAAACATTCAAATTTACTAACTTTTGCATTATAATTATCTTATTGTGCAAAAAAAAGACGAATAGAAATATTCGTCTTTTTTATATAATGCTTTATTTATTATATTTTTTTACATATTCGTTATATAAATTTATAGCTGTTTCAGGACTATCTGATCCACTAGCATTTTTTATTGGGGCAAACTCTTCTTCTCTTTTTACTCTTAAAATACTCATATTATCAAAGAAGCTAAAACCATCAAATATATATGATTCGAACTTGTATGCATTTGGCTCTGTTACCTCAACTAGCTTTCCATCTTTATCTAAATAATTTGATTTCTTAAATGCTGTATGATAAGGTAATTTTACATCTGCAAGTTTCTCTAAAGCCTTAATATTAAATAAATGGCTTAATATATTTACTTCTCCAAACTTCAATTGTCCGTTTTCGTCTATATCTTCTGCCATTTCTGTTGGAAGTTCTGTATACTCTATTACCTTTGGAACTCCATTAAGCTTGCAAAAGACGCCAACCTTCTCTTGAGGGTTGTTTTTAACAACTGACTTAGATGATATTAAGTTTCCTTCTGTTGATGTTAAACCTACTAATATTGGGTCAACAATTCTAAGTAATATATTATCTACTCCACCAACAAAAATCCATTCAATTCCATCGTTTTTCATTTGCTCAAGTATTCCTGCTCTTTTTAATGATTTGTAAATACTTCCATTTCCATCAGAAGCTTCTTTTATTAACTTGTTCTCATCAACAACGATATTTCCATCAACTTTTACCATTGGTACTTTACCTTGTTTAAAAAACTTTACTTTATCCTTATCATATCCAAAATAATTGTGACTTTCTAGGGAATCAATTGTTTGGTTGTTATTGTCATCACTAGTCATAACATACCATGGAATGGTAACTCCATATTTTTCATTAGCTTTCATTAATGATTCTATTATTACTTGAAATAAATACTTTTCACCATTTATGGTATTAATTTTAAAAGTACCTTTTGGACCTTTGTGTCCTAGTCTTGTTCCTTGACCTCCAGCCATTGTTATAACAGCATACTTATTTGCCTTTATAATATCTTCTCCTGCTGTCTTGAATTCTTTAAACTTTTCTTCATCTAAAGTGCTTAGATTTGTATAGCCTATATGCTCTATTTTATTTTTTGAGACATCTGGTATTTTTGTTGCATTATTATATAGATCCATAACTTGTTCCATATCAAGACCATCAATTTGTTTAGTAATTTTATCCAATTCTTCATTTGTATATACATTTTTCATTAAATTAATTATTTCACTTTGATTGTATTTTTCTAGTTTCTTTATTGTTTCTGTTAATTCAATATTCATTTTTTTCACCTCAACGATTCTATCATACCATATTTTAGGTTTCCTATCAAGTCTAAAATATAATATTAATTTTAAGAAATTTAGTGCATATATATGTTTTAGCCTAATATACTTTAGTAAAGTTATCGAATAATACTTGGAAAAATTCTAAAGGAGGTTTAAATGGAAAATAAATTAAAATTGTATGAAGATATTTCGAAACGTACTGATGGTGACATATATGTTGGAGTTGTTGGCCCTGTCAGAACTGGAAAATCTACATTTATAAAACGATTTATGGATTTACTAGTTATCCCAAACATCGATAATGCCTATAAACAAGAAAGAGCCAAAGATGAATTACCTCAGAGCGCGGCGGGAAAAACAATAATGACAACTGAGCCGAAATTTGTGCCAAATGAGGCTGTAGAAATTAAAATTGATAATTCAATTTCTTTGAAAACAAGAATGGTTGATTGTGTTGGATATTTAGTTAATAATGCAATTGGATATTTAGAGGATGACATGCCTCGAATGGTAAAAACTCCATGGTCTGATGAGGAAATTCCTTTTGAAAAAGCAGCTGAAATTGGAACAAAAAAAGTAATACAAGAGCATTCTACAATTGGAATACTTGTCACAACTGATGGTAGTATTACTGATATTCCAAGGGCAGATTATATACAAGCTGAAGAGCGAGTAGTTTCAGAATTAAAAGAGCTTAATAAACCATTTGTCATTGTATTAAACAGCTCCGCCCCCTCTGCCGATTCTACTCAAAAATTAGCAATCGAGCTAGAGCAAAAGTATAACTCTCCTGTAATATCTACAAATTGTGAAGACCTATCTTTAGATGATATAAATAAAATATTTAGCAGTATGCTTTATGAATTTCCAATTGAACAAATTAATATAAATTTCCCTCGTTGGGTTGATAGCTTAGCATCAACACATTGGTTAAAAAAAGAGCTTTATTCTCATATAAAAACTGCATTTTCTGATATTAGAATTTTAAAAGAAATAAATGACAGAATTCCTAAGTTAAATGATACTAATATTATATCTGAAACACGCGTAACTAACATTTCTTTAGGTACTGGAGAAGTAAATATCTCTTTATATTTACTCGATGAGTTATTTTATAAAATACTTTCTGAAATTTCTAGTGTTCCTATTGAAAACGAAGGTGATTTATTTTCAACAATATCTACACTTTCTAAAGTAAAAAAAGAATATGATAAAATATCTAATGCCCTAGATGAGGTAAAATCGAAAGGTTACGGAATTGTAACACCTTCTATAGATGAACTTGTTTTAGATGAGCCAGAAATGGTGAAACAAGGATCAAGATTTGGAGTAAAACTAAAAGCCACAGCTCCTTCTATTCACATGATTAGAGCAAATATAGAAACTGAAGTTTCCCCTATAGTAGGTAGTGAACGCCAATCTGAGGAACTTGTTAACTATCTTCTTTCAGAATTTGAAAGTGAACCCCAAAAAATATGGGAATCAAATATATTTGGCAAAAGTCTACACGAACTTGTAAATGAAGGTTTACAAAGTAAACTATATCATATGCCAGAAGAAGCTCAAGGAAAACTACAAGAGACTCTTGAAAGAATCATAAATGAAGGAAGTGGAGGATTAATTTGTATAATACTTTAGGATTAACCTCTAAGGTTTTCAAATTTTCCTGAAAATTTAAAATGTTGGGGTGGATAAATTCTTTCAAACTTATCCACCCCAACTCTTGACAAGAATCCTATATATTAAATAAAGCTTCAAATATTAATGGTTTCCTCTTGAATTTGATACCCCTAAATAAGGACAAGGGTTTACTTGATTATACATACTATTTAAACATACCTCAAAGTGTAAATGTGCACCTTCAGAAGCACCTGTATTACCAGAATACATTATTACTGAGTTTGTTGTTACCTTTGTTCCTACAGATATTCCTGATGCAATCGCACTTCCATGTGCATATCTTGTATAAATAGATCTACCACTACTATCTTTACCATGATAAATTACTACATAAAGACCCCATCCGCCTCCATATCCACTATAATTTACATATACTACTGTTCCAGCTTGCGCTGCATATATAGGAGTTCCCATAGGAGCATAAATATCTAAACCTTTATGGGCCCTTCCCGCATGTGATGTGTCGGTTCTTCCTCCTGGTGCATAAACGGAATTTACTCTATGGGTTATTCTTGTTGGCCAAGTCATGCTTGCTGAAGCAGATGGATTTGATGATGGAGAATTGTTACTAGGACGATTAGAGTTATTATTTGATGGACCACCATTCGAATTATTATTTGATGAACCACCATTTGAATTACCAGTAGAAGGTTTATTTTGATTTGCTGCCTTAGCAGCTGCTTCTCTTTCTGCTGCCTTTTTTTGCTCTTCTTCTATTCTCTTTTGTTCAGCCTTTATCGCAGAATTTATCCTTGATAACTCAGACTCTTTTTGCTCTATCTCTGATTGTATAGCTTGTTCTTCAGCAGATAAAGATTTAACCTTCTCTTCCCTTTTTGATTTTTGAGACTTTAATTCTTGCTCTTTCTTTTGAACTTCCGATTTAACCTCTTCTAATTTACTTTTACTATTTTCTAACTCTTCCTTCGCCTGCCTTACTTCATTTATTATATTATTGTCATATTCTGCAATTTGTCTTATCATATCATAATTTGATATGAAATTTATTATTCCACCTGAAAATAAAGCCTCTATATATGTATTATTATTACTCATATAAGCCGCAGATAATCTCTCATCTAATAATGTACATTTACTACTTAAATCTTCTTCCTTATTTTTTATAGATGAATCTAGTTGTTCAATTTGATCTTCCAAATCACTTAATTCTGATTGAACATTTAAAATAGAATTATTTAAATCTGAAACTTCCTTTTGAACACTATCTTTTTCTGATGTAATAGATTCTAAAGCCTTTTCCGAATTAGTTTTATCTTCTTGAACCTTCTTTTGTTGATTTTCTAATGTAACCGCAAATGCTCTAAAATTTAATGTCAAAAAAGTTAATATTAAACTAATTACTATTATTTTTCTTTTCATATTACTACCTCTTCTGTACCTTAATTTTCTTTTATTTTATAATAAGAGACTTCTTCGTGCAAAACCTTTTATACTTTTATTTAATATATAAAGCACTTCCTATAATTCCTGCTTTGTTGCCTAGCTCTGCCATTACAACCTCTGGCAAATTATCTTTATAAAAAAGATGAGAAGCTTTATAAAATTTCTCTTTAAGTGGTTCCATTAATATGTCTTCATATTTTGCAAAGCCTCCACCAATGCATATAGCTTTTGGCTCTAATATGTTAACAATATTGGCTATACCTATACATAGATTTTCTAAATAATCATCAATTACCCTTTTAACAACCTCTTTATTTATATTCTTTCGTATGGCAATTCTTAGTTTTTCCCCTTCCATATCTTTTGGCAATTTTAAATTGTATCGAATATTATTCTTAAATATTCTCATAGAACCATATTGTTCAAAGCAACCTCTATTTCCGCATCTACATGTTCTTCCATTGCTCCTTATCACCATATGACCGTATTCAAAACCAGAGCTTCTTTTAGGTTCAATCAATTTTCCATTATAAAATGCTGCCCCACCAATTCCAGTACCTAAACATAAGAATATACAATCATCATACTTTTTTAATGCACCTATATTTTTTTCTGCTAGAGCTGCACATTTTGCATCATTTTTTATACATATTTTTGCATTTGGAAATGCCTTAAGTAGTCTTTCCTTCAAGTTATACCCGAACAAACCTAAATTTACACTATATTTTATTTCACCATTAGATACAATTCCAGGTGCCGCAATTCCAATACTTTCTATAGCTATATTATTTTTTTGCCATACTTTTAATGTTCCTATTATTTCTTTTTCAATAAAATCCTCTATATTAAGTCTATCTTTTACTTTTATATATTTGTCTTTTTGCTTAATAATTTCTCCATTAGAATCAACTAAACCAATTCCAATGTGACTTCCTCCTATATCTATTCCTATATTCATATGTTTCATTCCTTTACTAGTTAGATTGATTTGTTAGTTCAATTATTATATTATTCTCTGATTGATTACGAATTGCCTCTTCTTTCCTTTGTTGAATTAAACCATTTTCTCCAACTAAAACTCTAATTATAAGAGCAGCAAAAAATAATGATACAATTACAATTATTATCCAATTAACATATCCAATTCCCTTCTCACTTTTAAACATTTTTTACACCTCATTTTAATAAATCTGTTAACACTTCTTTTATATATTTTGCTGAAGTTTGTGGAGCAACTTTTCCAGGTAACCCTAATGCATGAATACAATTATATCCATTTGCTTTAGCATACTCATAGTTTATTCCCCCAGGGTTTGATGCAACATCAATAATAAGAGTTTTTTTGTCTATAAGCTCTAGCTCTTTTTTATCAATAATAGTTTTAGGTACTGTATTAATTATTACATCAAATTTACAAAAACTTCCGCAATTTTTATTAAGTACATTATAACCACATCTCTTAATATTTGCAACCTCTTCTTTTTTTATATCTGTACAAAAGATATTAGAATTTAACGAATTTAATAACTCAGCAATTTTTTTTCCCACTCTGCCAAATCCAATAATTGCTATATTACTATTGTCAATTGTTGTTTCAGTATTTTCTATAATAATTTTTATTACACCTTCTGCAGTTGGAATTGTATTTTTTAGTGTAAGCTCTTCATTCTTCATAACATCAATAACTTTATTATCTTTTTCAAGATTCTCCTTAATGCTATTTTTTAGAGCACCACATATAATAATTTTTCCATGCACACTATTGTATAAATCAGTCAACTTTATTTTAGCATCATCAAACGGAGTATATAAATTTTCCCCATCAGTCGAAATAGGAATTGGTAGTACAATATATTTTGCCCTTCTTATACATTCATTATAGTTAAATGCCTTTTCCATACCTGTACCATAACGCAATACTTGATATTCACTTTCAAGCATATTGGACAAAATACAGTTTCTTTTATCTCCTCCTAAAAAAGTAATAGTTTCCATATAAACCTCCTTATATTTCTTTAAATAATATATACAATTTAAACTATAATGTTAATAAAAAGTCTTAGCACTTATAATACAAAAATTTTTTCGTTACCCTTTACACTTTTAAAATTATATAATAAAGATTAGCAATATAATGTAACTTCATATTATAAATTTACATTATATTGCTAATCTTATAAGAAAGAACAAATCAGAAAATCGAAGATTTTTCAGATTTGTTCGGATAGTATATTTAAGTCTTTAAAACTCCCTTTGTTCATATTTATCAATATCAATTATCTTTTTGTCAGCCTTGTTAGCTCTACTTTTCGCTTCACCTTTTAAACTTTGAATTAAAGCTATTGTATCATCCAAATGTTTTCTCGTTTTTAGCTCTTGAATATTCATGTGGTACTTGTGACTTTGTGTCTTGTTAGTTCTAATTTCGTCCATTACAGGCTTAAATATTTCTTGTTTGCAAACCCTTTCATACATTCTTTTGTCAAGCTCAATTGCGATATTTACGTATCCAACCGCTCTGTCTTTTTCACCTTTTAACATCGAAATTATTGCTAAATAAAAATATGCATCTGGCTCTGAGTCTTTATCTTCTAAGCATTCAATTAATCGCTCTTCAGCCTCCTCTAACTCGCCTTCGATCAACATTATTTGGGCTGCATTAACCTTAGCATGGAACAATAATGAGTTTAATTTTGCTGCCTTGTCATAATATTCTTTTGCAGCTTGAAAGTCATTAAGTCTTGTATATGACATTCCAAGTCCATAATATAATTCATACTTGTCTGGATTATACTTTAAAGCTTGCAAGTATACACCAACAGCCTCTTTAAATAGCTCTTGGTCATATAATATCGAACCTAATAAGTCTGAAGCCTGATAATACTCTGGTTTTTTTTCTAATAATTCTTCAAGCATTCTCTTTGATTCTTCGCTCTTTTCTGTTTGATTCAATAAGAAAGCTATCTTATAATATGAATCATAGTCTTTTTTATTTAAATCAACTACGATAACATACTCGTCTATAGCATCATCATACTTTCCTTCTCTCTCATATATTTCAGCTAATAACTTGTGTGAGAAATAGCTATTTGAATGCTTGTCTATATACCTTATTAATAATTTTCTAACCGCTTCATTCTGACCAAGTTTTAATAAAAATTTTGCCCTAATTATAGTATACATCTCTGGTAGGAATATATTTCGATATTCCAAAGCAATTATAACAAATGGTACTATAACCGAAATAGTGTAACATAAAATTATTAATGCAAAGCCTAACTCCATATTATTACTCATCTCTATCAACCTTAATAGAAGACCAATGGCATTACCTGCTAATAGATATACATATATGGAATCTCGTCGTTTAATAATTCTTCCAAATAGCATAATAAATATTATTAAGGCAAATATATAAAAAATTACCCTTTCTAACATATATATGTATACCCCTATCTCTCGAATTTATATTTATAATTATCAATACATTTTTGAATAATTGATTCTGCTTCTGATCGACCAAGCATTTTATCAATGGTTGTTTGTTTACCTTCCAATTGTTTATAAACCTCAAAAAAATGCATTATCTCATCTAATAATTGAGATGGAAGATCTGTTATATCTTTGTAATTGTTTAGATATGGATCTCCAACTGGAATACATATTATTTTTTCATCTTCGTCACCACTATCATTCATCTTTAAGACACCTATTGGATATGTTTCTACTAATGTAAGTGGTGTTATCTCTTCATGACATAAAACAAGTACATCAAGAGGATCTCCATCGCCTGCGTATGTTCTTGGAATAAAGCCATAATTTGCTGGATAATGAGTTGCAGTATATAAAACTCTATCTAATCTTAACATTCCAGTTTCTTTGTCAAGTTCATACTTATTTCTTCCATTTTTTTGTATTTCAATAACACTAACAAATCTGTCCTTTTTTATTCTTTCTCCATTAATGTCATGCCAAATATTCATTTTAATCACATTCCTTCCTTACGGCATAAATCTAGTTGAAAAATTGCAATTATTTTTTCAACATTATCTCCTTCTATGTATTTATAAATTCATATGTTTAATTGTATTCTATATTTAATAAAATGTCTAGCTATAAAAAAATTTTTATAAACATTTGTTACAATTCGCAGCCATAGAAAATAACAATGATTAGCAATATAATGTAAATTTATAATATTACGCCCCAGCTACATAAGAGAATTTTCATTTTTACTGCGTTATACACTTGTAAAAATTATATTCTCTAATTTGCTGGTCCCCACCTTAACTTCATATTATAAATTTACATTATATCGCTAATTTTGTATGAAATGACATTAAGCTGTGAATTGTAACAAACATTTTGAAAAAAGAAAGAGCCAGATTTCTCTAGCCCTCTTTATTCAAATTCTTCTTTATAATTTTAATTATTACATTACCCCCCACCAAAGGATTATTTTTAATTCTAAAATCCAAAAATTCCTTTTTTCTTTATAGGAGGTTGCTCATTCATTGTTTTCGCAAGCTCGACTAATATATCTCTTTGCTCTTTACTTAAGTGTTTAGGTACTTGAACTTGTACATTGAATACAAAATTACCTGTACTTGATGAATTAACGCTTTTAAATCCTTTACCTCTTATAGTAAATCTTGTACCTGTTTGAGTACCTTCTGGAATCTTAAAAGTTTCCTTTGTGCCATCGACCATTGGTATAACAACATCAGCACCTAGAGCTGCTTGTGTAAATGTAATTGGAATAGTGCAATTTACATCATTTCCATTTCTAACATATATACTATGTTTCTTAACTCGTACAACTATGTATAAATCGCCTTTAGCTCCTCCTCTAGCTCCAGATTCACCTTCACCTCTTAATACAATTGTTTGATTATCATCAATTCCTGCAGGAATCTTTATTTTTATTTTGGCTTGTTTTCTAACTTTTCCTTTTCCCTTACAATCATCACATGGTTGTTTAATTACTTTACCTGTACCATTACAATTGCTACATGTTCTTGTTGTTTGCATTTGACCTAAAATAGTATTTTGAATTTGTCTAACTTGACCTGTACCATTACAAACAGTACATTTATCTATTACAGTCCCTGGTTTTGCACCATTTCCTCCGCAAGTTGTACATGTTTCACTTCTTGTAATCACAATCTCTTTTTCGGTACCTAAAAATGCTTCTTCAAAAGAAATATCAATTGTACTTTTTAAGTCGGCTCCCTGTACAGGTCCATTATTATTCTTTCTAGAGCTTCTTCCTCCGAATCCACCGCCAAAGAAAGATGAAAAGATGTCTCCTAAATCTCCAAAATCAGAAAAGCCTTCAAATCCTGATGAATAATAACCTCCAGCATTTCCTCCTCCAAATCCTGCAGGACCATCTGGACCAAATTGATCGTACATTTTTCTTTTTTGAGGATCTGATAATGTCTCATATGCTTCGTTTATTTCTTTAAATTTTCTTTCAGCTTCTTCTTTATTGTCAGGGTTAGCATCAGGATGATATTGTTTTGCAAGCTTTCTAAAAGCTTTTTTTAACTCATCTTCAGTTGCGCTCTTGCTTACTCCTAATACTTCATAATAATCTCTTTTTTGTGACATTTACTTAATTCCTTTCTGAAAATTAAATTTTGAGGTTGGATTTAGCTATTTCCTCCAACCTCATTTTGTACACTCTATCATTGTTTACTATCTATAACTATTTGTTATCATCTTCATTCTCAACTTTATAGTCTGCATTATAAACGTTTCCGTTTGCATCTGTTTCAACATTATCGCTTTCTTTTCCTCCAGCAGCTTGAGCTTGAGAATATAATTTTTCTGATACTGCATAGAATGTTGTTGTTAATTTTTCAGTAGCTGCTTTAATAGCTTCAATATCATCAGAATCTTTAATTTTATTTAAGTTTTCAATATCTGTTTCAACTTTAGCTTTTTCTTCTGCACTTATCTTATCTCCTAGCTCTGTAAGTGTTTTTTCACAATTATAGATTAAGCTTGATGCATTATTTTTAGCTTCAATTCCATCTTTTTGTTTTTTATCTTCAGCAGCATGAGCTTCTGCATCTTTTACTGCCTTTTCAATATCTTCATCAGATAGGTTTGTGCTTGCAGTAATTGCTATATCTTGGCTGTTTCCTGTTGCCATATCTTTTGCAGATACATGAACTATACCATTTGCATCAATATCAAATGTAACTTCTATTTGTGGTACTCCTCTTGGAGCTGCAGGAATTCCTGTTAATTGGAATCTTCCTAATGTTTTATTATATGCAGCCATTTCCCTTTCACCTTGTAAAACGTGAACTTCTACTGATGTTTGACCATCTGTAGCTGTTGAGAATACTTGTGATTTCTTTGTAGGAATTGTTGTATTTCTTTCAATAAGTTTTGTAAATACTCCACCATATGTTTCAATACCTAATGATAATGGTGTTACATCTAATAATACTAAATCTTTAACATCTCCTGATAATACACCACCTTGAATTGATGCACCTATAGCAACACATTCATCTGGGTTAATTCCTTTATTTGGCTCTTTTCCTGTAATTTGTTTAACTGTTTCTTGAACTAATGGAACTCTTGTAGATCCACCAACTAGTAATACTTGATCTATATCACTTGATGATAATCCAGCATCACTTAAAGCTTGGTTAACTGGTCCTGTTGTACTACGTACTAAATCTCCAATTAATTCTTCGAATTTTGGTCTTGTAAGAGTAATATCTAAGTGTTTTGGTCCTGTGCTATCAGCTGTAATGAATGGTAAGTTGATATTTGTTTGTTGCATTCCTGATAATTCAATCTTTGCTTTTTCTGCAGCTTCTTTTAATCTTTGCATTGCAGATTTATCTTGTGATAAGTCTATTCCACTATCTTTTTTGAATTCTGCAACTAAATATTTCATAATAGCTTCATCAAAGTCATCTCCACCAAGTTTGTTATTTCCACTTGTAGCTAAAACTTCGAATACACCATCACCAATATCAAGTATAGAAACATCGAATGTTCCTCCACCTAAATCGTATACCATTATTTTTTGATCTTTATCTTCTTTGTCAACACCATAGGCAAGTGCTGCTGCTGTTGGCTCATTTATAATTCTTAATACTTCTAGTCCTGCAATTTTTCCAGCGTCTTTTGTTGCTTGTCTTTGTGAATCACTAAAGTATGCTGGTACAGTAATAACAGCTTGAGTAACTTTTTGACCTAAGTAGCTTTCTGCATCTGCTTTTAATTTTTGTAGTATCATAGCTGATATTTCTTGAGGAGTAAATTCTTCTCCATCAATACTAACTTTATCAGCTGTTCCCATTTTTCTTTTAATAGATATAACTGTTTTATCTGGATTTGTTACAGCCTGACGTTTAGCAATTTGTCCAACTAATCTCTCACCATTTTTTGAAAATGCAACAACAGATGGTGTAGTTCTATTTCCTTCTGGATTTGGAATTACTACTGGCTCTCCACCTTCCATAACTGCTACACATGAATTTGTTGTTCCTAAGTCTATTCCTATAATTTTTCCCATTTTAAAATCCTCCTTTAATATCTATGAATGTAATATTCGTTATAGGAAAATTTGCGTTCCTATACCAATATTATAATTGGGTTATAATATTTTTTTTTATTCCTAATCTTTTGTTATATTTCTCTTTTGTAAATATATTAAATAAAATTTAATAACCTTAATTAGCTACAACAACTAGAGAGTGTCTTATAACTTTATCTCCAATCATATATCCTTTTCTGTATTCTTCTTTTACTTCTTGAACTCCTAAATTTTCATCAGTCACTGATGTAATAGCTTCATGTAGCTCAGGATTAAAAGTCTGTCCTACGGATTCAATTTCTTTAACACCATTTGAACTTAATACATCTTTAAATTGTTTTAGTACAAGCTCTATACCTTGTTTGTATTCTGCATCATCAGTTTTAACTTGTACTGCCTTTTCTAAATTATCTATAATAGGTAAGAATGATATAATTATATCTCCCATTATTGAGTTATATAGAGTTTCTCTTTCCTTGCTGCTCCTTTTTTTGAAATTTTCAAATTCTGCCATTAGTCGTTTTAATCTATCGTCTTTTTCTTCAATCTGTTGTTTTTGACTTTCAATTAATACTTTTATTTTTTCTACATCTACATCCACTTTATTATTCTCCATATTTTGTTCATTTAATTCTGCATTATCCTCTTTTTTTTCGTCCATTATATTCCTCCTTGATCTATTAAATTTTGAATGTATCTCATAACTGAAATTACCTTAGAATAATTCATCCTTTTAGGTCCTATAATTCCAATTGTTCCTAATTCTGAATCCTCACCTTTTAAAGTTATTATGCTAAAGTCCTTTAAGTTTTCATCATCAAGTTCTTCACCAATATATACATTAATATCTTTTGCAAATTCGCTATCTAATAAATCAACTACTTCTGTTTTATTTTCTAATATATTTATAAAATTTCTTGCTGTTTCCGCTTTTCTAAGCTCTGGTAAATCAAAAGATTTATTTGTACCTTCAAGATATAATTTTGTTTCCTCATATATTAATTTATTTAATTGATCTATGATTGCTTTAATCATATTTGCACTTGATTCCATCTCATTATAAAAATATTCTTCTAAAGGTTCATTAATTTGTTCTAGTGGCTTTCCTTGTAATTTTTTATTAAATAACAAGTTGATTGTTTGAATTTGGTTTTCATAGACGTCTTCTTCAAAGTTTATAATTGTTTCTTTTATCATTCCAGTATCTGTTAAAATAACTACCATTAACATTCTGCTTCCAAGTAAAACAAATTTAATTTCTTGAATAATTTGCTTTGTTACTTTTGGGCCAATAGCAACTGTAGTATAATGAGTTACCTCTGATAATGTATTAGTTGCAATTTTCATTAAATCTTCAATTTGATTTACCTTTGTTTGCAACTTTTCTTTTATAAACTTTATTTCGTCAATACTTATATTATCTTCTTTTAACAGCTCATCTACATACAATCTGTATCCTTTTACAGAAGGTATTCTACCGCTTGAAGTATGTGTTTTTTCAAGATATCCACTTTTTTCTAATTCAGACATTTCATTTCTGATTGTTGCACTACTATAATCAAGACCTTTTTTCTTAGTTATACAACTTGAGCTAACTGGCTCTGCTGTACTTACATATTCATCTACTATTGCTTGTAAAATACGCTTTTTTCTATCATCTAACAATATTTTCCACCTTCTTTTTAGCAGTCTTTTGGTTTGAGTGCTAAACTGTGTATATATTATATCCATTTTATGCTAATGTCAATACTTTTTATTTGTATTTTTTATTTTTTTAACTAAGAACAAATCGAAAAATCAAAAAAACACCCTGCGAGTGCGCAGGGCATCTTTTTGGTGTTATTTCGTCACATAAGTTCGTCTCCATCGTAGACGACATTGTCCAATACACTAATTTTGTAATCTTCGAATCGTCGGTCCATTTTTGTGAGCATTATTGTATAAAAACCATCTAGCACATAGAAATTGGAGCTTAGCATAATAGTCCTAGCAATGTACTTATTTTTTTGCTGCATATTTTTCTGCTTTCTATACTCTGCACCAAATCCTTCGAATAACCATAAACTACAATGTACTCTCTTAATGCTTTTTGCCGGGGTAAGCCATTCCTCTGGAATACCCAAAGACAAACCCATTCTTCGATTCTCTTGTATTTTCTTGATTTTCATATCAAAGTTTGCTCTAATTAGCCGTGATTCTTCATCACTTCCAGTTGGTAACCTTTTCTTTTCCTCAAATTCGTCTTCAAATAAATTGCCCTTTCTTAGGTTGCACCTTTCGCAACAAGGACGCATATTTTGGGGAATTGTTAGTCCACCAAACTCTTGGGAGTATAGATGATCTATTGTCATCTTACTAAAGTATTTATCTGTTTCGTTTGGCTCAATGTGTTCCTTTAGCTTTCTATGACAATAATAACACTCATCATTTCCATATATCATATACGTTATTTTATACATTACATCCTTAACCGCTTTAGGCTTATGAATGTACAAAACCCAATCCCGGATTTCAGCGCTACCATCGGGAAAAACATAATCTTTACACGGAAGTGGTATTTTCATATCAATTCTCCTCTCATAAATTGTATTACAACGTACGAATTTTGTGTTTTTGTGTATGCTTACATGCAAATTAAAGCACATACTTTACAGCTTGTCAATTATATAATTTTATATTACAAAATTTCTCGTTACAACTTAATAGTATAAAATTAAAGCGTTGTAATATATAAATTTTAACGTTCCACTGCGGACGCATGGCTATTTCAATTTTGATTTACAATCAAAATTAAAATACCTTGTTTCACTCTAAAATTCATATATTACAACGCTTTTTTTAGGTAATCTCTTAAGTTGTATCTTTTTATTTTTTAGATGAACCTTATGTTACTACAATTCACCTATAAGCTTAGATTTCCATTTATTTTTGTTATACGTTCACTTCCATCAAACTGAACAGATATTACAGATTTTTCATTAAATTTAGCAAGAATATCATTTCCCTCTTCAACATATTCTATACCATTTTGAATTAAAACAGCCTTAATTAGTAACTTGTGATTTACATTAAAAGTGCCTATTATCTCCATCATGCTGTTAACAAACTCTATAGAATTCATCTTTTTAAAAATATCCTGCGGTAAATTTTTAACAAACATATAAATTGATGTATCACCTGATCCGTTAAAATATGCTGCCTCTACTGGGGCAAAGGCTAAATATATCATTGATAAGTTATATCCTGTCTTTTCATCATCCAATAAAATTTTTCCTTGTGCCAAACTATCAATTCCAACAGCTTGGAGTATCTTTCTAGTTTGAATCATTATATTAACATACTCATCAGGAATTACTTGTTCAAGTTCAGAAGAAAACCAATAATTATCAGCTGTACTTGTTGTTCCAATAAACTCAACATCATATTTTTTATCATCAAGCATCAACATTCCTTCTTTAACACTGGTATTCCATCTACCATATGTTCCAATATAATCAATAAATCTTTTCTGAATTATGTACATATTTCCAATACATAGTGAAAATATATCTTTAAAATCCGCATTTTTAACATCCACCAAATCTAATACTTCTTTTTTTATCATTTATAAATCCTCCACAAAATTTTACTATAGATATTGTACCATATATAAATTATATGTCCAATTATATATATAATAAATAGGAAAAGACTAGAAACATATGCGCATTTTTCACATGTTTCTAGTCTAAACATTTCTATTCAAAATATAATCCTGCTACTAATGAATTCCCTCTTAAAAATTCTTCTGAGCTCATTCTTTTAGCATTTTCTCCTTGAATTTCAATAACTTTAATATTGCCATCTTTGGCCTTTATATATAATCCTGTTTTGCTATCTGAAAATAAAATTGTTCCTTCTGGTAGGTCTAAAAATCTATCTTTAAATTCTTCTAATTCTGGAAACATATTAATAATTTGATCATCAGTATATGTTTCAACCTTCCAAAATTTTATTTTTTTACCCTCATAAAATGTATATGCACCCATAATTGGATTTAAACCTCTTACGAGATTTTTAATTTCTGCCGCAGACTTGTTTTCCCAATCTATTTTTGCCATTTCTTTATCTAACATTGGAGCCATTGAGTAATCTTCGCCTTGCTTTACTCTTGGAGCAGTTCCATCTTCAATTTTTTTAATTGTCTCCACCAAAAGTTCTCCCCCAAGCTTAGATAATCTATTCCATAGCTCTCCTGTTGTTTCATCGTCTCCAATTTCAACTTCTCTTTTTAGAATAATATCGCCTTCATCCATTCCAATATCCATATACATAGTTGTTACTCCAGTAACTTTGTCACCATTTAACACTGACCATTGTATTGGTGCAGCACCTCTATATTTAGGTAATAAAGATCCATGAACATTTACGCTTCCATACTTTGGAATATCTAATATATTTTTTGGCAAAATTTTTCCATATGCTACAACACAAATTAGCTCTGGATTTAATGATTTTATTTCTTCAATAAATGCCTCGTTCTTCTTTACCTTTTCTGGTTGATATACTTTTATATTTTTTTGGATAGCATATTCCTTAACAGGAGAGGCTACCATTTTCATTCCTCTTCCCTTTGGTCGATCCGGATTAGTAACAACAGCTATTATTTCATGTCCAGCTTCGTATATGCTTTTTAGCGATTCCAGCGCAAAGTCAGGTGTCCCCATAAATAGAATTTTCAAACAAATCACTCCTTTAAATGTATGAGCTCAGTAGCTGCACACATTATCTATTACTAATAATTACATATTTTATTTAAACTTATTCTTCTGGTTTTATGATTTCCATTGTTCCTGGAATAATCTTATCCACAAATAATATACCTTCAAGGTGGTCAACTTCGTGAACTATTGCTTGTGCTAATAATCCTTTTCCCTTAATTTTATATTCTTTTCCATTTATATCTAATGCTTTTGCAGTCACTTCTGCAGGTCTAATAACTTTTGCAAATTTATTTGGAAAACTTAAACAGCCTTCGTCGACTTCTTGCTCCCCTTTAGTTTTAATAATCTCTGGATTGATTAGTACATATGGTTCATTTCCATCATATAAATCTATAACAACTACTCTTTTTAGAACTCCAACTTGAGGGGCTGCAAGTCCAACACCATCAAATTTGTGCATTGTTTCGATCATATCTCCGACAAGCTCTTTTATTTTTTCATCTACTACTTCTACTGGTCTAGACTTTTTTCTTAAGATTTCATCTGATTCTAATCTTACATTTCTTACTGCCATATTTAATCACATTCCTTCCTTAATGCTTAAATCTGATTGGAAAAGAATTAAATTTGAAACAACCAAAATTCTAATTATTCTCCAACATACCTCTCCTTAAGTTAATATTTCTATAATATTTTTAACCTATTCATAAATTCAAATTTATGATATTCTATTTTAAATTTACATCATATTTGTCGGGTTAAGCTCTATAACCGATTTTACATTCTTATAGTTAATACTGCTTAGCTCTTGCATTGAATCATTTAGCGCCTTAATGATTTCATCATCAAATTTGCATTTTATAATTACTCTCCACCTAACTTTATTTTTTATTTTATCAACTGGTGCTGGTACAGGTTTATATAAAATAATTTTTAATTTGTTATTTATTATTTTATCTTTTAAACTTTTATATATAAATTTAGCAGAGTTTACTACATTATTCTCATTTTCCGAACTAAATCCGATGAGTATTATATCACAAAAAGGCGGATATTTCAATGCTTTTCGAATTTTTATCTCTGTATCATAAAAAACTTTATAGTTTTGCTCTTTAGAATATTCTATTGCCAAATTATCTGGGTTGTATGTTTGTATTATAACATTTCCCTTATCCTTGTCTCTTCCAGCTCTTCCTGCAACTTGTGTTAAAATCTGAAATGTCCTTTCATTTGCTCTATAGTCATCTATATTTAAACTTCCATCTGCAAATATAACACCAACTAATGTTACATTTGGAAAATGATGTCCTTTTACAACCATTTGCGTCCCTATTAGTATATCTATATTTTCATTTTTAAATCTATTTAAAATATCTTCATGAGAATTCTTTTTAGTAATTGTGTCTACATCCATTCTTATTGTTGATGCAGAAGGAAATATCTTATTTATTTCCTCTTCTAATTTTTGAGTTCCGCTTCCCGAATATTTTATTGATTTACTATTACATTCTGGGCAATTATTAAATGGTAAAACTTCATATCCACAATAATGGCATCTTAATCTGTTTTCTTTACTATGATATGTTAAAGCTATATTACAATATTTGCATTTAGCAACATATCCACAATCTCTGCACATTATAAATGTTGAATAGCCTCTTCTATTTAAGAACAAAATTGTTTGTTTTTTATTTGCAATATTTTGCTTTATACTTTCATAAAGATTCATGCTAATAGAAGTTCTATTGCCATTTTTTAATTCTTCTCTCATGTCAACAATTTCAATATTTGGAAGACTTGCATTATTTGCTCTTTTAGTTAGCTCTAAAAGCTCTATATCTCCATTTTGTGCCCTAAAATATGTGTCCATATCTGGAGTTGCACTTCCAAAAACAATTGGCACACTATACTCTTTTGCCAAATATCTTGCAACATCTTTTACATTATATCTAGGGGTAGATTCAGATTTGTATGAAGTATCGTGCTCCTCATCTATAATTATTAAACCTAAATCATTTACTGGTGCAAACATTGCAGACCTTGCACCAATTACAATTTTTGCATCTCCATTTTTTATTTTATACCACTGGTCATATCTTTCCCCAACAGACAATTTACTATGTAATACTGCAATTTTTTCTTGTCCAAATCGGCTAATGAATCTATCTACTGTTTGTGGCGTTAGCGATATTTCCGGAACAAGCATTACACTTGTTTTTCCTTCTGATAAAACTTTCTCAATTAGTTGCAAATAGACTTCGGTTTTTCCAGAGCCAGTTACTCCAAATAAAAGAAACTCTGAATTCATCATATCATCAATTGCATTCTCAACTGCTATATATGCGTTTTTTTGCTCGTCAGTTAATTCCAAGTTTTGTGTGGCAGCTACCACTTTATGCAAAAATGGGTTGCGCTCTGTAGCTTGTTCATAAAATTCTATATAACCATTTTTCTCTAATGTTTTTAAAACTGCAGAAGTAACATCTGCAATTTCTTCAAGCTCCTTTGATGGAATTTCGTCTATTTTCTCAAGAGCTCTTAAAGCTCTTATTTGTTTTTCAGATTTTAGTATTTTATTTTCAATTTCCGCTTCTATTTCATCTATGCTTTTTATTAATCTAATAAATCTGGCTGTCTTTTCCTTAGCTCTATTTGCTAAATTATTTGTTCCCGTACCAGGTGGGAGCATCAACTTTATACATTCAGAAACATTGCAAAAATATCTTTCAGCCATCCACTTAGCAAGACTTACTTTAGCCTTATCTATAAAGTCTTTTTCCTCAACTTTTGAAATTTCTTTTACTTCAAAATCAGATTTTTCTTTTATATTCACAACAAAGCCTTCTTTAAGCTCTTTTATGTTTCCAAATTTAACTAAAACCCTACTTCCAATATGAATTTTTTCTTCCATATCATGCGGAATACTATAGTCGAAAGTTCTGTCTAAGTTTTTTACAGAGCTATTCATAATAATTTCTGCAATCATGCTCTCACCTCCTAAAGCTTTTTTATAGTATCAAATTTCAAAAAAGAGGTCAATGGGAATGGGTATTTTTGATAACTTTTAATTTATAGTATCAATTAAGTTAAATCCCATTATATGCAACAAATAACACAACTCAAAAAGCGACCCCCCGAAGGAGGTCACTTTTCTTTTCCTACAAATTACTTCTGACTATAATCAATCATAGTAGCACGAGAAACCTCACCAAGGAACATACCCAGGACAATTTCAGCCGTTGAGCAGAGATTGCTCTCGTCGACGTCGAGTCCTCTTGTCGCAGTTCCTGAGATGTAGATAGGATTAACATGGCTTACGAAATTATAAAGCGTAGCGCCAGACGGGTTACCATTCTCATCCACGAGATCAAGCAGTTTACTGTTGTACACAAGTTCAGCAAGCCAGTACATTCTGATTTTTACTGAAACCTTACCATAAGCAATCACCAGAATTTCAACAAAGTGGTCATCAGCATTTGCATCATAACCATAGCTAATCTTCCAGAAATCACCAATTGTGCCACCACAAGCCGCCATGAGCTTACGTGCATCTTCGGTCACAGCTTCTCTCATATCAAGAGTATAGCTCTCCTTTGCCATTGCAAAGTCAAACCAGTTAGCAAGAACAAACGGCGCGAAGAACATATTAGGGTGGGCAGCTACATCAGCCCAGCGGAAAATGTTATTTTTGATGTTTGCAGGGCAATAGATTTCCTGTACAACCTCCGGCTTATATACATTGAATCCGCCGGAAGAGCGCTTTTTCACAGATTCCTGATTCTCATAAAAGGCTTTCTTGAAAGCCTCATATTCACGGTCTGTTTCATCGGCATCGGAAGCGTCATCAGTTGTGTCATCAGCAGCCTCGTAAGTCTCAGTAGCCTTCTTGTTAAGCTCTGAGCAATCAATTTCGCAAACAATAGGTGAAACATCCTCCGGGTCAGTTGAGTAGATTGCGCTGAGCTCCTCAAGCATTTCCTCTGCAATTTTCTCAAGTTTGGATACAGCAATAGTGGTGCTCATTGTTGTTTTCTTGAGACCTGCAATAACGTCAATAAGCTCTTTGTAAGTGTCAAGAGTTGTTACATAGTTGTTCATAATGAATTTCCCTTTCATTTAATAAAATTTTAAGGTGTTCGATACATATAATATGTGCTTCAAGGTAAAACCTTCATACATGTACCGATAGATGGATGGCGATATCTAAAACAACGAAGCACATTGAATTAGATAAATTTCTTGGCCTAATAGGCAACACTCCTTTCAATAGTCGTGGGTGGATATTCCTACTATATAAACAGTCAAATCTGAACGGCAAGATTCAACTGGAATTTTTAAAACAAAATCGCTTGGATTTGTTAAATTATATTATACCATATATTTTGCAAAAAGTAAAATTATGTAAAGTTCAAATACCGGGCAATAATTATTGACTTTTATTAGTACAATGTTATAATCGAAATATTATAAATAATAAGGAGAGCTATATGATAAATAAAATAAAAACATTAATTGATGAAGAAAAATTAAATGAAAGAATTTCAGAAATAGCAAAAAAAATCTCAAATGACTACATTAATGAAGAAATAGTACTAGTTTGTATTTTAAAGGGTGCTACATATTTTGCTATAGATTTATCTAAAAAAATCACCAATGATAATATTATAATAGATTTTATGAAAGTTAGTAGTTATGGATCTCAGACAGAATCTTCTGGAAAAATAAATTTTAAATTAGATTTAAGTGAAAATATTGAAAACAAAAATGTTATAATTGTTGAAGATATTATAGATACTGGAATAACATTAAACTATTTATATAATCATTTAATATCTAAAAATCCAAAATCTTTGAAATTATGTGTATTACTTGATAAGAAGGAACGTAGAATCCAAGATATAAATGTTGATTATATTGGTTTCGAAATTGAAAATAAATTTGTTGTAGGATATGGTTTAGATTATGATGAGAAGTATAGAAATTTGCCTTATATTGGATATATTGAATAGTTTAAATTATCATTTGGTTGTCAATTGGGGACGCTCATTTTTGAAACAAATTAATAATTTGTTTCAAAAACGAACGTCCATAATGTCGTATTATTTCTTAATATTTAACAGCTTCTTTTATCAAATCTCTTAAATATGGTCTCTTATAATTTTGTAAATCATCAAGCTCTTGTAATGCGTTTTCCTTTTTTAGAAAAATAAGTTTATTAAATTCTATTTCTAAATTATTTCTAATTAAATATTCTTTATATTCTTCAAAATGTTGATTTAATTCTTCTTTTGTTTGATTTATTTTGCCTATTGCTAAAAATCCATATGCATTTCTTGTTTTGCTAGGATATTCTATAAATTCTAATTTATAATCTATTTCATCTAAGTTAAGATTCACTTCTTCTTTTAATTCTCTTTTTATATTTGAATCAATATTGATTATTCCTCTTTTGATATCAGCAATATCTATTCCGCCTCCTGATATCTGTAAGCAGTTTGGCATTGAAGTTGTTCTATCCATTTCTCCTATGACGAAATAATTATCTTTTGTTACTAATAAAATTCCTCCCCATGGTGTACAGCATTTATACTTTTCTTCTTTAATTCCAACTCTTTCATCATATAAATAATGCGCATAGGCTGATTTGACAACTATCATTTCAATATTTTCTTCAGTTTCATTTATAGTTTCTACAACATAATCTTGTCCATTATATAAATTTGGATTTTCTTTTATTGCATTTTTCCAAAAGACTTCTATATTTTCTTTAAGCTCATTTGGTAATTTGATTTCTCTATCTTCAAATTTTAATATAATGGGTTTATCTATTTTAACAATATTACTCACTTCTTTTCCTCCTCAATAAAATTAGTTTATCTTCATAGCAGCAACAATTGTATTGTCTAATAATTTTTCTTTACTTCCTCTTAATAATTCTTGTTATTCATCACAATATTTATTCCATTTTTCCTTTTAGCTTAGCTAAATTTTTTGATAAACCTATTACTTCTATTGGAATTTCTACCAGTCTATTATCTACTGCAACATAATTCTTTATATTAATATTTTCTAAATTCATTGCATTCTCTAATTCTTTTATTTCTATCGCCAGTTTTCATTTATAAATTTCGTTAAAGCCATAATAAAAGCCATTTCTGTTAAATCTATTCTTGAAATTTCATTATGTGTTAGAAGTTGTATTCCCCCACCTTTATTATGTCTTTCTTCATCATTTTCAAATATTTTATTCATTACTTGACTTAGGTCAGTATTTATGATGTCTTCTACCAGTTTATCTGGTACTGGAAATGATGGGCTTGTACCATAGCTTTCAAAATTGCTATTATCTTCTATTACCGCTATATTTGTAATCATCCATCTTCCTAGAGCGTTACTTATTCCAGATTCAATTGATAAATATAGCTCAGCTTCTATGTTATTTTCTTTAGCATATCTCTTCAAATTTTTTACCCTATTTTTTGCTCCATTATATATTTCATTGTTTACTGGCTGCTCACCTACATTTGATTCTACAGGAATTCCCTCAATTTCTATATTATCAAAATAGTGCCCCAAAGCTCTTCTTGCGCCTTCTATTTTGCCTTGATTTTTTGTTGCCACTAGTACTTTCATTTAAATATCTATCTCCTTTATGTATCTATATATCTCACCCCAGTTATATAACACTTTTAAATACTCATTCTCTTGTAAATCAAATGATGGTGCATCTTTTAAATATATTGTTTTTACTTTCTTTTTAGAAATCTTTTCACATTTTTCATAAGAATCATCAATCATAATATCTATATTTTCTTTTACACATACCTCATCTTTGTTTTCTGTTCCCCAGTAATATTTATCAAAAATGTCCATTTCACTTTGTTTTAGTCGCTCTTCGGTTATTTTTATCATATCCTTATTTAAACCACCTCTAGCTGTAATTAATATTAAACTATTACCTTCTTCCTTTAACAACTTTAGTATTCTTTTAACACCTGGCATATAGTTTGATTCGACTATAATTTGCTTATGATATTTTTTTAAAAATCCATCTATATTTTCTTGCGTCCAATTAAATCTATCTTGAAATTTTAAGTTTCTATTATCTGTTTTGCTGTTCTGTTTTAAATCTACCATATCATATAATTCAGAATACACCCTAAACTCTTTTTCTGAATCAAAAATTACACCATCTAAATCTATTCCAATTTTCATTATATCTTCACTCTGTATAATATAATAAAACTTAAATTTTAATATATTATACCTACCTTTCTTTAATTAATTATTTTTATTGTATATCAATCTAAAAGAGCGGTCAATAGGAACCCTCATTAACCAGAAGGAAAAGTTAACAAGGATTTCCTGATACAGAACAAATTGGGCTGTAAAAAACTAAAAAATCATTGAATTTACATACGTATTTTCAATGATTTTTATTATTGTAATTTACAATAGTAGGATTTTTTTACAGCCCGTATATTTCCTGTGTATGTATTATCCGTAATTCATTTCATTCATACGGCTAATCGATGTGCATCTGTTTTCGGCGAAGCCTTTTTTATATATTAATATTTTCAAACTGCAATTTTAAATTATCAAATAATAAAATAAATTCCTCTTTTATTTTATTATATATTTCTCTTGAAGTAGATTCATCATATATATGTGCAAGCGTATTTCTAGCAAGCATCATATCAATCCATTTTTCACCATCTTTTATAATGCCCTGTTTATATCCATTTTGAATTATCTCTCTTGGGCTACCAATTTTATCGATATACCCCAAATACTCTAAATAATCCTTTATCGTTTTCCATGCTAATTCAAATGTAAATTCAAATCTATGCAATATACCATCTATCATTATTTCGCTTTCTTCTTGTTTTATCCCATCTTTTAGTCGCTCTAATACCTTAAAAAAGTCTTGTTTTCTCTGTTCAAATCGTGTCATATTAAAACTCCTTTCCATCTTCTTGTATCGAATCTAACAGTTCCTTTTTTACTGCTTTATTTACAAATACAAGGTCTATAGAATATGGTATATCTAACTTTACCAAAATAAATCTTAATCTGTAATAATATTTATAACATACATATCTTCTATTATGAACAAATGGATAGTTCTTTTGTATATACAATCAACCTTTGGACAAAAGAACCATCCCCTTTTCCAGTTTCCTTTAGAGTGTCCCCCATTTCAAAAATTTGAAATTGAACCCCGTCCCTAATTCAAAAAATTTTAAATTAGGGACGGGGTTTTGTTTTAAATTTCGTATTTTTCTTGTTTCTTATATTCAGTATGTAAATATTTATGTGCTACTTCTCCGCATGCTTCGCCTATAAACTCTGCATACATTTTTGTTACTCGCTCATTCTGATGCGATTTTCTTATAACAGATTTTTCATCTATTCCATAAATCGCATCTGCTCTTAGAGCTCTTACATCTTTTGTAGCAAGTGTTTTAGAATTTTTTATTGGCTGACCTCCACCCATTACACATCCGCCTGGGCATGCCATTATTTCTACAAAGTCGTAATCTGCTTTTCCTGATTTTATTTCGTTCATTATTTTTCTTGCATTTTTTAATCCTGATGCAACAACAACCTTCATATCTTTTCCCGCTAAATTAATAGTTGCTCTTTTTATTCCTGCTCCACCACGAACCGCTTCGTACTTAAATTCTCCTAAATCTTTACTTTCTAAAGCATCAGCAGCCGTTCTTAGTGCCGCTTCCATAACTCCACCAGTTGTTCCAAATAT
Organism: Clostridia bacterium; assembly: GCA_017939755.1. Taxonomy (GTDB): domain Bacteria; phylum Bacillota; class Clostridia; order TANB77; family CAG-508; genus CAG-492. The sequence goes on along the minus strand of JAGBAJ010000038.1, from coordinate 41,667 downwards.
TGCACCAGCACCTGTTGCCCCTCCCATTGGATCATCAAAGTTTGAATCTTCAAGTCCAACAAAATCTATATTTGCTTTTTTTATCATTCTAGCAAGCTCCCTTGTTGTTATAACTGCGTCAACATTTCTGAATCCATCATTTTCCATTTCGGGTCTTACAGATTCATATTTCTTTGCAGTGCATGGCATAACTGATACTACAAATATTTTTTCTGGTGCTATATTAAACTTTTGAGCGTAATATGATTTTATAATTGCTCCGAACATTTCATGAGGAGATTTGCAACTAGATATATGATCCAATTGGTCTGGAAAATTCTTTTCTGCAAATCTTACCCATGCTGGGCAGCAAGATGTTATCATTGGCATAACTCCACCATTTCTTATTCTTGCAATCAATTCATTTGCTTCTTCTATTATTGTTAAATCTGCTCCTGTATTTGTATCAAATACTTTATCAAATCCAAGTCTTTTTAAACTTGTAACCATTTTGCCCTGAACCTCTGAGCCAATGTCCATTCCAAATTCTTCTCCAAGTGCAACTCTTACTGCTGGTGCCGTTTGAACAATAGTATATGTTTCTGAATCTTTTAAGCTTCTCCAAACTTTTCCTGTATCGTCCTTTTCATAAAGTGCTCCTACAGGACAAGCTTCAATACATTGCCCACAGAATGTGCAATCAACATCGTTTAAGCTGTTATTTCCAGCTGTTGCAACACATGAATCAAAGCCTCTATTCATGCAATCTATAGCTCCTATTTCCTGCACTTTTTTACATGCTCCTACACATCTTCTACATAAAACACATTTATTGCTATCTCTAACAATTGATGGAGACTTATCGTCTATCTCATGCTCTATGCGCTCTCCTTCAAAGTCTACTTTAGTTATATTAAATTTTTTTGCTAAATCTTGTAATTCACAATTTCCATTTCTTACACAAGTTAGGCACTCTTGTGGATGGTTTGAAAGTATTAAATCTAAAACTGTTCTTCTCGCATCAATAAGAGCTGATGTATTTGTATGTACAATCATTCCCTCTTCTGCTTTTTGAATACAAGAAGTAACAAATCCTCTTCTTCCTTCAACCTCAACGATACACATTCTACAATCGCCAATCTCGTTTATTTCTTTTAGGAAGCAAAGAGTTGGAATATCTATATTTACTTTTCTTGCAGCTGCTAGTATAGTTGTTCCTTCTTCTACAGCAACGTCAATTCCGTCAATTTTTAAATTTATCATTATTTTCCACCTCCTATTGCTTTAAATGGACACTTAGTTACACAAGTTCTACACTTTATACACTTACTTTGATCTATCTCATGAATTTTACCAGGCTCTCCATTAATTGCATTAACAGGGCAACCTTTTTTACATAAGTCGCATCCTTTACACTTTTCTGGGTCAATTACAATTTTAGCCATAGCCTTACATTCCATTGCATCGCACCTATGGTCTATAACATGAGCTCTGTACTCGTCTTTAAAATACTTCATTGTGCTAAGTACAGGATTTGGTGCAGTTTGACCTAATCCACATACAGATGCTTTTTTAATATTTTCTGCTAAACTTTCTAGCTTATCTAAATCCTCTTCTGTACCTTTTCCATCGCAAATTCTTTGTAAAATTTCGTACATTCTTTTTGTACCGATTCTGCAAGGTGTACATTTACCACAGCTTTCGCTAACAGTAAAATCAAGATAAAACTTAGCAATATTAACCATACACTTTGTATCATCCATTACAATAAGTCCTCCAGACCCCATCATTGAACCAATTTGAGCTAAGCTCTCGTAATCTATTTTGGTATCTAAATTTTCTTTTGGTATACAACCTCCAGAAGGGCCTCCTGTTTGAGCTGCTTTAAATGCTCTTTTATTTGGAATTCCTCCACCTATGTCATAAATAATTTCTCTTAAAGTTGTTCCCATTGGCACTTCAACTAATCCAACATTATTTACGTTTCCACCAAGAGCAAAAACCTTTGTGCCCTTTGACGTTTCAGTTCCAATTGAAGAATACCAATCTGCACCATTTAATAGAATCCTTGTTACATTTGCATATGTCTCAACATTATTTATAAGTGTTGGCTTTTGGAATAAACCACTATTTGCTGGATATGGTGGTTTTAAACGTGGTTGACCTCTCTTTCCTTCAACAGATTCAAGAAGTGCTGTTTCTTCTCCACAAACAAATGCTCCTGCTCCCAAACGAATTTCCATATCAAAGTCAAAGTCTGTTCCAAAAATATTCTTTCCTAAAATTCCGTAAGCTCTTTCTTGCTCTATTGCAATTTGTAATCTTTGAACAGCAATTGGATATTCAGCTCTAACATATATGTATCCTTTATTTGCACCTACTGCGTAAGCTGCAATTTCCATAGCCTCTATAACACTATGAGGGTCTCCCTCTAAAATGCTTCTATCCATAAATGCTCCTGGGTCTCCCTCATCCGCATTACAAACAACATATTTTTGGTCACCCTCAGCCATTTTAACAAAAGACCACTTCTTCCCAGTAGGAAATCCAGCTCCACCTCTACCACGAAGTCCAGATTTGCTAATTTCGTCAATAACTTCTTCTTTAGACATTTCGGTTAATGCTTTCTGTAATGCTTTAAATCCATCAAAAGCAATATATTCATCTATATCTTCTGGATTTATAACACCACAATTTTTTAGTGCAACACGCATCTGTTTTTTGTAAAAAGGAAGTTCATCTAATTTATTAACAACTTCTCCTGTTACATCTTTGCATAATAATCTTTGTACAATTTTACCATTTATAATGTGAGAATTTACTATTTCTTCCACATCATCCACAGTTACCATAGAATAAAAAGTATCCTCTGGTCTAATAATTACGATTGGACCTTTTGAACAAAGTCCAAAACATCCCGTTTTTACAACTCTAACATTTCCAACATTCTTTTCCTTAAGAACTTCATTGAACTTTTTTAATATCTCTGGAGATTTAGATGATGTACATCCAGTTCCATGACATATCAAAATATGTTTTTCTCGTGTATCTGCTTTTGTATTAACTCTTAAATCTAATTCAGCTCTTTTTCTCTTTCTAATTTCTTCAAGCTCTGCAATAGTTTTTGCCATAGTATTCCTCCTTTAAATTAGGGACGGGGTTCAATTTAAAATTTTTAAAATTAGGGACAGGTCTATACATTTACGACCCCTTCTCTACTTTAAATATAAAAAACTAAAATCATTCCCATTCTCCAATACACACTTTAGATAAATCAAAAGTGACGCACACTTCCAACGTGTAATTGATTCCTAATATTTCTTAAAAGTAATTCAAAAAGTATTTATTTATTCTTCATTAATTCATCCAAAACTTCGTCAAGTTTCTTTACTGTGGCCTTACCGTAAACTTCATTATTTATAGTAAACACTGGTGCTAGACCGCACGCTCCAACGCATCTTGTTGTATCTAAAGAGAACATTCCATCCTCTGTTGTTTTTCCTTCTTCAATTCCTAATCTTTGTTTTGCTCTTTCCAATAATTCCTTTGAACCTTTTACAAAACATGCTGTTCCAAGGCATATTGAAATATTGTACTTTCCCTTTGGTATTAATGTAAATCTTGAATAAAATGTTATAACACCATATACTTCTGCAAGTGGTATACCAAGATATTCTGCAATTTGTGATTGTGCAATTTTAGGAATATACCCATATTTTTCTTGTACTTCATTTAATATTGTAATTAAGTTTTGCTTGTCTTGCTTAAACTCCAATAAAATTTCATTTACCTCATTTTTTATTTTTCGGTCTGAACAATTTAGCTTCTCATTATTCTCCATTAAAAACCTCCTTCTTCCCACTTATTTATATATTCAATATAAAGTAGAAAAATCTAATTAGATTATATCTAAACGAATTTTCTTTTACAACAAAATTAGACATTATTTTTATTCAATTGTTACTATTTAATGGTTTATCTAGTAACATTCAATTAGCGTATGAATTAATTATTTTGGTTTAAACTAACACTATATTTATGCAGAAAGGACATTTAGCATAATTGCTAATATGATTATTCTATATGAAAAATAAATCAAAAAAAGTCTTTATTACAGGAAGTGGCTCTGGGCTTGGAATGGATGCAGCAATTACACTTGCCAGACGTGGACATATAGTTTATGCCAGCGTCCATTATGAAAGTGAAATTGAAAAACTACGCACAATAGCTAAGAGTGAAAATTTAAATTTACACGCCTTTAAACTTGATATTTTAGAAGAAAATGATAGGAAAATTATTTTAGATTATAATTTTGATGTTTTTATAAGTAATAGTGCTATAGGAGACTCTGGCTCCGTTGCAGATATAGATATTTCAAGAATTCGAAATGTTTTTGAGACTAATGTTTTTTGCAACTTACACATGATTCAGTTAGCACTGGAAAAAATGGTTGCACTAAAAAGTGGCAGAATTATTATACTATCTTCAATTGTTGGAAGAATTCCAATGCCATTTTTATCTCCCTATTGTGCATCGAAATTCAGCTTAGAATGTTTTGCAACTTGTTTAAAATATGAACTAAAAATCCTAAATAAACTATCTGGTACAAATATAAAAGTTGCTCTTATAGAGCCTGGTGCATATGCTACTGGATTTAATAAAGAAAATAATTCGAAAAAATATGAATGGATGTATACAAATTCATATTTCTCAAAATATGCTGATTTAATTAGAAAATATGAAATTAAAATATGGAATTTTTTAGAGCAAAAACCTTATACTTCTATTATAAAAAAATATGTAAAATGCGTAGAAGATAAACATCTAAAATTTAGATATACTTCCCCATGGTGGCAAAGCTCTTTTATACAATTATTAAGAATTTTTGGACTATAAATATATAGGAAAGTAGAACTTTCTTTTGATACTAAAATATTTATTTTCGCTTTGTGTTGCGTAACAAAAAATTTTTATGTTGCTTCCCATAATATAAAAAAGGCTATAAACTCATTTCTAAGTTTATATAACCTTTTTTATTTATCAAATATTTACTTAGTCTTTTTAGAACAAATCGGAAAATCAAAGATTTTCCGATTTGTTCGGCGCCAAACTTTACAATGTAAAGTTTGTGTGCATCTGTTTTCGCGAAGCCTTTTTATACATTAGGAAAAGTCATCATGACTTTCCTAATGTATAAAAAAATGTAACTTTTCATCATCTTAATCTTACTTGAACAATAATTAATGTACTAGTTCTTTTGACAATTAATTATTTACGAACGTATTTTCTCTGGTATTGTTCATATGATGACCATATATGATTAAATTATCACTTGTTTCTTTTATTTACTTTCATCAATTACATTAACGCCAATCCATCTTTTCACCTTCATTTTTATATTTGCATAACATTCTTTCTACACCTTTAGGTAATACCTTTCGAGTTATTTGCCCGCTTTCGCGTTTTTCAATTAAATATTGTGCCAATTTATCTAAATTTTTTAATGTGTAATGTAGTTTTATTTCAACATCTGATTCTAATACTATTATAAACCAATTATTTATTGTGGGGTGATTTGTGCGGCCAATTTGTTCTCTTCTTTCCAATATCTTTTTTATATTAGAGAGCTGAAATTCGTATTTCTCTCCTTTCTCATTTCTAATTATAAAAGTATCTTCTTTTAAAATAACATAAAACAACATTTTTCTTATAGCCTCAACTCCACACCCTATGGAGCACAATCCAAAAAAAAGTGTTCCTACGATTGTAGATACTATGAAGCTTAGTCCTCCATCATATAACATAGTTCGTATTAACGACACAACAAATATTAACCACATTACTAAACCCATTAATGACATTAGTAAGAAAACTATTGGCTCTCCTTTTTTATAGTAAATCTTGATTTGATCATCTTCCATATAAATCGCCTCCTTATTAAATTGGTGTATCCTATTTAATTTATTAATTTATTTTTCTTGATTTCTGTATTTTGCATACAAATTTTGAAATTATATTATCTTGAATAATTCTTTGCAATATTCCTTAATATTTTAATAGTGCACCTAGGAGTCATATAAAATTCTTGTTTCTCTAATTTTTACAGCATATTTTGACACATATTAACTACTTAAAGAGTTAGCTGAGAATTTAACATTGCAACATTATTACTATTTTCTTTATACTTAAATTATAGCATGATGTACTTTTTATTACAATAAATCTATTTTCAAAAGTCTTGTTGTGATTACTATAAAAAATAAGTAACCTGATTTCGAATTGACGAAAAATGGCTAGTAATTCATAATATCTTAGAAGAAAATGATAAAATTATTTGAAGAATTTCAATGCCATTTTTATCTCCATATTGTGCATCAAAATTTAGATATACTGCCCCATGGTGGCAAAGCTCTTTTATACAATTATTAAGAATATTTGGACTATAAAATAATTAACGCCAATCATTAAGTATAAATTAAAAAACATTGTCAAAAGAAAATATTATAGTATAATAAGACTCATAAAAAATTAACTTGAAAAAAGATTTAGATTTTATCTATATCTGCTTTATAAGAAAGGAAAACATTATATGAAAAATAATATAAACTACGATATGTTAATAAGTGATATGTATAAAATATATTTGTATTGTATCGACTCAAATAATGTAAAAAAATTTCAAACAATAAATAATAAATACACAACTATCGATACAACCATGCTTGCATGCTATATATTTTTTCAACTAGTACAAGATAAAAATTTAAATTTGAATGATGCAAAAATAATTATAGGAAATGCACTAATAAAAAAATTAGTAAATTATAGTACTGGTAACCTTGAGGTAGAAATAGAAAACGTAGCTCATAAAAAAATATATAACGAAGTTAAAAATATAGTATTTAAAGAAAAAATGCTAGACTTAAATAAAAATTTAGATATATTGAAGATTGATATAGTTGAAATCGAAAATGCAGAGTTACTACGATTATTTTATACTTGCGAAGAATTAGCTGAAATATTTATATTACTTGACTTGTACTTAACAGGTAATGAACTTGCCTATGATTTTATTATAAATAAAATTGACATGTTTAAGTTAGAAAACTCATATTTAGAAAACGTATCAACATTATTTAATGATGTTATGATAAATATAGACAACAAAAGAAAACTATTGGCAATTTTAAACCAAAATAATATATATAAATTAGTAAGAGTCGCTCTTAATTTACGCAATGTTAGTAGATTTTCACAGATACATTTGATAGTTCCAGAAAATGTTCTATTTCATACATATGAGAATACCATAATGATATATGTTTTATGTGATTATCTAAAGGAAATTGGAGAAAACTTTGATAAATATGAAGTAGTTATTAAATCTCTATTCCATGATTTTACCGAATATTCTGGAAACGAATTTATATCATGTATGAAACTATTCTCTAAAGAAACACAAGAGCTAGTTAATCACGTTGAACAATGCGATAAGGATAATTTAAAGAATTTAATTAGTGACTATAATTTAAAAATTGTGCAAAGCTACAAAAAAGACTTTACTGGATATATTGCAGATTTAGTTGATAAAATTACAGGTATAATGAAAACTCTTATTGAGGTTAAATATTATAATAACTTTACGATGTTAAAGGTCCAAACTGGTAACGAAAATAAAAGGTTTGATAAATTTTACGATTATACACGAATAGAAAGCTCTAATAATAAATGTTTCTATACTAATTTATTAAAGTTACATTATACTTATATTTTAGAAACATTTTTGGAAAATGAAAATATTATGGCCACATATTTTAGCAAAAATGAAATTGATAATATAAAAGCTATAATCCAAACAGAAAAAGAAAGATTAACTTTATAATAATTTACATAAAAAATCTTTTCTATATCCCCATAGGTGTTTTTGGGGGTATCCTCAAAAATAGTAACGGCATTTTTTATATTGAATATAATATAAAAAATACGTTAGGAGTTTTATCATGTATTCAAATGTTTATTACAATATAACCAAGGCAAAAGCAATTATTAAAGGTGGTAGTAAATTCCCTGCCATAAATGGTGAAGTGTTGTTTGAGGAAACTAAAGATGGAGTTATTGTAACTGCCAAAATAAATGGCTTGCCAAAATCAACTGGGCCATGCCAAGGAAGATTCTTTGGATTTCACATTCATAGTGGTACATCTTGTAGCGGTACACCAGAGGATGAATTTGCTAATGCAAAAAGTCACTATAGCAAGTTTAATTGCCCTCATCCATTTCATACAGGAGATTTACCTCCTCTATTAGAAAATAGTGGCTTTGCCTACATGCAAGTATTAGTAAATAAATTTAAAGTACGAGATATTATTGGAAGAGTAGTGATAATTCACGATATGCCTGATGATTTCACAACTCAACCAAGTGGTAATTCTGGAACAAAAATTGCATGTGGAAGAATACTTCCAAACTAAATTAAAAGCGGGTTTGTTAATACATAAAATTATTTAGTATATAACTTAGCCCGCATATTATTGTTTATTCTATATCGCTCTTTCGCTCTCTATATGTCTTGGCAATTCGTATTGCTCTTCAAATTTATAAATTTCATTCATTTGATATCTATCCCCAGTATAAAATTAATAACATTAGATAATTTTTAAATGTATATAAAAAAAGAATATGTACACTATATAAATGATAAATAGTATTACAATACTATTTATATGAAGGGAGAGATTCATTTGAAACTAACTATTTGTGAATTAAGTAATTTATCAGAATTAATTTCTAGCTGTGCAAACACTATAACTTGCATGTCCTTATTTAAGAGCCAAGTTCAAGACGAAGAACTAAAAATCTTATTAAACACACATTACCCATTTCATATTGCAGATTACAACAAAAAAGTAGAATTTGTTAAAGATGTTTGCAATGCAACAGGAAACTTAGAAGTACCTGCTCTTAACACATCTATTTTTACTGAAAATGTAAACGAAACAAAATCAGCAAAACCTGTCACAATTAATACAGAAGCAACAAAATTAAATGATAGAGAAATTGCATTATCATATTTTTTAACTCTAAAAAGAGCTGGAAAAGAATACGCTATTGCTTCTATGGATGCAACAAATCCACATTTAAGACAATTTTTAAAAGATGCTTATACTATGAGCTGTAATCACGCTTATGAAGTATATGAATGGATGGCCAAAAATGATTATTATCCACTAATAATTGCAGATGGTAATCAAGCAGGAGAAATTGCTGGTATATATAATATAATTCCTCATCAATAAGTTATTATATAAATTAAGAGGTATGCTAGTAAATTTATACTTCATACCTCTTTTTTCAATTCATGTCAAAAATTAATAATATATAATCTGTTCTAAAATATTTCCGTCTTTGTCAATGGTATATTCTACTCGCTCTAATAAGTTTTCTACTACCACATGGCAGCGTCCATTTTCGAAACGATAATTTGCAAACTTATACTTTATAGGAATTACTTCCCTTCCAGTAATATCTACAAAACCATACTTAGATCCACGTTTTACACGTGATAATCCTTCTTCAAACATTTCCTCTTCATCATACCTTATTGGTACCACTACTTCTCCATGTTTGTTTATACTTCCCCATTTACGCTTAAGTTTTACTTGAGCAAAACCATTATGAAAGTGTGTAGCGCCATTGTATTTCAAAGGAACAACTTCTTCTCCATGCTCATTTACAAAGCCCCACTTACCTTCTAATTCCACTCGTGCATATCCTTCTATGAATTCATGGATGCTGTGATACTTTGGTGAAATAATAACTTCTTCCCTATCATTTATTAATCCCCATTTGTCGCTCACTTTTACTCTAATAAGATTTTCCTGATAGGTTCCAATCTCCTCATACATGAATGGAATAGCGACTTCGCCTTTTTCATTAATAATTCCCCATTTACCTCCAACTTTAACTCTTGCATGATTTTGATTAAAATTCATTACTTCATCGTAAATTGGTGGAATAACTTCTTCTCCTTCTTCGTTTATAAAACCCCACTTGCCATTGAGAGCTACACATGCAAACCGGTTGTAAAAACCATATATTGCACTATACATCTTACTATGCATACCATTCTCAAGTTCAAGCATTTCATAAGATACAATTCTTGACATATAGAACCTCCTTGTCACAATTAGTGATGGTCATGGCTTTAAAAGCCTGTTTTACATATATGAGATAAAACCTCATTCCTATATTATATTCACATTTCACTCATATAGTACAAAAAAATTTGCTATCAGAGTTATGTATTTGCAGTATCTTTATTCATATAGTACTCAATAATTTTTCTATCTCTGGTTACAATAAACTTTGTCATGTACACAGATATTTCATCTGCTGTTATTTTGTCATAACAATTAGTAACTAGCTCTAAAGCTTTTTCAGGTGTTTCCCATAGTAACATTGCCTTTGCTTTTTGCTCTGATTTTGTAAGATGTAATTTGTGTGTATCCTCAATCACCTTGCCAACAAACACATATGATATCTGTTTAAAATTTGTCCTATTTTTAAGCTCCTCAGTTATGCCTAAATTATCTATAATCTCCACTTTACATCCGGTTTCCTCTAAAACTTCTCTTTTAAATGCTAGCTCTGGCGTTTCATCTCCTTCTATTCCTCCACCTGGAAGCTTATACTCATTTTTAGCAGACTTATAAAATACCGCAATTTTCCCATCATTATTAATAACAATACCTCTTGCGCCCCTTCTTAAACTTGGGTTTTCCATTTCAATATATTCTTCACCTATATCTTTATCTGTTAATTTACATATTAAATTCATAAAAACAACTCCTATACTTCTTTTGTTGCAGATTATATCACAAACTAATGTAAAACCCAACACATCTATAATATTTTAATCCATCTACGTTAAAAAGAGCTAGGCTTTCGACGTGGTTTTAAGAGCTTTCTTAGATGTTTTCGGAAGGTGTCCCCAAAATCACTCCCTAGCACCTTCAATATGAACAAATCGAATTTTCTTAAAATTATAACTATAAACATCTCGTTCAAATGAATCATATGTATGTGAAGCTGTAAAAATATGCTTTGATTCAAAGTTGTTTGTAATTTTTACTATTACTAATGTATGTTCATATTTTGCTCCATCAAAGGAAAGTTGAGCAATATCTCCGAACTTCTACTTCGTTTTGGCTACATTCTATGCCATAAGGTCCAACTGATTTATTTCCACATAAAAAGTTATAAAAAAACTGCACTCCCGTCCATGATGGAGATTTATCATTTGCATTTATATAGTACCATCCATTTTGCTTTGAATAGTTCATTATATTACATCCAGAAAAAACGCACTGTGAAATAAAATTTGTACAATCTCCTCCTATGCTATCATAATTATAATATTTAGGGTTTCTACCAAATGCCCACTCTTTAGCATAATTCAAGACATTTGCTCTATTATAAATAATATTTTTCAAATTAATCACCAATATATTTTATGAAAATTCATAATTTGTGTTCAATATTTTTACAAAGCCTTCCTATATTAAAGGTACCATCAAAATCCCAAAACAAACATAAAGTCTATCACATTTTCATATCTAGCTCTTATAATATATTAGGAGGTATAAAATGAATTGTAACGAAATGCAAAATGCCAAGCTGTATTTGGCTCGATTTTTTCAAATACTAAATCAAATGGAACAACAAATGATTTCTGCAAAACCCACGGATAATATAACAGTATATTTTATTCGCTGTATGATTCCTCACCATCAAGCTGCAATTTATATGTGTGAAAATTTATTAAAATATACAAATTATCCACCACTTGAAAATATTGCTAATAATATTATTCAAACACAAACAGAAGGCATTCGACAAATGAAAGAAATTGCGCAAACTACTAAAGGTTTTGATAACTGCCCTAAAGATGTTAAGTGCTATACAGAAAAATATCTAACAATTGCCAAAAATATGTTTTATAGAATGAGACATAGCTGTACATCTACTAATATAAATTTAAATTTTACAAGAGAAATGATTCCACATCATGAAGGAGCTATTGCTATGTGTAATAATTTACTACAATATTGTATTGATCCTAGATTAGCTGGCGTAGCCAGAAATATAATTAGGGAACAAAGTGAAGGAGTTAGACAATTAGAGCTAATTCAAAATAATCTATCTGTCAAATCAACTTATAAACAATAACTATAAAGAAAATGTTTGGTTGACATCGTTATGAATCAATAGTTTAATTAATGTATAAAAAAAATTATAAGGAGATTATTATTATGGATTTAAAAAACTTTAATTTTGCCCCTCTATATTCACTAGATCAAGAATGGGCTTTATTAACATCTGGAAATGAGAACCAATTTAATACAATGACTGTAAGTTGGGGAGGTTTGGGAACTCTATGGGGAAAACCTGTTGTTACGGTTTATGTGAAACCAATTCGTTACACATATAAATTTATGGAAAACAATGAATATTTTACTTTAAGTTTTTATGATGAAGAATATAAAAAGGACTTAAGGCTATTGGGCAGCACATCTGGTAAAGATTGCGACAAAGTTGCACTTACAAAACTCACACCAGAATTTTATGAAAATACAGTTACTTTTAATGAATCAAAATTAACATTAATATGTAAAAAAATTTACTTTCAAGACTTGGATATCAAGCAAATACCTAAAGAGCTAATCAATAAATTCTATAAAACAGACCCAATCCATCGCATGTACATTGGAGAAGTTATTGATATTGTAGATAGAAGATAATAAAAGAGCCACCCTCAAAAACTGTTACTGAGGGTGGTTTTCCTTTTAACCATCGTTCATTTAAATAATGTTATGCATTTCAAATTTAAACTCCGAGCCATATTTCTTTTATTTATTCGTTTAAATAATTCCATAACAACTATAATTGGAATTGTAAAAATTAACATTAATCCTGCCCCATCAGTTGATAGTATTTCTAATCCAAAAAAGTTTGCAAATGCTGGTACTCTTACTATTATAAGTTGTATAACTGAAGTTATTAATATAGAAAAAATTAAAAATTTATTATTAGTTCCCGCAATTCTAAAACAAGAAATAGTTTCACTTCTACAATTAAAAATATGAATATTTTCCATAAACACCATTAAAGTTAATAAATATGCTCTTATAATAGAAATATCTAATTTTGCATATTTTACTAGATACACATACAAAATAAATTCAATAATAGCCATTGTAAATGATGATATAAGAATCTCACTTATTAATAATTTATTTACAATAGATTCCTTTGAATTTTTAACTTTTCGATTCATCACATTATCAATATCTTTTTCAAAAGCTAGGGCATCTCCCTGAATACCATTACTTATTAAATTTAGCCACAAAAGTTGAATTGCTGTAAGTGGTATTGGCAATCCAAAAATTATAGATAACACATATAATATAATCTCTGAAAATCCTGTTGATAGTAACAAGTAAATTACTTTTCTAATATTATTATAAGCTCTACGACCCTCTTCTACACCTTTAACTATTGTAGAAAAATTATCATCTGAAATTATCATATTCCCAGTTTCTTTTGCAATATCTGTTCCGCTTCCCATTGCAATACCAATATTCGCAGACTTTAGTGCAGGGCTATCATTAACACCATCACCAGTAACGGCTATAAACTCGCCTTTACTTTTAAAGTCCTCTACAATTTCTAATTTCTGCAATGGAGTAGCTCTTGCATGTATATCTTTTATTCCAATTCTATTACCTATTGCCTCAGCAGTTTTAGGGTTATCTCCTGTTATCATAACAACCTTTATTCCAGCCGAATTGCAAATTTGTATTGCATCTTCTACATCCTCTCTTACTGGATCTACAAATGCAACCATTCCTAAAAAAGTCATATCATCTTTTTGTCCTTTAGCAAGAGCAATTATTCTAAATCCCTGCTCTGCTAATTCTTCTGATTGTTTTAGTATAATTTCTTTATCTATTTGCATATTTTTTCCATTCACTTTCATATATGAACAAAAATCCAATATTTTCTCAGGTGCTCCTTTTGTAGTATATTCTATATTTCCTTTGTCATCTTTATATGTTATCGCTGAATATTTTTGCTTAGATTCATATGGTATTCTTTCAATAATTTCTTCATCTTTTTTTACCCACATCTTTTCCCCTAGCACTAAAAAAGCAATATCTATTGCATCTCCATGGCATTTTATTTTTTCATCTTCGTAGAATAAAGTAGCTTCATTATTTAAAACCCCCATTTTAGCAATCTCATAAATGGCATCTTTATTTTCTTTTGAAATATTATCGCTAAAAAGAACTTCTCCTTTTACATCATACCCAACACCTTTTATATATGCCATATCTCCAGATGGTAAAACAATTCTTTTTGCAGTCTGTTCATTTGCAGTTAATGTACCTGTTTTATCTGTTGCAATTACTGTGCAACTTCCTAAACTTTCTACTGCATTTAATTTTTTTACAATAACATTCCTTTTAGCCATTTTAGATGATGCAATTGAAAGTACAATTGTCATAGCAATTGTTAGTCCTTCTGGAATTGCCGAAACAGTAAGTGCTACTACATTTTGAAATATTTCGAGTATTCCATATCCTTTAAAGTATAATAAAATTGATATTATACCTGCTAAAAACAAAAATCCAATACTAATCTGCTTAACAAATTTTTCCATTCTTATTACTAATGGTGATTTTGTGCTTTCAGAAGTAATAACTTTATCTGCTATTTTTCCAAATTCTGTTTTACTTCCAACACTAGTTACAACTGCTTTTCCCCTACCATTTGTTACAATTGTTCCTGCATATGCAATATTACTTCTTTCTGCAACAATAGTGTCTTCCGCAATAACATCTTCACTTTTATTTTTTGAAACTGATTCTCCTGTAAGTATAGACTCATCAATACTTAAATTGTTCGTTTCAATTAATCTACAGTCTGCTGATACTTTATCTCCAGACTCTAAAACCAATATATCTCCTACCACTACATCTTTTGAATCTACTAATACTTCTTTTCTAGATCTTATTACCTTTGCCCTAATTTTTATCATATTCTGCAATTTTTCTGCACTTTTTTCAGAGCTCCATTCCTGATAAGTACCTATAACTCCATTTATTAATATAACCAGAAATATAAATATAGAATCTGAATAGCTTTTTGTAATTATAGAAAAAATAGCTGCTATTAACAAAATTAAAACAATTGGACTTTTAAATTGCTCTATAAAAATTTTGGTTATAGTAATTTCATTTGATTTAGGTATTTCATTGCTACCATAAGTTTTTAACCTTTTTATGGCATCTTCCTCAGTTAACCCTTGCTCTGTAATATTTAATTCTTCAAATATCTCCTTTATATTCTTAGCATGATACATAAAAATCTCCTTTTTAGTATTTTTAACTTTTTGGAGATTTTTATGTAATAATATCAAATTTTTAAGTTCGTAATTTTTTCTCGATTTTTTTATAAAATTTATCAGTATACGCTTTTTTAAACTATTAAAGACTAAAAACCATCTTACGAATGACCTTTAGCCCTTTTTTTTAAATTGAGAATTACAGTAACAATTTTAGCTAAATAATTTCGAAAAAGTATTCTTTCCGCACAATACCATCTGCTGTCAATCCATTATCTTTTTGAAATTGTCTAACAGCTATATCTGTAGTGTTACCAAATATGCCATCTACACCATTGGTATTATATCCTTTGCAATACAACATAGCTTGTATAATATATGTTATATTACCTCTAGCACCTTTTCTTACAAGTACACATGCATTCTTTGTATTTGCTCCAAAAATTCCGTCGACCACTAAGTCTTTTTTGTACTGAGTATTTAATTCTATTTGCAGTGCAATAACAAGTGCTTTCTTAGTTTCTTTTCCATAAATATTATCAACACCTATATTCAATCCATATTTGCTATTTAAAGATTCTTGAATTGTTGCTATGATTCCTTTATTATCTTTCTGTGGTTGAATAGAAACTTGTTTTCCTTCCCAATTATAGATTATATTTAAGTCTACATTTCCATTTATTCCATCTATTTTTCCTTGATTTGTATATTGCCATATATCACAATCAGAAAATTTTACAGATTCAGAAGGAATTTTGCCATTATTTTCGCCATACGCTGCAACCCACTTTATATCTGGTATTTTCGATATATTAATTTTGTTATTGGCCCAATTCTTATTGCAATAAATTCCACATTTATAGCCAGCTTGCTCTATTATTTCTTTATATGCAAAGTACATGCTTGTTATAGTATCTTTTGATAATTTCTCTGCCTTTTTATCTTCCATATCATAAAAAACATAATCAAAATCTTTGTTTTTTATTAGCTCCAGTGTATTCTTTGCTTCTAATTTAGCAGTTTCTATACTGTTTGCATATGAATATAAATATGTCCCCAACTTAAACTTATTATATGCTAAATTATAATATTCATCGAACTTTTCATCCTTTTGTGATAATTCTTTACCATATCCACAGCGCATAATTACCACTTCTATTCCTGATGACCTTACTTTATCAAAATCTATAGTTTCATTATGAGAGCTTATATCAATACCTTTTAACACCATATCACCTCCCATACTAATTTTATGAAAAGCAAGATATTTTTGTTAATTCTTATCAAAGTGTTGTTTTTTACAGCCCCTTTCATATCGGCCTATAAGGCCTTGATACCAGCTGACGCTATTTTAACTATTGCATTTAATATTTCTGCCTAACAAAATATCATATATTTCTTTTGCATTTTTAGCATAAAATGTTGGATTTGCATTTGATAATCTTTCCTTTGAATCCATGCCATATAGAACAGCTATTGTATCAATTTTGCAGTAATTTCCTGCATCAATGTCGCTTTTTCTATCGCCTATCATTATAGCTTTATTTAAATCTACTTTTTCAGTTACAAACTTTAACATTTCTTTTTTATTTTGATTTGGAAATTCATCACATGTACCAATAACCTCATCGAAAAATTGATATATATCCAAAAACTTTAAAATTTGAATTGCTACATCTCTAGATTTGATAGTTACAACTTTTAGGCTTTTGCCAATTTTCTTTAAATTACTCAATAGCTCTTTTATACCCTCATAAATTTTAGATAATTCAATTGTGTTTTCAGCTTGATATTTCTTATAAAATTTAATTGCCAACTCGATATCAGCTTCTGATAGATTAAATTTCGAAAATGACTCTTTAAGTGGTGGTCCACAGAAAATTCTTCCTAAATCTTTTATATTATCTGTATTTATAGAAAACTGATCAAGTGCATATTTTGCCGATGCTTCAGTTCCATCTATAGTATTAACTAATGTCCCATCAAAATCAAAAAATATGTATTTATAATCCATAAAAAAATTCATTCCTTTCTCGCTTTGCTTAAAGATACACATAGTTATGAAAAAATTATTTCTTTCAAACTACATCCTCCTTTTATTTAATTTGTCAATAATTTTTATTAGTGCATTATTTGGCATTTTTATATTAGTGTTACTATTCATATTAGAATTTGCTATATTCCTTTAGATTAGATATTTTTAGCAAGATTGTCTAAAATATAATTTTATAAGTCCAGTCAAATTATTTAGCTCTCTAAATCTATTAGAATTTAAATAAATTCCAAACTCAATTTTTCCTATGTCTATGCTTGTTTTTACCTCAATCAAATTAAGTCTTTTAAATTCATCTTCATCAACATATTCTCGTGTTATAAGACCCAATGCCTTTGCAGAGCTTGCAAGCTCTAAAATTGTTTTGTAACTACTATTTTTCAATTTTAAGCTTCTACCTGGTGTTAATTCCTTTAATCTTTTCACAGCCTGTGCATAAATTCTTGGTGCATATATAATTTGATTTTCTATATTATCAAGAGTTAGCTCTTTATTTGCAAACTCAGAATTTTTACTTGCAATAATTACATCGTGCAAATACCCCAATTTAACATATTCAAGTCCGCTTTATATCTTCACTATGTTTCTTTGAAAATACAATATCAAGCTCTTTGCTCTTAAGTTTCCTTATCATCTCGGACGTTTCCTCACAAATCAAATTTAAATTAACATCTGGATACTTTAAGCAATATTCATTTATAACATCACCAAAAACACAGCTCCCCATATGATTATGTGTTCCAATATTAATACTTACTTCTTTACACATTTCCTCATCTACTCTATTAAGTTCTCCAATGGGATTCTTAATTTTTTCATATAACCTCCTACCTTCTTCGGTTAACGAAACTCCCTTACTAAGTCTTTCGAATAATTTTATAGAAAGCTGTTTCTCTAAGCTCTTTATATGCTTTGTAATAGCAGGCTGAGATATATTTAGCTTCATGCTAGCTTTCGTTATATTCTCTTCTTCCGCAACAACAACAAAAATTCTATATAATTCAAAATCTATCATTTGATCCTCCATCTTATTACTTCATTCGGCACAAAGTACTATAAAGCATACAATATGTTTTACACTAATTATTTTAACATTAATAAATTATTATATGTTATTTATAACACAAAAACATGAGATATTCAAAACACCTCATGCTTTTGTATGCTAAAAAAATGAGTTTAAACAAGTTCTAACAGCTCTGAAAAAGCTGTTTTAATATAATCCTCATCACTATTGTCTAATTTAAAATGGATATCTTCGTTTTTACACCCTGACAAGTGTAGCGTCAAATCAGACGATAAAAATAGACTAAATACTCCTTCCTGGCAATTGCCCAATCTGTAGTAATTGCAATTTGACTTGCAAAAACTAGAGTACTTAGCTCCTCTTGAAGAATCTTTTACCTGAATCCAGTTATCACCCCTAAAGTATGCACTCATAGGAATTCCTTGTGCTTTTCCAACCATACCAGTTGTCCATTCGGAAGCTGACTTATCCGAAATTTGTTTGAAGAATTCATAAAAATCTGACATTGGAACAAAAAGCTCTTCCCATAAACAAATCGCTTTTTTCCCGCTTACCAAATCCTTATATCCAAGATACTCAGAAAATTTGTTCAGATCCAGAAGCTTAACATTAACGTGAAGCTCATCAACCGCTTTCAATACCAATTTTTTTACCTCACTTTTATTAATTGAAGTTACAACAATATTGTAGCGTACTGGAATTTCACTTTCTCTCAATATTTTTGTAATCTTCATTACATTTTCTGAGAGAAACTTTGGAAAATGAATTCCTTCTATATACTGAGACATGCTATCAACGCTGAAAACAACATCAAGCCTTGCTCTGTATTTTTTAAGTACCTCCAGATATTCCAAAATTTTGAATCCGTTAGTGTTAATTCTAACTTTAGTACCACTCAAGTTCATTATATGCTCTATAAGCTCACCAAAATAATAAACACCTGTGGGTTCGCCTCCAGTAATTCGAAAATTGCAAATTCCATTTTCGTACGCCAAAGTAATTATTCCCTTAATTGTTTCAAATGGAATTGTTTCTTCGGTTTTGGATATACTTTCGCCACCTCTCTTGCAGTAGAAGCATTTGTAGTTGCACATAGTTGTAATAGCAATTGCTAAGTAAGTATTAACCCGTTTTTTCATATGACATACCTCTTTCTTTAATATAACAATAGTATCAGTTGATACATTAATAGAACAATTTTATTTTAGCATACTATTTACCAAAACTGAAATACATATGTTTCCTTGTGTTATAACAAAATGGAATATCACTAATCATGCCAACACAAACTAGTAAAAATCGCTTAGAATTTCAAACGACATTTGTAGTACATTCATGGTTACTATTAAATAGTAACCATTCATAGACACTATATTAAATCTAAACTTGCTAAACGGCCAAATCCGTGATATAATACAAAAATATAAATTTTATATGTAAAGGAGAAAAATTATGACAGAGCACAAAAAAATATGTAAGGCCCGGTCAAACAAGAATGGAATAATTTTCTATTCAAATGTATTTCCTTTTTGTGGCACCGAGACATTTATCGACGGAAATGGTAACATTTGCAACAAACCTGTTGTCCAACCACCTGACCAAATAGCGAATTCACTAGCACCTCTCGATGATAGGACAAACGCCTTAAGAAAAAAAAGAAGAATGCTTTTAGACACCATACTCATCTTCCTTTCTTTTGTCTTAGGGTTTGCATTCAATATTGTAGGTCTACCAGCAGCCATAATGTACTTTTGTTTAACTACATCATCTTTATTCTATGCTATTGTGGAATCATGCCATAAAGGTGGAATTCGTGATGAGAATGGTTATTCATTCAAGCGCTTTCATGGCACAGAGCACATGGCAATTAATGCTTACAATACGCTTCAAAGAATTCCCACGCTCGAAGAAATCCGTAGTTTTTCACGTTTTAGAAAAGATTGCGGAAGTAGGTTTACATTTAAGACGCTAAGTATCAATTTACTTTCAACATTGCTCTTTGCCATCCAAGGATATATAAACACTACATTCTTTCTGAAGCTCTTCTTACTAATTGGTTCACTGATGTTAATCGACATCGTTATATCATTTATTAGTGACAGAGGCTGGCTCAGATTTTTGCAGGTGTTCATTACAGAAAAACCATCTGATAAAGAGCTACTGCTTGCAATTGAGGGTTTAAAAAACTTTGAAGAAATGGAAGCAGAATTAGAGCAAATCAAACCAATTGTCGACTCAGAAGTTTGTGACGGAATTGTAATAATCGGTGTATCTGAAGACTCGTAAGGAAATGCATTGAGGACGTGAAACGAAAGTTTCAACGTCCTCTTTTCTTATATAATCAAGGTTAAGTGTAACCAATCTCACTTAATGTTTTAAATTTATCAGGTGGCTTTTTCTATTCTTTCTCACCATAATAAGCTTGAAGTAATATTTCTTTTATTTCGCTAACTAATGGAAGTCTTGGATTTGCATTTGTACATTGATCCTCAAAAGCCATCTCTGCTAATTTATCTATTTTAGCTAGGAACTCTTGCTCATCAACTCCCGCTTCTTTTAATGTTTTAGGCATTCCTAAATCTGCATTTAATTGTTTAACTGCTTCAATTAATGAGTCTACACCTTGCTCAGTTGTCTTAGCTTTTAGTCCTAATCTTCTGGCTACTTCAGCATATTTTTCATCTGCTATAAAGTATTCATATTTAGGGAATGATACAAATTTTGTTGGCTTTGTAGCGTTATATCTTATTACATATGGAAGAATTATTGCATTGGCTCTACCATGTGGAATATGGAATTCTCCACCTAATTTATGCGCTATAGAGTGATTAACTCCAAGAAATGCATTTGAAAAAGCCATACCAGCAATACAACTTGCATTGTGCATTTTCTCTCTTGCATACCTGTTTGTTCCATCATTGTATGCAGCTCTTAAATTCTTATATACAAGCTCAATAGCTTTTTCTGCCAAACCATCTGTATAATCAGATGCCATGTTTGATACATACGCCTCCAAAGCATGTGTTAAAACATCCATACCAGTATCTGCAGTAATGCTCTTTGGAAGAGTCATAACTAAATCTGGGTCAACTATTGCTATATCTGGTGTTAACTCATAATCCGCAAGTGGATATTTTTTATTTATCTTCTTGTCTGTTATAACAGCAAAAGATGTTACCTCAGAACCTGTTCCAGATGTTGTTGGAATACAAACCATCTTAGCTTTTTCCCCAAGTTTAGGAAATTTATAAGTACGTTTACGAATATCCATAAACTTAAGTTTCATTCCTTCTGGATCTGCATCTGGGTGCTCGTAGAATAGCCACATACCTTTAGCAGCATCCATTGCACTTCCTCCACCAATTGCAATAATTACATCTGGTTTAAAGCTATTCATCATTTCTACACCTTTATATATTGTATCGAATGAAGGATCTGGCTCTACCTCTGCAAAAATTTCTGAGTGAACATATTCTGCTCTTTTTCTTAAATGGTATAATATTTTATCTACATATCCTAATTTAACCATTCCAGGATCTGTTACAATAAATGCTCTTGAAATATCTCTCATTTTTTCTAAATAAGCAATTGATCCTGCTTCAAAATATATTTTTTCTGGAACCTTAAACCATTGCATATTAACTCTCCTTTTTGCTACTCTTTTTACATTTATTAAATTAACTGAAGATACATTCGCTGTTGTAGAATTTCCACCAAATGATCCACACCCAAGTGTTAATGATGGTAAGTTTGTATTGTATATATCTCCAATTGCTCCATGTGTTGATGGAGAATTTACAATAATTCTTCCAGCCTTTACTGTCTCTGAGAATTTACGAATAGTTTCTTTATCCTCTGAATGAATTGCTGCGGAATGTCCAAGGCCACCAAATTCAAGTAATTTTTCTGCAAGTGCTATACCCTCATCACTACTATTTACAACGTAGTATGCAAGTACTGGGCTAAGTTTTTCTTTAGAAAATGGATATTCAACTCCAACACCATTTTCTTTTAACACTAGAACCTTTGTGTCTTTTGGTACTTCAATTCCTGCCCCTTTAGCAATAACGTATGGACTTTTTCCAACAATATCAGAATTTAAAGCACATCCCTTTTCTTCTATAAACATACTACCTCTTAATTTTTTTGTTTCTTCCGCAGATAAGAAGTAGCATCCTGCTTCTTTCATTAATTGTTCAAACTCTTTTTGTATTTCTTTATCTACAATAACAGATTGCTCTGAAGCACAAATCATTCCGTTATCAAATGATTTTGACATAACTAAATCATTTACAGATGTTTTTAATTTAGCAGTTTTATCTATATAACATGGAACATTTCCAGGACCAACTCCAAGAGCTGGTTTTCCAGATGAGTAAGCAGCCTTAACCATACCTGTTCCACCAGTTGCTAAAATTAAATCTACATCTGGATGATGCATAAGTAAATTTGTAGCTGTTATTGAAGGCTCTTCAATCCATAAAATACAATCCTCTGGAGCTCCAGCCTTTATAGCTGCATCTCTAACTATTTTAGCAGCTGCAACACTTGATTTTTGAGCACCTGGGTGGAATCCAAATATAATTACGTTTCTTGTCTTTGCAGAAATCATAGCCTTAAACATAGTTGTTGATGTTGGGTTTGTAACTGGTGTAACACCCGCAATAATTCCTATTGGCTCTGCAATTTCTTCGTAACCTTCCTCTTCATTCTCGTTTATAACTCCTACTGTTTTTGCATATTTTATATTGTGATAAATATATTCTGTTGCAAACATATTTTTAGTTATTTTATCCTCGTATATTCCTCTACCTGTCTCTTCAACAGCCATTTTTGCGAGCTCCATATGATGCTCAAGTCCTGCCATAGACATAGCTTTTATAATGTTATTAACTTGATCTTGATTTAGCTTTAGATACTCTGCAGATGCTCTCTTTGCCCTAGCAACTAAGTCATCAATCATTTTCTTAATTGCTTCTTCTTCATTAATTTCTTTTGACATAAAGGTCCTCCTTTTTTATCTGTACATTGCCCAAATTATATTAATAAAAAAAACAAATGTCAATCATAAAGCATCGACAAATTTCGAATTCTATTTGTGTTTTCTATTTTATTCTTTTGTTAGCAACTCGTTTTTACAGAGTAACTCGGAAAAGTCAGCATGACTTTCCTAATATATAAAATAAAAGAAGGAAATTGCTTTTTAAAATATGCCCAATGGAATAGATACTAAAAAGAAAGTATTTTTTCCATTGAATACATTTTATTTACTTATTTCCTTCTTTTATTATTTTTCATCAATATACATAATATATCTTATATATTCTTCCACTTCATTCATACAACTCATCACTAATAATTTATCTTCATATTAGCTTTCATACTTTCAACTTGTGACTTAGCTGCGTCAATTTGTTTTTGCACATCTTCAGAATTTATATTTTTCTGTGCTTCCTCTGCAGCCTTTTTAGCAGCAGATTCTATCTCATCCTTGTGTTCGTTGTAATAATTTTCAGCTTGCTTTTGTGCATTATCAATCTCATCTTTATTCTCATTATATAAATTTTCTGCTTCTTTTTTTGCATTTTCTACAATTTCATCTTTATGCTCAAGTATATATTTTTGGATTTCTTCATTATGCTCTAATATATATTTTTGTGCCTCTTCTTTTGTCATGTTTTTAAAATCTTCTGGTGCAACACTTTTTCCATTTTTTATTGCTTCTTTGATAACATTTTTTGATTCTTCAGAAAGCTCTTTATTTTTATTATTTTCTATAATCTGCTCTGTACTTTCATTATTTTCTTTTGTCTGCTCTTGTACTTTTTTTGTCTCATCGACCTTATTCACTACTATATTTTTAACCTCATTGAATTCTTCTTTTTGCTCTTTCTGTTTTCCAGATAATGAAATACAAATTCCAACTATCGCAAGTGCTGCGATAATAATTATAAATAATATTATAATTATTATTTTTGAATTACCTTTTGCTTTGCCTGCCTCAAATTCTCCATTTCCTGTATTTTTTGATTCAGATGTATTAAACTCATTATTTGATTGATTTGCATTTGCCATTTTAAATTCATCATTTTCTTGATTATTCATTTTTATTTCCCCTTTTAATATTTTTTTGATAAATTTATTATAACAATGCATAAAATGGTATTCAAGCAATTTTTATTGGAAATTTGACAACTAAAGTTGGAAATTCCCATTTTTCTCTGAAAAATCAGTATCCATGAGTCTATAAATTTTTAACTTTTTTTGAATATATTCAGTTTCTCTATAATATAAAATGCATAAATAAATAATTGATAGTAAAAAAAAGTAATTTTCGAATTTTATTACTAATATACTTGAAATCATAAGTATAAAAATAACAAAAGCAAATGAAATATTTTTGATTATTATATATGATTTCTTTAATCCATATCTAATGTGTAATATGGACTTTAATATTCTTCCTCCATCTAGCGGAATAATTGGAATTAAGTTAAATATACATAAAATAATATTTATATAAATTAGTACATCATTAAACTTAAAAATATATAAAAAAAGAGCTGCGAAAAAATTGAACAACGGACCAGACAAGTATATAAATATATTTTTTAGCTCAGCCAGGTTTCCCATATAAATCTTTTCATTATAATCATCTATATAATTAGAAAATGCAACCGAAAATCCAAATGATTTTATTTCAAATAAACAGGGTTTATACTTACAAATTGCTCCAGCTATACAATGAAAAATTTCATGAAAAAAGGCAAAAAACATTAGCCATAAATATAGTGACAAATTTCCCAAAACATAAAATGCAAGTACAAGAAATAGAATTTTTACGTCAATTTTAATTTTCATTTCATAAAAATCCCCTCTTTAAAATTCCATAATAAGTTCAGGATTTATTGACCTAGAGCATCGCCTAATCTCAAAATGTAAATGTGGACCTGTTGCTTTTCCGGTTGATCCTACCTCCGCAATTTTTTGACCTTGTTTAATGCTATCACCTTCTTTAACAAATAATTTATTACAATGTGCATATACTATTATTAAATCATTCTTTTGAACTTTAATATGCTTTCCATAGTCACCAGAGCTATTAGCTTCAATCACATCACCATCTAATGACGAAAAAATTTCAGTACCAGTAATTGCCCCCAAGTCAATTCCCTTATGATTTGCAGATACTAATTCGTTTGATGCACGAACTCCAAATTTTGATGTTATAACATATTCGTTCAACGGTTTTGTTAATTTATAATTTAATTTTATATAATCAGCATCCTGAGACATTTGATGGATAGCTTCATCTGTAGATTCGCCATTTGGTTCATTTTCCTCGTTTCCTCCACCAATCCCAATTAAACTATCATCTATGCCAGATTCATTTTTTTCATTAAAGCTCACATTTGTTCCATCTATATTATTTTCACTTTTATTGGCATTCTCCTCTTGAATATTGCTATCTTGTATGGCATTTTCATTTATAGACTCCTCTGCATTATTATTTTCTTCACCATTTTGCTCTATGGTATTAGAGTCTATTTTCTGATTAACTTCAAAATTTATTTTCTTTAATTGTTCGCATATATTACCATATATTTGTCTAAAATCTATATCATATTCAAGTGCAACGTCTAATTGTTTCTTTATATTTCTATATCCATCATTATTTATTCTTTTTATTCCTAAAAATCCACAATATATAATTAGACAAAATAATATTTGGAGTAATAATTTCTTTGTCATATTATTTTGATTTCTTTTTTCAAAATTCTCGCTAGAAATTCTTAGCTCATGATTTCTTCTTCGCTCTACTAAATCTTCTGCTCTTCTAATACGCTCCTCATCAGTAATTAACTTTTCCATATTAATAGCCTCTCTTTATCTATATGTTCACTACTAATATATATGTAAATATTAGAATATAATGCTAACAATTAATGCAATTATTAATCCGCAATTTGCAATTTTTAATCTTTTTATTTTTTTTGATGGATGTTTATCTTTTTTGTTTTCTGTGCTTTTTAAATAGTCAGAAATAATAAGTTCAGCCTCTTTTATTACATAGTTATTTTCTTCAGAAACATCTGAATCAATATTTTTAAATTTATTTAAGCTCTCAAATTTTTTTGCTCTTTTATTTTGCTTTAATATAATTATTGCTT
Organism: Clostridia bacterium; assembly: GCA_017939755.1. Lineage (GTDB taxonomy): Bacteria > Bacillota > Clostridia > TANB77 > CAG-508 > CAG-492. Next base: position 15,031 of record JAGBAJ010000038.1, on the reverse strand, counting down.
CTTCAATAGTATTAGATGGCACATCCTTTATTCTTATCATATTTCTCATTTTTTCCATACCTATATACCTCCACTAAAATAATATATAGATATTTTTTCCAATTTTAAATTATTTATTCAATAAAATATTGATTCCATCAAAAGTTTTTTTTGATATTTTTACAATCTTGCTTAATGATATATTTTGTAAAACTTTAAAATTCAATTCACTATCGTTATAATCTTTACCAACAACAACCTTTATACCAATATCGCCAATTTTTAAGTTTTTAGAGTTTAAACTTTTTCGATAATTGATTCCCTTATTATCAACATAGAATTTTCCAATATCTTCATTAGATGACAATGCTGCATCAATTGCAATAATATATGGATTACTATATTTTAAATTTACTTCATTTAGTTTATCTTCAATATTTTCATAAGTTAAATTTTCTTCTAAATCTCCATATATGTTTTTATTTCCATATTTATTCTTTAACAAACTGCCCGTTATTGGACCCACACAATCTCCTATTACACGATCAGTCCCTATACAAAAAAATATAATATTCTTATCTTTTTCAACATATTTATTTAAACAATCCACATATTCTTTAAAATTATTATCGTTCAAAATACCCTCCTAAATCCTTATATTTTAGGATATGTATTTTAAGTTTTTATATTACAAAAATATACTTTAATTATATTATTTCATAATCGAATTTATCATAAAATAATCGTAGTTCAAAATTCAATTTTGAACGATTCAGATTTTTACGATTATATAACTTAGAGTATTTATCCAAAAAAAGATTTGATTATAAAATCAAATCTTTTTTATTATTATCCTTTTATTTGTTTTGCAACTTCTTCAGCAAAGTTTTCTTCTTTTTTCTCGATTCCTTCACCTTTTTCTAATCTTGCAAATCTATTAATTTTTGCATTATTTTCTTTTAATAATTGAGATACTTTTTTGTCTGGATCTTTAACAAATTCTTGATCTACCAAACAAATTTCTCCATAGAATTTTCCTATTCTTCCTTGAACTATTTTCTCAGCAATTTCTGCTGGCTTTCCTTCATTCATAGCTTGAACTTTTAATATTTCCATTTCTTTTTCTACTCTTTCAGCTGGAACTGAATCTCTATCTAAATATTCTGGTTTAGCAGCAGCAATTTGCATACAAATATCTTTTGCTAGTTCCTCTGAAGAACCTTCCATCTCAACTAAAACGGCAATTTTTCCATCTCCATGAATATACTTAGCAACCATTCCGTTTGTTTCAAATCTCTCAAATCTTCTGATTGACATGTTCTCACCGATTGTAGCAATCTTATTTGTTAAAACTTCTTGAACAGTTTTATCAGCATCAGAGATTGATTTTTGAGCAAGTAATGCTTCTACATTAGCTGGATTTTGAGTAGCAATTTGTTTTGCAACGTCCTCAACAAAAGCTTTAAATTCTGCATTTGATGCAACAAAGTCTGTTTCAGCATTAACTTCAACAACTGCTCCGATTTTTGCATCTTCAGAAACGTATGCAGCAACTAACCCTTCTGCAGCTACTCTATCAGATTTTTTTGCAGCCTTCGCAATTCCTCTTTCACGTAATAGTTCAATTGCCTTTTCCATATCTCCATCAGCCTCTGTTAGAACTTTTTTACAATCCATCATTCCTGCACCTGTTTTTTCTCTTAAATCTTTAACTTGACTTGCTGTTATCATTATAAATACCCCTTTCTTGTTAGAATAACTTTTGTTTTCTAACCAATAAAAATAAAAAGAGCTCCCACAATTATTTTAAAATAATGTAGGAGCAAATATATATCCGCCCTAGATTAATTTAGGACTTTTATTTACTTAATTATTCAGCTGATTCTTCTGCAGCTACAACTTCTTCCATAGATGTTGGCTCATTATTTTCAGCTTCGAAAGATTCTTCTGCTGAATTAGAAACGTCTTCTGCTTCTCCTTGTCTTCCTTCAATAACTGCATTTGCCATTGTATCAGCAATTAATTTTACTGCACGAATAGCATCGTCATTTCCAGGAATAGCATAATCAACATCTTCTGGATTACAATTTGTATCAACTAAACCAACAACTGGAATGTTCAATTTTCTTGCTTCTAATATAGCAATTCTTTCTTTCTTTGGATCAACAACAAAAAGAACTCCTGGAATTTCAGTCATTTCTTTAATTCCACCTAGATTTTTTTCTAGTTTTTCCATTTCTTTCTTTAAAAGAATAACTTCTTTTTTAGGTAATACATCAAATGTACCATCTTCTTGCATTTTCTCTAATTCATTAAGTCTTTCAACTCTTTGTCTAATTGTTCCAAAGTTTGTAAGCATACCACCTAACCATCTTTGGTTAACATAGTACATACCGCTCTTTTCTGCAGCTTCTTTCATACATTCTTGAGCTTGTTTTTTAGTTCCTACAAATAGAACTGTTTTTCCTTCTTCTGCTTGACTTCTCATGAAATCATAAGCTTCATCTAATTTTTTAGATGTTTTTTGTAAATCAATAATGTGGATTCCATTTCTAGCTTGAAATATATATTCAGCCATTTTTGGATCCCATCTTCTAGTTTGATGTCCGAAATGAACACCAGCTTCTAGTAATTGTTTCATTGCAACTACTGCCATTTTTATTTCCTCCTTTTTGTTTTACCTCCATAAAATTTCAATCATTAAAGAAAACTTACATTTATAAGCACCTTCCTCTAACTAATTTTATGTGCGTATTGTTTTTCAACGTCGCTATTATATCAGCTTTTTAGTAGAAATGCAAGCTTTTTTTTATATTTGTTAACACTCCTCAAATCTCTTGTTACAATTCACAGCTAATAAGAATTTTATTAGCTGTGAATCGTAACATCTTCTTTCTAAAAATTGCTAATTTTATAAGCTTATTTACACTCATTCTTTAATCTTTCTAAATCCTCTTTTGAAAATTCATAAGCTTTTTTACAAAATCTACAAACAACTTCTGCTCTTCCATCAGTGTTAATTATATTATCTAACTCTTTTGCACCAATAGATATTAAACCTTTTTCGATTCTGCTCTTTTCACAATCACATTTATATACAGGTGGTGTTGCATAGTCAAACACAAGCAACTTATCATCACCACAAATTAATTCTGCGATTTCTTCTAAAGACTTACCATCTTCTAATAATTTACTTATTGGTGGAATTACTCTAAGGTTTTCTTCTAATTTAGAAATATCCTGATCTGTTGCATCTGGCATAAGTTGAACAATGTATCCCCCTGCTCTTTTTACACCATTTTTATCAACTAAAACTCCTAATGCGATAGCGGTTGGAATTTGCTCTGACTTTGCAAAATATTCTGTGAAATCTTCGGCGATTTCACCAGATACTAACTTTGTCAAACCAACATAAGGGTCTTTAAGTCCTATGTCTTTAATAATGTAAAGCATTCCATCTTTACCGACAGCAGTGCTAACATCTAGCTTTCCATTTGATTTTAATGGAATATCTACATTTGGATTCTTTATGTATCCTTTTACATTAGCATATCTATCAGCTACAACAATCATTGTATCAATCGGTCCATTTGATTTTATTTGTAATGTAATTTGGTCATCATCTTCTTTTAAATTACTACCCATTAAGCTACCTATTGTAAGCATTCTTCCAAGCGCTGCTGTAGTAACAGGGCTTAAATCATGTATTTTTCTTGCCTCTTCCACTATATTTGTTGAATCAATGCATTTTATACTGACTTTTCCTTCGTATGCTAAACATTTAATCATTCTATTTTGCATATATATAACATTCCTCTTTTCTAAAAAACATACTACCATTCTAACCTATTTTTAATGAAAAGTAAACCTTATTTTTATAAGAACAAATCGGAAAATCGAAGATTTTTCGTGAATTTCCTGTGTATGTATTATCCGTAACTCAGCTTTGCATAGGAAAGTAAAACTTTCCTGTTATATAAAAAAACACTCTCTATCTTTTACGATAAAGAGTGTTTGAAAACTACATACTCAACCCTATGAATAAATCAATAATCATAATATTCATCATCAGAGTAATCATCATCAGAGGAGCATTCACCATCAGAGTAATCATCATCAGAGGAGCATTCATCATCTTCGTCTTCTGCATCATAACTCCCGAAATCTTCCATGCAATTTTCCTCCGTAGCAAGATACATATATGCATCATATCGCGCATATTCGCTATCCCAATCTACTCCAGTTCTATCCTTATTGCCAGGAAGCGAATGTCCAACAACTTCTTCGTCTGTACTACGACATTGTCCATTCATTATCTGAAGTGCATTTTCATTTTTTAGAGAATTTACTATAGCCTCTGCCTTTTCAATGTTGATAAAAGAACCACGAATCCACATAAAGGTCTTTCCCCAAGTGGTATGAACACTTTCCTCTAACTTCGGAAGTACATGTTTTCCACTAAAAAAACCTCTGACGTATTGAACCGAATCAATAGCATCCCTAAGTACCTTTTGCTCGTATTCGCTAAAGCCTTCATTCTCCAATGCCTCTTTGAACTTGCTTTCGAGCTCGTTAAACTGGTCTCCAACTGTTGTAACTTTCATTGCATTCATCCTTTCGTTATCGACTACTTGTTTATGGCATATACCCACAGAACTTGTCCATCAGTATGGGTGTAATTATATAACAATTTTACGTGCAAGTCAAGTTATGTTGATTTTTCAGATAGCCTAAATCCTTTTTTATACATTAAGAAAAGTCAGCATGATTTTCCTAATAAAAAAACACTCTCTATCTTTTACGATAAAGAGTGTTTGAAAACTACATGCTCAACCCCATGAACAATTCTTCAGAATATTCATCATTAAGGTCTTCATCATCTTCGTTTTCTGCAGCATAACTACCGAAATCTTCCATGCGATTTTCCTCCGTAGAAAGAACGGTATGTGCATCATCCAGCGTATTTCCGCTAACCAAATCTACTCCGATTATATCCCTATTGCCGGGAAGCGAATGTCCAACATTTTTTTCGTCTGTACTACGACATTGTCCATTCACCATCTGAAGTATATTTTCATTTTTGGGAGAATTTACTATAGCCTCTGCCTTTTCAATGTTTATAAAAGAACCACGAATCCACATAAAGGTCTTTCCCCAAGTGGTATGAACACTTTCCTCTAACTTCGGAAGTACATGTTTTTCACTAAAAAAACCTCTGACGTATTGAACCGAATCAATAGCATCCCTAAGTACCTTTTGCTCGTATTCGCTAAAGCCTTCATTCTCCAATGCCTCTTTGAACTTGCTTTCGAGCTCGTTAAACTGGTCTCCAACTGTTGTTACTTTCATTGCATTCATCCTTTCGTTATTGACTACTTGTTTATGGCATATACCCATGGAACTTGTCCATCAGCATGGATATAATTATATAACAATTTTGCTTGTAAGTCAAATTATGTTGACCTTTTTTGTAGTTAATATGATTTTAGTGACACGTTCCAAAGTCATCTGAAAGATTATTTATTCAAAACAAAGAAATATGGCTTTAGGTGATTTTGCTGCTCTAATACTTCTATAACTATTTACTCTGTTTATAAAAATCACCTTTCTTTTTCTGTTCAAATTAGAATTGCTATTTTACTAGGCAAACAAGTTTGAAATCTATGAAGCATACTTATTGTATGCCTATTAGACAGATGTTTCATTTATAAAATCTTTTACGCCCATATACCAATATATCTTTTTTACATAACTACAATGTCTTTCCTTTTCTAATATCCAAATTTTAGAATTATTTATATTACTTGCAATATACTCTGCTTCCAAAACTGGAATAATATCTTTTCTTCCACCATTTATAACAAATGTATCAGCTTTGATAGAATTTAATTCACTTACAGTTATCTCTTTTGCTTCATCAATCAATTTCCAAAATTTATCTGTATTCTTTTTTCCTGGATACCAAATTAATTTATCAAAAAATTTTTTTGATTTAATCTGAATCTTTCTAGCAGATCCGCTACATAATACTAATTTAGATATTACATCAGGATATTGTATAGCTAAATGTAAAGCTACCGATGCTCCTCCACTAAATCCGACAACTATAGGTTTATCCAATTTTAATTTTTTAATCATTTCATAAATATCTTTGGCTGTTTCTTCATATGTCATCAAACAATCTCTTGTACTTTTTCCACATCCTCTTCTATCTACACAATATACTTTAAAATCTTTTTTAAATAGTTTAACAATCGGTTTCATAAAAATATTTGTATTAACTGAATTTGGATTCAACAATATAACTTCTTTTCCCTCTCCAATTACATTATAATATACTTCTATTCCATTTACCTTTATTTTCACTATGTAGCTCTCCTTTGTATTTATTTATCTAAATTTTATCTTTCATTCATATATTTATCTATGTAAAATTTATTTTAGTAATCAACAGAATCATCAATCGATTTAGTTCCTATTTTTGAGGCAATATTTATAATTCAAAGTCATATAATTTACCTCCTAAATTACCATATTATTTTATACTTCTATTTTTTTAATGTAGTTCATTCCTTCATTGTCTTTTTCTACTTTTAATACAAAATTGAATTTATTTACTTCTGTGCTTAAATAAAAATCTTCCTCTGGAAATACATCTTTTTGTTTTTCATCAAAAAATTTAGCTTCACTTGTTGTTTTTAACTTTTCAATTTCTTTGTCTAACTCTCGCGTAGTTCCTTCTAGAATACTTTTTATATAGTATGCACATAAATTATCTTCTTCTGTTTGAGATGTTGCTTCTAATCCCATACATACTAAAGAAACCTCTTTTGGATTTTTACTTTTTATATAATTTGCTATTGCTTTTGCATTTACAAGGCTTCCTGTTAATACTTCATCTGCATTTTGAGCATTTGCAATTCCTTGTGTTCCTGCACTTGTTGTATGTATGACTGTTTTATCATTAAAATCAACATCTTTTATTTGAGCTGGAGAATTACCATAATCAAATCCCGGCAATATTATTCCATGTCTTTCACCTACTAATATACAATTCCCATCTTTTTCTTTATAATCATAAGCTATTTGCATATCTCCTACCGGTATTAATTTTTTAGCTCCATTATTCATTAAATATGCCTCTACTGTAAATGCTCTAAAAACATCTATTATAACTGCTATTCCTGTTGCTTCTTTTGCTCCTTCAACCATATGTAAAATTTTTATATCCATAATACATCTCTCCTATTTATTGCTTCAATAATTTTTTCAAGTATTTCTCAAACTAATCTTCCGGACATTAAGTAGCTAGTGTGTATGTCCCTAAAATTATATAACACTTTCATCAAGCATGATTGTAACTGGTCCATCATTAAGAAGCTCTACTTTCATATCAGCTCCGAATACTCCAGATTCAACATTCACATCATATTCAGCACATTTTTGTTTAAAATATTCGTACAATTCATTTGCTCTTGTTTGTTCGCAAGCATTTGTAAAACTTGGTCTGTTTCCATTACTACAATCTGCATAAAGGGTAAATTGTGATACAATTAATAGCTCTCCATTTACATCTTTTAAAGCTTTATTCATCTTGTTATTTTCATCTTCAAAAATTCTCAAATTTATCAATTTCTTTACTAATTTATCTGCAAGCTCTTCATTATCTTCATGCCCCACACCAAGAAAAACCAAAAGTCCTTTACTTATTTTTCCAACACTTTTACCATCAACTTTTACTTCAGCATATTTAACTCTTTGAATTAAAACTTTCATATCCACTAACTACTCCTTTTTAAAAATCTATCCAAACTATACAAGAATCCTACATTATTACTATCCCAAAGTCAATGATTTTAGGGATGATTTCGGAAGGTTTCCCCAAAATCATCCCCAAAATTAATCCTTATTTTCAGATTTAAATTTATCTAATATTTTTTTGTAAATACGCTCTCTAACCCATGGCTCTGTTGATTTACCAATAACTTCATCAATTGGCACCCACGCTACTCCGCTGTTCTCGTCCTCTTTAATATGTATTTCTTCATTTTCGTCAGCTTCAAGTAAATATGTTACATTTAAATGAGCATGAGACGCTACATATTTTCCTCTTTTTTCATGTCCATTTACATTAATTATTTCTAATGTGAAGATATCATCATAAATTGGTTTTACTTTTGTAATTCCAGTTTCCTCCATAGCTTCTTTCATTGCAACATATAATAAATCGTTGTCTCCATCGCTATGGCCTCCAACCCATCCCCATGAATTATAGATTTTATGATATGTCATAAGTACTTTTGTGTGATTTTTATTAAATACAAATGCTGAACTGGTAAAGTGTGCCATTTCATTATTGCGAGTCAATATATTATTCGATTCTTTTAAATATTTAAGCATTATTCTTTTGTCTACTTCTTCTTGTTCATTGAATGGCACATATTTTTCAATAGATTTGAATAAATCGTCTGTATTAATTTTGACCTTAATACCCACAACTCCATATTGATTTTCTTCATCCTTACTATAGAATGCTCTCATTCTTTCTACTTTATCTTCTGCTTCTTTTTCGTCATTATATATGTGAAGAAATAGCTCTTTGAAATTATTTGCTCTGTATAAATCTAATACATCAACAATAAGTTTTTCTTCTAATTCAGGAAGTTTACTAAATTCTATTTTATCGCCTATTTTTATTTGCTGACGCTTTTCATCAAATAATCTAAATTCTATTTCTTTTAATCCATTTTTCATTCTATAAAAAGGATCTTCTTTTAATTTCATTTTGTGTATCATATAAACCTCCTAATTATTTAATAGTGATTTAAGCTATTTTGAAGTTGTGCCCAAAATCGCCAAAATTATACTACAATTTTAACTTATTTCATGTAAAAAGTAAATCCAGTTACCTAAAAAAAGATGTCAAAAGGGACGGAGATTTTCGACACATTTTTTTGTTTGTGTCAAGAATCTCCGTCCCCTTTGACATCCTAATCTATTTTTCTCCTTTTTGATGAAACGATATTTGTTAAAATCATAAATAAAACTGAAAATCCAATTAATACAGCAGTGTTCACAAGTATTGTATTTAAAGCTTCTCCACTGAAATTACTACAATTTTCTATAATACCATTTGTATTAACGTACCAGTATGATGGTAACACATGAGCTATTTTTAATACAAAATCTGGCAAATATTGAGCTGGTACAAATGCTCCACATAAAAAGCTTGATCCTAAAGCTATTATATTTACCATTGCATTTGCTGCATTTTTATCTTTTATAATATTTCCTATAAATACAGACATGCACATTGCACAAATTATAAATACGAACATATTAACTATATAAGCCATACCATTTATAGTAAATACTCCATTTCCTGTAACAATAATGGCTAATACCACAAATACTACCCACAGTGCAACTCCAAATACACTACTAGCAGCAAACAAACTTTTATTAAACTTTTTATAATGTAGAGAGCTTATATTTGTTCTTTTTGATATTTTTTCTTCCTTAAATACCGCTAAAATTGTAGCTAAAACATATATTGTAATAGCTAATATTGAATAACTTGCGAAACTAAAGTATCTTGACAACTTTGCCATCTTTGTTGTATCTATCTTTTCTCTTAAATCTACTTCCGTTTCTCTCTCTATAACTTTATGTATTTCAGAAATAAGTTCATCTTCATTATCAAACTCCAGAACCTTTCTTTGAGCTACTTTTAAATATCTTTCAAAATTCATTTTAGCAAGCTCTGCACCATAATTACCTGTTTGCTTTATTTCGATTTGAGGATTTTTTCTAGCTATAAAATCCGCCCTAAAGTTTTGCGGAATATATATAACATAGTCAACATCTCTGTAAAACATAGCATCCTCAATTGCCTGCTTACTATTTTCTAACTCCGCTATTTCACATTTTTGTTTTAAATATTCTACTAAATCTTTTGTAATGCCAACTTCTTCATCATTATTAACAATATAAATGTTTGGTTTTGTTTCTGAAAAATCCGTTTCTGAGCTATTGCTCTGCACTCCCATTCCTGCAAAAAAGATAGTCATTGAAGTATACATTATTATTATGAATTTATATTTTAGCATTATTTTAAAAAAGGTCTTAAATATTGTCATATTTCTGCCTCCTTAAAGTCATTACTGATATTACAAGCATTATTACAGAGAATATCGCTAAGCTTGCTACGTTAAAGTTAAACCTATCTAACGTATCATAGTAATATAACGAATAAAATCCGTCAGTAATCATATTTACAGGATTTAGCTTATTAATTATAGGAGCATTTTTATCTATAATATATTTCATTGTAACTCCCATCATCCCTGATAAGAAAGATCCTGTCATTGTTATTGCTAAAATAATGCCCACTTTTGCCCCTTCTCCAGACTTTACAGTTGTAGACACTGCAAGTCCTAAACTTAATCCTGCTAAGCAGCCAATTGAGGATAGTAGTATTATTTGTGGCAATTTATCTCCGTAATCTACCTTAAGCCCAAATATGGTAAATGCAAATAATATTGCAATGCCTATAATCTGAACAACATAGCTTGCCATACATGAACTTAAAATCATTGTCAATTTAGATGATGGACTTACAGATGTCCTTTTACCTATATTTGTCATATTAGCTAAAATCCAACTAATAGCAACCGCACCAATTATTCCTCCATACATGCAAGTCATTGCAATTAATGTATAGTACTCAATCATTGTATAACTTAAGTTAGATTTTGATGTGTCTTTAATATTTATGTTATTTTTTGTTAGCATTATCACTAAAGATTTAATTCTATCAAAAAAAGACTGGCCATCTTCTTTATTAAAAATTGATTCAATATTTTTATACAGCTCCTCATAGGAATCTTGAGATTGATATATCTCTTCTACAGCATATTTTATAATAGTTTGATCTACACCATTTTTATCTACCACAATTTTAGGATTTTCTGCTGTTAATTTAACATACCCGGATATTTCACCTTTTTCTAGAAGTGCCGATGCCTCTTCTTCAGAAACATATCTAGTAGAAAAAAGTCTATTACTATTCTTTTCGTTGCTAAGATAATCCATAGCTTGCTTAAAACTATTGTTATTATCAAGTTCCTCATTTTGAATTACAGCAATGTCAACGACATTAAGCATTTCTCATTCTTCTAGTTTTGAAAACGCCATATTAAAGAACAATCCAAGAATTATAGGAAACGCAAATGTCCAGAATATTAGTGACTTATTTCTGAATAGGGCTTTTAACGTGTATTTAAAGTTATGAATAAACATTAGTCACGTAACTCCTTTCCTGTTAGCTCTAAGAACACATCATTTAGAGTTGGTCTCTCAGAAAAGATTCTCGAATATTTAATATTATTTGATTTTAAATAACCAATAATATTTTCTAGATTATTATTTTCATCTGTATACATAACTTCAAGTATATTGTCTTTGTATAAAACCTCTTCTACACATGATAACTTCTTTATTTCATGAATTTCTTTATTTCCTAGCTCTTTAGTTTCAACACGAATTTTTTCCTTAGTCTTTGCCAACTCTTTTAACTCATCTGTTGTTCCACTAGCAATAATTTTTCCTTTATCCAATATAATTACCCTATCACAAAGAATTTCAACTTCCTCCATATAATGTGTCGTATACACTATTGTTGCCCCATTTTTTCTTAATGTTTCTATGCCTTCCAATATGTTATTTCTGCTTTGAGGATCAACTGCTACAGTAGGTTCATCTAAGAAAATAATTTCTGGTTTATGTGCAATTCCGCATGCAATATTAAGCCTTCTTAAAAGACCTCCTGATAATTGTTTTGGAAAATATTTTTTATACTCTTCTATTCCAACTAACTTCATTGCATCATCTACGTATTTCTTCTTCATCTTCTTGTCTGTTATATACAGCCCACAAAAATAGTCAATATTATCATATACTGTTAGCTCATCGAAAACAGCAACATCCTGAAAAACAACTCCAATTTTTCTTTTTATATCATAGGCATTTGGAGTCATCTCTTTTCCATAAATTTTAATATTTCCTCTATCAAAATTTAGAAGCGATAATATACAATTCATGGTTGTTGATTTTCCACTTCCATTTGGACCTAATAGCCCCAGTATCTCCCCTTTGTATACATCAAAAGATAAATCATCAACAGCTCTTTTTTCTTTGTACCTCTTAGTCAAAGATTTTACTTCAATAATACTTTCCATTTTGTCTCCTTTACTTTAGAATTTTCATTTACAAATATACCATAGCTATATAATAACTTCAAGGTTTTTTACAGGATAAAGACATACAAAAATCTTTTTATAACTTCCAAAATTCTCTGTTCCGTCAATTCCAACAACGACAAAATTGTCAATAGTTCCTTGTCTATACACATTATTCTCTTTAGCTTTTCTTATAATATTTTTATTAATATTCTTCAAGCTATCTAAACTTAAATCTTTTATACTATCTCTAAAAGAGCGCATTTTTGGTATTCGTTCATTCTTTGCAAAGAAATTATTGAACTTTTTCCTTTTATGGGTTTTCTCAATAATCCGATTAATACTTTTTTCTCTAAAAACATACCCACAAACAACAACTTAGCAGTCTCAGAGAAAATTACTTCAACCTCCTACATAAACTACCATTCTTAGTAAAAATGTGGTATAATAAGTTGATTGATATATATAGGAGGTGGCCTTATGAAAGAAGATAATTCAAATAAAAATTTTAATTATTCGTACGTTGATATGGAAGAAGTTGCATCAAATATTGATGAATATATTATTCCAGAATGTCAAGAAGCGTGTAAACTACTATGGAATAAAAATATTTTTACATTTATGTGTAGTAACAGAGATGACGGTGAGAATAAGTACATAATGGTTTCGAGTCTTTCTGAAGAAAATGAAGCTCTTTTTAAAGCACTAATGGAAAGATACCCTAGTTACTATAATTATGACAATATATTCCGCCATGCTTACTCGATAAATGTACATGCAAATCCCGATGAAGCTTCTGAATTACTAAAAAGGTTAACTACCCCGTTTCAAGTGCAAGATGTTCAGGAAGGTTTTCAAACTGTTGAAGATTTTTTAATAGATAGATTTGGTATTTGCAGAGCTGTAGAAAAGAAAAAATCACCTCAACCCCAAATGGAAGATTTCGAAAATCCACTTGAATATTTAGATGCATTAGATGAGTGGGCAGTTAGCGTTGGCTCTGGAGATGAAGTTGTTTTTGATGAATCTAAAATGACAAAATCTGTTGAAGAATATCTACAAGAAGCTGGCGTATCTGACTTATATGATGCAGATTGAAAAGTTGTATATAAAAGCAAATTCTATATGGACGCTCATAAAAGGTATTTAGTTCAGATAAAGGATACACAAACGCCTAATAAAAAAATTTCTGACCAGTCTGATCCTTATGACGATAGATAAAAAAATACATTAAAAAATTAGAGACACAAATTCGTAATATATTAACAACATTTAAGATTATCTAATACTACATTAGCCAATTTTGCCAATGGCATTGGCAAAATTGAGAAAAGAACAACGGAATTGTATAACCAATTCAACACACCAATAAGTCGGTGTTCCATCGTTCATTTATTTGTGATCTGTATACAAAGTATACAAGTTTTATTTGTATTATAACACTTTATGGAAAAATCCAGAACAAAGACATGAAAAATTTTTTCATGTCTTTGTTCTGAAATATTGTGATTAATTATATTGTTTTACCTATTCTTCATTCCAATTCTGCGAGACTCTGGAATTGTAACTTCTTCACTAATCCCATCTTCTTTATTTAGTATAGCAATAATTCGATCATACTCCTTAGCTATCTCATCTGGTGTACCATGGTTCAGCTCTTCTAAATTATAGCTTCCACCTTGAAGATTAATAGCTTTATTTCTATCTTTACTATATATTGTGTATGGCATTGAAGGAAACGCTTTTGTCAAGTCAACAAAATATCTATGAAAATTCGAAAATTTATCTAGGACTTCTTTCCTTTCCACCCCTCTACCTATTTGCTTTTCTCTTGCTCTAATATTTCTCATTGAAAGCTCTAAAGTTGGATTAATTGCTATAACCTCTACAAACAAGCCATTATCTATTGCCTCTTGGACTTTGTTGTTAAATGCTGGAGGAGTTATTGACCCTTCATACACAATCGTTCCCTTAAAATCATTTTCATCTAATACTTCAAAGACTGACTGAACAAAATATGATTTTCCAGCTCCATATGGTCCTAAAACAAAAATGCATTTATCAACTTCAGGATTTCGCACAGCTCTTGAAAAGACTTCACTTGTTAAAACAGCCGCAGAATTCGTTATGGCTGTATTAAACCTTTCTCTATGTTCAAACTTTCCTGCATAAAATGGATATACCATCTTTAACAAATCAGAATTTATGTATCTTCCTCCCCTACTCATTTTAAGGGCAGAATAACATTTAAGCAATTTATCCGTTCTTTCACTGGCCATCTTTCTGCAATATGCTTCTACATTCGCCTCTAACGAATCTTCTGGAAAACCTTTTTTCCAAATTCTATTTATATCAATATTTCCCATTGTTCTCTCCTAAAGTTAAGTTTAATTCATGTAACTCAAATTATATTAATAACTTGACATTTTTTTTATTCTATCTTCTAATTTTTGATTTGTAGCAGCTTCTATAGAAATCTTTTTACCAAGAATTACGAGATTGTCAAGAAACCTTTGCTCTTTTGTATTCCTACTATTGTTAATTCTGTTTACATCATCAACCATTTTATAAAACCCCCCTTTATAAATCAATCATTTAACAATTCTCATGCCAATTAACGTACTGATGTATTATAACATGGTATTTTAACTTTTTCAACGTTACTACGTTTATTTCAGGGTAATTTCATCAAATATTACAGAATTGTAATATTTGATAAAATATGTTAGTATTCATCTCGGTGATGAAAGTGAGTATGAATGAGATTTTTAATATGTATTTTGGAATAATAGAAGATGAGAGAGACCCAGCAA
>JAGBAJ010000037.1 GCA_017939755.1 Clostridia bacterium | reverse complement strand
ATCTAAATCAGTATTCTCTAGGATTAACCCATTATCTACTCTAGTCCATGTTCCGTTAATCTCTACTGTCATACCTAATTTAACTTCCATTTCTTTGATTTTAAAAGCCATTGGATTGTCCTCCTGTGTTTTGTTTTATCTTTCTTACAATTATTATAATAAACTATATGGAATTTAATGTCAACACTTTTTTAAAAATAAATTAAAAAGTTAGGTATGGAAACCTAACTCTTTGTCAATAATTGCATATCCTCAATGGATAAAACTCTAACACACATTTTATTTTTATATAAATATCTAATTGTCTATTTTCTTTAAAAGTTTTATTTTAATGGATTTTAACCTACTAAATTATCTACTCTTGGTTTTATTATTTCTTCTATATAATTATTATTGAGTTCTGTTGCTATATAGTTTCTATTATTATTTATACAGCTTACTATCTCACTTCCACTTCCTGCAAACGGTATATATATCAAATCATTTTCATTGCTTGATGCTTTTATAATCCTATCACATATACTCAAAGGTTTTTGGCTAGGATGATTCACTTTTTCTTTGCTGTTACTTGCAACTAAACTGTCATACCACACATTAGATGGGTTTACGCTTTCTTCATTGTAATTCTTTCTACCCTTTCTTTCATATCTTCCCCTTTCCCAAGCCTGTTTACTCATTTTTCTATTTGGGTCATTTGCACTAATAAGAATATCTTCTAAATTAAATACAGGTTTATTGGTTTTTGTTAGATACAATAAATCCTCCTTCTTGCTTCCCCAATTTTTTGTTTCTCTTCCTCCCCCTCGATTCCAACATATAAGATTTCTTATTATGAAATTGTGTTTTTTTGCTATATGCCCCATTTCACATATATTATCAAACCAATTCCATATATACATTGAACCATTTTTATTCAGTATTCTAAAACATTCTCCTATCCATTCATTACACCAGCTATAATACTCTTCTTCGCTCTTCCACATATTATCCCAGTCATTTTTTAATATCTGAAAATAAGGTGGGTCTGCTATTATTAAGTCTACACTTTCATTAGGCATAGTTTTCATATATTCTATGCAATCCATATTATAAACTTTATTTGCTTCCAATTTTTATTTCCTCACTTCCTTTAAAAGTTTTATTTTAATGGAATTTTTATTCTGCATTTAATATACTTTTTAATTTATCTTTGCATTCTTTACATAAATAAAAGCTAATTCCATTATTTTTGTTTTGTGTAAGTGAAATCATATAAAATATGTCTGATTTATTTATATCTTTTCTACAATCACTACACTTTTTAATATTTTCAGATGTTACTATATATATACATTCACTTTATCATTCCTCGTAAAAATTTATTTTAATGATTTATCAAAGTCTAATCTAATGTTTTTAAGTAAGCGTGTATACGCTCCACTTTATCTAAATCTTTTTGGTGACAATCACATAGTTGGAATTGATGTGCTGTTATATCAAATAAGTTACAGTGTACAGTTTTTCCCTTCTTATGATGATATTCAGCATTTAAACAAGTTCCACAGCAATTAGTTATTATCATGTTTTATTACCTCCATTGACTCAATTTTGTTTATAAAATCACTTGTTATTATAAATATGTAAAATAGTATTATAGCTATAGCTGATAAAAGCATTGTATTTATCTCTCTTGAAACTACACCTATAATCCCTATTGCTATTGGTAAGATTTTTTCACTTAAGTTTACTAATTTGTTTATCATAATACCCTCTCCTATAAAAATGGATATTCATATCTCCATCTAGTTCTCTTTTTAGTTTGTACAATTCTCCTACAGTTTTCCCTGAACCATTCTAAAGGTATGGACTTTTTACCTTCAAAGGCTTGTTGTAAAGTATCTCCTGATATAAGATAAGTTTCGTCATATGTTCTGAAGTTGACTATGAAATAAGCATGAAGTCCTTGTTTAGAT
>JAGBAJ010000036.1 GCA_017939755.1 Clostridia bacterium | reverse complement strand
TTTTCTACTTTTAGCAGCTTCACTCATTTTCTTTCTTGCTTCTTCTGAATGATGTTTACCATAAAAAGGGTTATCTTCACCTTTATTAGCTTCACTAAGTTTCTTTTTGGTTTCTTCTGAATGATACTTACCTTTACGAGCTTCACTCATTTTCTTTCTTGCTTCTTCTGAATGATGTTTATCATACATAAAATTGCTTTCGCCTTTATGAGCTTCACTCATTTTCTTTTTGGTTTCTTCGCTTAACTTTTTACCTTTATTAGCTTCGCTAAGTTTCTTTTTGGTTTCTTCGCTAAATTCTTTACCATAATTCGGATTATCTTTACCCTTTAAACACGCACCACTACCACCACACGCTATATTATAAAATAAATCTCTATTATATTTTTCACTAGCTTCAAATAGTTCTATATATTTAATTTCAAAATAATCTAACTCTTCTTTAGAATATGCAATTTCTAATATAATTCTTTCAAAATTATCTCTACCATGTTTATCTACTGCTTTTGTAAATATAACTCCACTACCTAAATAAGTATCAAAATCTTTTCTATCAATCTTCTTTTGCCCAATATACATTTTCCCATTAACTTTGCATTGAGTGATATATATTACACCATACGCACCTTCGTTTTTTTCTAATTGCTTACATTCCTTGTTGGTGTATATTCTAAAATTATCCTTTAAATAATTGAAAATCTCTTTTCCCATCTCATAAATTTCTTTATCAATATCATAAACTTCCTTCTCCATATCCCAAACCTCCAATAATCTATCTTCTATCAAAGCTTATCCACAATTTTTCCAAAAAACTAATTATGTACTTAATTAATTGCATAATAAAAGCCTTAGAAATTATCTAAGACTTTTATTAATTTCCTCTATTCATTTTTAGCAATTTTAAAACCATGTCGCTTTCTTCTTCTTTTTCCTTATCTTCTTCTTGTTTCATTTTAGCAATTACTATACCAGCTCTATCTCGTGGCGACATACCAAACTTAGATGTTAATTTATCAAAGGTTGGGAATATTTGTCTATAAACTCTTAACGCTGGATTTTCTTTACCATCAATTAATATTCCATTTTCTGCTACATTTTCTTCACAAGTAATTAAATTATCTATTGTAAAAGCTAATTCTCTTAAAGCATCTTCATCATTTTCAGTCAATAAACTATCTGGAATAGTTCTTAATAATCTTCTATAGATTTCTTTACCTCTAGGGCTTAAACTATCTGGAATTTCTTGAGAAATTGAATTTCCTTTCATTTCTGTTTCCATTTCCTTTCGTCTTCTCTTTTCTTCTTCTCCTATTTTAGCTGTAGCACAATCAAACGGTTTCATATTCATGCTATCACTTCCTTTCGTTTATGAAATATTCAGTTTAATTTTTATGTACAAATATGAAATTTTATTTCAAAATGGCTAAAAAAATTTCTCCTTCCCATGTTTCAACTCCCGAAAGTTTTCGTATAAGAGCATTTTTCTTTGAAAGCCTCCACG
>JAGBAJ010000001.1 GCA_017939755.1 Clostridia bacterium | reverse complement strand
TTTAGTGAGAAGGAGGAAGATAAAATTATGGAAGATTATCAATTTTATAGTGTTGAAGAAGTTATGAAAATTTTAAAAGATAAGGAAAAATTGTTATATGTTGATGATGGATGTGATGAGGTAGTAATTAAGTTTGAAGATCTACCAGATGTTATAGTTGATATAAATACCAAAAGTGGAATGACAGATTTGAAAATATATGATTACCAAAATCCATCAATGACACCACTTGCAACTACAATGGGAATATTTTTAGATAAGTGTAATCCTGATTTAAGAGAAAAAATTATTGACAGACTTATAAAATTACAACAAGGAGAGATTGAAGTTAAAGATTACAAAATGATAGACGAATACATACTTGAAGAAGCAAGAGATAAGTTGGAACAAGAGAAAAAAACAAAAGCAAAAAGAAATAAGGAGGCAAGATAGATGGAAGTAAAAATAAACAAAGATATTAGAGAATTTAGTGAGAGTATATTTTTTGGACTGTCTTTAAGGCAGTTCATTTTTTCTGTAATAGCTTGTATTGTTGCAGTTGTTTTATATTTTGCACTCAAACCATATTTAGGGTTAGAAACTTTATCGTGGATTTGTATATTAGGTGCTGCACCTTTTGCTGTACTTGGATTTGTTAAATATAACGGAATGACAGCAGAAAAGTTTATTGTTGCAGTAATAAAATCAGAGTTTTTGACACCTAAAAAATTAACATTTAAAGCAACAAATATATATGCCCAAAACTTTAAACCAACTATTGATAAAAAGTTAAAACAAAGTTTGCTAAAACCACAGAAAAAGAAGAAAGAAAAGAAAGATAAAAAGAAGAAAAAGGAGGTAAAAAATAATGAGAACTCTTAATAAAATTTTTAAATTAGATAAAGAAAAATTTAAAATACCGAGATGTGTTCAAGATATTATTCCAATAAAAGCAATATGGGAAGATGGAATTTTTCAAGTAAGTAAAAATAAATTTTCAAAATCATTTAAGTTTATGGATATAAATTATGCAGTTGCTAGTAAAGAAGATAAAGAGGCAATGTTTTTAGATTATTCTGATTTATTAAATTCATTAGATGTTGGAGCAATAACTAAAATTACAATAAATAATAGAAGAATAAATAAATTAGATTTTGAAAAAACAATATTACTAGATGAAAGCAATGATGAACTTAATGATTATAGAAAAGAATATAATAAAATGCTTGTATCTCAAGCAAAAAATGCAAATGAGATAGTGCAAGAAAAGATAATAACAATATCTGTTTATAAGAAAAATGTCGAAGAAGCTCGAAATTATTTTAATAGAGCAGGTAGTGAATTGATAAGCAGATTTAATACATTAGGTTCAAAATGCGTTGAATTAGATGCAAAAGAAAGATTAAGAATAGCACACGACTTTTATAGAACAGGAGAAGAAACTTCTTTTAGGTTTGATATACACGAAACAATGAAAAAAGGTCATAATTTCAAAGATTTTATTTGTCCTGATACAGTAGAATTGGAAAGAGATTACTTTAAAATGGGAGATAGATATGGGAGAGTATTATTCTTAAAGGAATATTCTAGTTATATCAATGATGATATGGTAACAGAGCTTACAGACTTAAATAAAAATATGATGTTATCAATAGATGTTATTCCAATACCAATGGACGAGGCAGTAAAAGAGGCAGAAAATCGTAGATTAGGTGTAGAAACTAATATTACAAACTGGCAGAGAAAACAGAATGCTCAAAATAATTTTTCTGCAATAATACCTTATGATATGGAACAACAAAGAAATGACTCAAAAGAAATGTTAGATGACTTGACTATTCGTGACCAAAGAATGTTTTTAGGAGTTATTACAATGGTAATAACAGAAGAATCAAAAGAAAAATTAGAAAGTGTGACAGATGCAATTTTAAAAATAGCTAGTAAAAATCTATGTCAGCTTGGAATATTAAGATTTCAACAATTAGATGGACTTAACACAGTATTACCGTTTGGAGTTAGAAAAATAGATGCAGTAAGAACTTTAACTACTGAAAGTTTAGCAGTATTTATGCCATTCAAAGTGCAAGAAATTAGGCACGAGAATGGTATTTTTTATGGTCAAAATGCTATTAGTAAAAATATGATTATTGCAGATAGAAGACAACTTTTAAATGGAAACTCATTCATTTTGGGAGTATCTGGTAGTGGTAAATCATTTGCAGGAAAGCAAGAAATAACTTCAATAAGATTACGAGATCCAAATGCAGACATTATTTTAATAGACCCAGAATCCGAATATGCACCACTTGTTAAATCTTTAGGTGGAGAGGTAATTAAAATATCAGCAGTAAGTAATAATCACATAAATGCAATGGATATGAACTCTCAATATGGAGATGGAGCAAATCCAGTAATATTAAAATCTGAATTTATATTATCTTTGTGTGAACAACTAATTGGTAGTGGAAATCTCGGACCGAAACAAAAATCAATAATTGATAGATGTACGGCAAATGTTTATAGAGTATTCCAACAAGGAAATTATCAAGGAATACCACCAACTCTGCAAGATTTTAGAGAAGAACTATTGAAACAACCAGAAGATGAGGCAAAAGAAATAGCACTTGCAATAGAATTATTTACAAATGGTTCTTTAAATACATTTGCTATGAACACTAATGTAAATACATCTAATAGTTTAATATGCTATGATATTTTAGAATTAGGTAAACAATTACAACCAATAGGAATGTTAGTAGTATTAGATTCTATATTGAATAGAATTACTGCTAATAGAACAAAAGGAAAAAATACTTATATTTTCATTGATGAAATATATTTATTATTCCAATATGAATATTCTGCAAATTTCTTATTTACACTTTGGAAAAGAGTTAGAAAATATGGAGCTTTCTGCACAGGTATAACACAAAATGTTGAAGATTTATTACAAAGTCATACTGCTAGAACTATGCTTGCAAACTCTGAATTTATAATAATGCTTAATCAAGCAAGTACAGATAGAATTGAACTTGCAAAATTATTAAATATATCAGATTTACAGATGAGCTTTATAACAAATGTTGGAGCAGGAGAAGGACTTATAAAAGTAGGTTCATCATTAGTTCCTTTTGTTAATAAATTTCCAAAGAATACAGAACTATATAGGCTGATGACAACTAAACCAGGAGAATCTTAATGAATAAAGTATATAGTTTAATTTTAATACTACTAATAGTTATTTTAGCTATTAGTAGTTATTTTTTTATAAAAGAAATTGCAGAAAATAAGAAAGAAAATGAATTATTTGAAGAATTGCAGGAAGTAGTTCAGGAAGAAGAAAAAACGACCGCCCAAAATCAAATTACAGACAATTTAAAAAATGAAACAAGTAATTTATCATCTAAAAATGTTGGAAATTACAATTTAGAAAGCATTTTAAAAATAAATACAGACATAATTGGGTGGATTAAAATTGATGGAACAAATATAAATTATCCTGTTATGCAAAATGGAGATTTCTATCTTCATAGAAATGTTTATAAAAATTATTCAAGTAGTGGAACTCCATATTTAGCAGAACATTGTAATTTAAAAACAAGTGATAACTTAATTATATATGGACATCACATGAAGAATAACACAATGTTTTCTAATTTAGATAATTACAAAAATTATAACTATTATAAGAACCACAAATATATTAAGTTTTATACATTAGAAGATAATAAAACTATTGAAAATGATTATGAAATAGTATTTGCATTTAAAACAGTTGCTTATTCTGATAAAGGCTTTAAATATTATAATTATACAAAGTTTTATGATGAAAATGATTTTAATTCATTTGTAGAAAAATGTCGAAATTATGAGTTTTACAATACAAATGTCAAAGTGAATTATGGAGATAAGCTAATTACATTATCTACTTGTGAATATTCACAAAAAAATGGAAGAATGGTAATTATAGCGAAGAAAATATAAAAGTCTGGAGGTGGTATAAATGCCAGATATAAAGTTAAAAGAAAAAAGTATAATAAAACAATTAGATAAAAAAGTAGTACAAACACAAAACTTTAAAAACAATTTAGTAACTACAAAAGAACGATTAAATGAATTTACATCAAAAAAAGAAAATACTTCAGCAGAAAATTATGCAAGTAATCATATTCAAAATGATATAAGTTATCTATCAAGAAAAGGTGCAACAAAGAGTAATGAAATAGGGAAAAAATCATTAGAAAATACAAAACAGAATATCATAAAAAGTAAAGAAAAAATATCAAACATTAAATCTAAAATAAAACAGAAGAAAGCACAGCAAATTAAAAATGCAGTAAAAAAACGAACAATAAAGAATGGAACTCAAAAAAGCATTAAATATGCAAAGAATGGAGCTAAACTTACTAAAAAAGGAATAAAAACATCTGAACAAGTTGCTAAAAATAGTGCAAAAGTGGCAAAACAAAGTTTTAAAGCAAGTAAAAGAGCAATAATGATTGCTAAAAGAACAGCACAATTAACTATAAAAGCAGTTAAGGTAACTGTGAAAGCAACAATAGCAACAGTAAAGGCAATAATTGCTGCAACAAAAGCTATTATTTCTGCAATAGTTGCAGGAGGTTGGGTGGCAGTTGTAATTATTTTAGTAATAGCTTTAATTGGTGGATTTGTAGCTGCAATTTTTAATAGTAACGG